>JAZULP010000053.1:0-73633 GCA_045603165.1 Agathobacter sp. | reverse complement strand
GTATAATACCTGCACTTAATACTAGAAGAAATGACTAATCTGGATTTTTTAATATTTATATTTCCAAGTGCTGTCACATGTTCTTGATGTATATTATTTTCTTTTATGAGTTTCTCCATTTTTTCTAGAGTAAGTGATTTTTTCCATTCGCAAAGGCTACACACAAGGAATTGATTGTCACATTTTAAAAATTCTTTTGCAGTGTATGCATTAAGAACACCCATATCGAGGACAAAGCAATCAAAATTCATACTTAAAATTTGTGCTAAGAAGGTAATCGTCGTAGCTGGAAAAATAGAAATTCCCATATATGAGAAGCTTTGTTTATTCCCTTTTGACGAAAGACAGCTGATTTGATTTGTTGTATTTAACTCGATATATGCAGTTCTTTTCCCCAATTTACTGCATAAAAAATTAGATAGTGCCAGGCTAATACAAGTGGTTCCAACACCATGCTCGATACTGCCAAAGCCTATGATTTTCTTTGATGAAATAATTTGTTGTGTTTTGAATGGAAAAATAAGCGGTTCCTCCTTTTGATGGATAGTAATTTAGAGACAAAGTCTATTTTTTCTTTTGTTATGCAGAATACATCTTTATCAAATGCATAATGATAAGATGGAGAAGAAAAATGTTTTGATAGCTTTCGCATAGTGGAAGCTTGTCCTAAATTACAGATAATTTTCAGGTTTTTCCGCATGGCAGGAATGTTTTCTATATTCTGATAGAGTTCATGTCGGTGCCAAGGACTATTACTGCATATGTATAAAACATAATCAAAGTCGATGTCATTTGTTTTGATAGAGCCCCCACAATCATATACAGAAATAGATTCGGTAGGAGCTGGCATTTGAATACCAGGTCCATAGTTGGGATAACCTTTAAAAAAACGATAGCAAAGCATACCATTATCTTCTTGCATAAAGTCAATATAGGGAATCATCTGCCTTAGATTATCAGTTTCATTTTTTTCATAATAAATGGCAGAGTATCCCATGTAATTTAAGCTTGACACAAGAGAAATGGCAATATGCGTGGAGCCACAACCAGTGTGACTACCAAGAATTGCTATTTTTATACGAGATGATGACTGACCTGATAAAAATTTTTCTTGATTAATAGCAGAAATTAGCTGGTCTACCGTTTCAAAACGACCAGAAATTTCCGTATTCATAGCCTTTTTTATTATATTGTGAAATTTGGGAGAAATGGATGTGTCTACGTGCAAGGAAAGATATTGCATGATTTTTCCAATGCTGTAGATGTCCGATAAAAGATTCGGAGCTGTTCCAGAATAAAGCTCTGGTGCACTAAAATCTTTATTCCCAAAAAGATTGTAGATATTTCCCAAATTGGAAAGATAATTCGATACGTTAAAGTCGATTAATTTTATTTTCATTCCACATACTATAACGTGTTCTGGTTTCAAATCCAGATATAAAATTGGTGATGGCTGAAATGTATGCAAATATTGAAAAATTTTGCATAATTGCAGACACCAATCTATAAACATATTTTGGGAAATATGAGATTGATGAAGCAAAAATTCATCTAATGATTCACCATTTATGTATTCCTCAATAAGATAAAAATAATCGTTATCCTCATAAATATCGTATATTTTTGGAATACCGGGATGATTCAAGGATTTAAGAAGCTTTGCTTCTGAAAGTAGAGAGACTGTCGAATTATTAAGCTTGGGGATGCGCTTAATTGCACGATAGGTCTCTAGAATTTGGTGTTTGGAAAGATAAACGGTACCAAAACTGCCAGCACCGAGACGAGATATAATCAGGTATTTTCCAAACAGAATTGTGTTAATTATGTCTTTCATGCTCTCCTTTTGGTCAAGAGCACATCTCGTGTAAACACATATATCACAAATGAAAATAAAATGCAAGGATTTTTTTAGAAAACTTTCATGCTCCCCCATCTTTACAAATGCAAGGCTCATTGTTTATAATAGAGATACGTTTTCTAACGATTTTCAAGGTAAGGAAGTGATTTTATGAAAATTGAAAAGGTAAACGACAACCAAATCCGCTGTACGCTGACAAGAGAAGAATTGGCGAACAGACAGATTAAATTAAGCGAACTTGCCTATGGTTCAGAGAAAGCGAGAGGCCTTTTTCGGGATATGATAGAGCAGGCGAATTATGAATTCGGTTTTGAGGTAAATGATATACCACTCATGATAGAGGCAATTCCTTTATCGGGAGAAAATATAATATTACAGATTACCAAGGTGGAGTATCCAGAAGAACTGGATACCAGATTTTCCAAGTTCTCAGAGGCTGGAGATTTAGGGGATTACGATGATGTAGACGAAGGAAACATGTTTCCTGAATTACAGGCAGCAGACGATGTTCTGGGGTTTTTCCAGAAGATGAAAGAGGATTTGCAGCAACAGCTTGAGGAAAGTGAAAAGCATTCGGAAAATGTAGAAAAACCTCTAGAGAAAGAGGCTGTTCAGACAATAGAAAGACAATCTGAACCACCAAAGAATCTCACAAAAATGTTTGAATTTGCGAGTTTTGAACAGATGGAGCGTCTAGCTTACGTGCTAGGCGGGTATTTTACAGGAGAGAGTGACCTGTATAAGGATGAAGCAAAAAATCGTTTCTATCTTCTTGTTCGTAAAAGCAGTCATTCACCAGAAGAATTCAATAAGGTATGTAATGTAATATCCGAGTATGGGTGTTACAAAAAATACACGAAGGCTACGGAGGCTTTTTTCAAAGAGCATGGCAAATTAATCTTAAAAGGCAATGCTCTACAGGTATTAGATTCGCTTAGATAATAAAAGAGAGAGGGATTACCCTCTCTTTTTTAATTATGTTCCAAGAAATTGTTGATATCGTCTACTAAATCGTCTGGATTGATTCCATGAACCATAGCTGCTTCTGCGATTGTTTCCATCTGTGCTGATGGACATCCAAGACAGTGCATACCAATTCCTAAAAGAAGTGGAGCAATATCTGCATTAATCTGAAGAAGTTCGCCGATCATGGTATCCTTTGTAACTTTTGCCATGGGATGACCTCCTTTAAAAATCATTTTTACTCTCGCTATTATAATACGTTTCCCATAGAAAAGCAAATATATACTGTTTCTGTGGATTTCGTATAGAGAAAATAGATTTTATGGTTAAGAAATGCCAAAAACAAGACGATATAAAAGGCAGATGAATGACAGGGTAGTCAAATTATTCGCAAGGAAGCGCAGTGGATGAGAGGTAAAAAGTATGCAGATCAATCGCAATATGTCCGCTGTTGTAACAAATAATCAGTTATTACGTACAGAAAATAAATTAGCCGCATCAATGGAACGTTTATCCAGCGGTTTAAAGATCAATCGTGCTAGTGACAATCCAGCTGGTATCGCAATTTCTAACAAAATGAAAGCACAGATTGATGCATTAGATCAGGCTGAAGCCAATGCCTCAGATGCAACATCTGTCATTCAGATTGCAGACGGAGCACTTGGCGAAGTAACCAATATTATCCAGAGAATGAGAGAATTATCTGTTCAGGCAGCAAATGGAACATATTCTTATGATGACAGAAGAGTGCTTCAGGATGAAATTGATGAATTGCAGATAGAAGTGGATCGTATTTCAAGAGATACCGAGTATAACACAAAGACGCTATTAGACGGTTCTTCTGACGTGCGAGTTTATGGAGAAAATGGAACACGTTATTATGTGTCTGACAGCGTACCTGCACAGATATACAGTGTTAACGTTGTTGAAACTGGCACTGCAGCAACTGTAGAGCTAGATTTTGAAGAACCAACAACCGATGGAATGATAGACATTAATGGTGTAAGTGTAAAAGTGCTTGCAGGTATGAATAAAGAGGATTACTTACGTGAAATTCGTAATGCAGCAGAGCAGGCTGGAGGTAATGTATCTGTAAGTGACGATGGAAGCAAGCTTTTAATTCGTTCTGATTTCTATGGATATGATGAGACGATTGAAGTTACTATGACGACGGAACTTGCTGAGGCACTGAATGCGACAGCCAATAAGGATTGTGAATATGTAATTAACGAAACCAAATTAACCTTTGGTGAAGTACCTGCAGTTACAGAGGAGGAAAGTATCCGAATTGATGGTGTAACGGTAACGATTACACCGGGTATGACCACTGAAGAATATCACAACGCTCTTTCTGAAGCTGCAATCAATGCAGGCTATAGTGCAGTTGAAAATGCAAATGGAGTATTGGAAGTGCGTTCCGAATCAACTGATAAGGCAGAATTAATTGAATTCGCATTTTCCGTTAACTTATCAAATACGCTTGATATCAATAAAAACTATACGGGAGGATATCAGGTAAATACATCAGGAACAGACGCAATAGTAGAGGTTCCGGATGAAGTAGATGCCGCAGGCTTTACCAACACCACGACTATTGAAACAGAAGGTAATCGTGTTGTAATTACAGATAAAGATGGATTTTCTATCGATTTTCTATTAAATGAGAATTATGTACCAGCTACAGATGATGAAGCCGTAGCAGCAGCAAAAACGAATGGAAATTTCCAAATCGAAGTAACGGATATCGGTTCTATGATGATTCAAATTGGTGCGAATGAACACCAAACAATGGATATCCGTATTTCGGAAGTATCTGCTACAAGTCTTTACATTGATGAAGTAGATATAGCGGTAGTGAATGGTGCAGATAGAGCTATGGTTACTTTAGATGATGCATTGGAGAAAGTATCTGCAATCCGCTCGAAGCTGGGAGCATTTCAAAATCGCTTAGATTATGCAGTATCTAGCATATCAGCAACTACTGAAAATATGACAGCAGCGTACTCAGGTATAATGGATACAGACATGGCAACTGAAATGACGGAATATACACAGCAAAATATTTTAAATCAGGCAGCTATTTCTGTTCTGTCTCAGGCAAATGAATTGCCACAGCAGGTATTATCACTGTTACAGTAATGGCTGGAGGAAGCTATGGAAAATAGGTTGAAACAGGAATTTACAAGACGTTTAAGTCAGTGTAATAAGGGTGAGCTGATTGTAATCATGTATGATATTGTTTTTGCCTACATGGAGGATGCAAAGACTGCTTTTAAACAAATGGACAGGGAAGCATATAAAATGGCGGTCCGGAAAGCACAAAGCTCCATAGATACATTATCAGGGGCTTTGAATTTTCAATACGAAATGTCGAGAGATTTGTATCAGCTTTATATGTATTGTAAAAATTTACTGGCAAAAACTCTGTATCAAAATCGCATCGATGGGCTTGAGGAAGCAGAAAAAGTCCTAAAGCACCTGTATGCCTCCTTTTGTGAGGTGGCAAAAACAGATACTTCAGGACCACTTATGAGCAATACCCAGCAGGTCTATGCTGGCTTTACGTATGGAAGATCAAATTTAAATGAAAGCTTTATAGATGATAGTCATAGAGGATTCTTTGTATAAGAGTCCTCTAATTTTTTTGCGCAATTCAGTAGATAGCGGTAGCGCATCTGAACAGCCTTTGTTTGGTAAATGTAATAATCAATTAAATCCGGGTCTACGACATTTTGAAGATTTGTATAGGCGGTATTTAGTTCCAAGGCTGTTTTTTCGATATCGTCTTTTAAAATCATGTACGGCTTGTTATCATCAGCTGGTTGTAGTTTAAAAAGTTTCATAAGCTCACCTCTCTTAAAAGAAATCCTCTTTTTACAAGTATAAGCAGAAAAGGAAAAGTTATACAAAAATAATAGGACGAATTTTGTCGTATATTCACAAAATCATTAAAAAAATCAAAAAGTCATAGACAACCACAAAACAGGTTGCTATAATTCGGCTTAAAACAAAAGGAGCGTAAGCTTCTTTTCTCGTTATCCTTTTATCATTTGTCTTTGACAATGCATGATGTCGAGGACAATCCGTATGATTTCAGCTGTATAAGGCTGGAATTATTCATAAGTTTTCAGTGTAAGCTGAAGACAATCATATGTTTTTATCTCTATTGGTAGAAACATCCAGTTATATTCAAATTTTTAAAATTTTATAGGACAGGAGGGTTTATGAGTAAGACCAGACTGGCAGTTTGCATTGGAGATGAGATGTATCAGAACCGCTTTGTAAAATGCCTTATGAATCACTATCAAAATCAATTTGAGGTGCATATTTATACCCGTCTTGCAGAAATTCAGGCCTTAGACACACAGGAATACGAGGTGATTATTATTGGGGATTGTGACAAAGAAGGCTTGGAGTCTTTAAGCAAGAGAGAGGAAAGAGTGTTGTATCTAAAAGAGGAACGAGAAGAATCGTATACAGCAGAACATATTGTTTTTGTGGATAAATACCAGGAAGTATACAAAATTGTAGACAACATAGAGAAAATGACTGGCACAACCATACAGAATGTAAAAGAAGCAAAGCTACAGAAGAAAAACAGACAGGTGATAGGCGTTTTTTCGCTGACGCAGGAGGCGCTGCAGTTACCATTTGTGGTCACCCTCTGTGGGATATGCGGAGAAAAGCAGTCGGTACTGCTATTGGATTTGCAGCCTTTTAGTGGAATGGATTCTGGAGACGAAAATAGTGGAAATGATGGATTGCAGGAGAGCTTAGGAATGGAGGATATGATGGCCGTTTCTACCACAGGTGTATATACGAAAGGCCGTTTACTATCAGGAATTGGTAGACAGGCAAATTTCGAATATGTACATACGATTAAGAATCCGGAATGTCTGGCAGAAGCAAGCGCTACTATGTATGAAACTATGATGGATATGCTGACAAAGGAGCTGGCATATGATTGTATAATTATTAATTTTGGCGGTATGTTTTCTGGAATGCTCGAGCTGATGGAGAGTTGTGACAAGTGTTATTTATTATCCTCAAAAGCCAATGAAGGTTTTTGGAGAGAGACGGCGTTTAGGGAGGCATTGGAAAGACGTGGAAAAGTGGATCTTTTTCGTAGAATTACAAGGTTTGAAATACCTACAGTATACAGTGCGGATGAAGACTGGAGAAAGCTTGCAGAAAGGTGGCGTTGGAACGGAGTAGGCAATACCTTGCGCCAACAGCTATGGGTGAGTGAAGTTTGTGAATAATTTATGTGAATGGGTAAAAGAGCAAGTGTTGGAGCGTATGGATTTTTCCAAGGAATTGCCCGATTTGGAATTGCAGGAAATGATTGCAAGGGAGATGGCTCGGTGTCAAGAAACGACAAGCCTTTCCTTGAATCAGCGAATTCAGCTGGAGCAGAGAGTATTCAATTCCTTAAGAAAGTTGGATATTCTACAGGAGCTTTTAGAGGATGATGAAGTTACAGAAATTTTGGTGAACGGCCCAAAGCAGATATTTTATGAAAAGGGTGGACAATTTTGTAAATATCCTTATCACTTTGCATCAGAAGAAAAGCTACAGGATGTCATACAGCAGATTGTAAGCAAGCATAATCGTGTAGTTAATTTGACAATGCCAATTGTAGATACTCGCTTAGAGGATGGCTCCCGAGTTAATGTAGTTCTGGCTCCCATCTCTATTGATGGCTCTGCTATTTCTATTCGCAAATTCGGGAAAAAGCCATTAGATATGGAGACATTAATAGAAAAAGGAGCCCTTAGCGAGGAAGCTGCGAGATTTCTCAAAAAATTGGTCAAAGCAAAATACAACTTGTTTATTTCTGGTGGAACCAGCTCTGGAAAGACTACGTTTTTAAACGCTTTGTCGGCATATATTCCTCAGGACGAAAGAGTGATTACTATAGAAGATTCTGCCGAGCTTAAGCTACAGGGAATTGATAATCTGGTTCGTTTGGAGACGCGAAACAGTAATATGGAAGGAGTTAAGGCAATTACAGCAAGGGAGTTGATACATACTGCCCTTCGAATGAGACCTGACCGCATTATTGTAGGGGAGTGTCGAGGAGAAGAGACGCTGGATATGCTACAGGCCATGAACACAGGACACGATGGAAGTCTGTCTACAGGACACGCCAATTCTACGCAGGATATGTTAAGTCGTTTGGAGATGATGGTCCTTATGGGAACAGAGCTACCGCTACTGGCGGTGCGTCAGCAGATAGCGATGGGAATTGATGTTATGGTACATTTGGAACGAGGACAGGATAAGAAGCGTCGAGTTGTGGAGATTAGTGAGATATTAGGAGTTTTTGATGGCGAAATTCGCACGCAGGCATTATATCAGTGGAAGGAAAAACTTGTAAAAAAAGCTGAGTTACAAAATAGGAGGAAGTTGCTCACCGCTGGATTTGAGGGGGATGTGGAAGATGTATAGAATGTCTCTTCAAGGAATTCTGCAAATGATTTTAAAAAGCATAGGAATAACACTGGCTGTAGCAGTTTTGTTTTATCGTTCTGTTTGGGCATTGCTATTGTTTCCTCTAGCTGGAATATGGGAGTATCAAAGAACAAAGGCAGCATTACAAATAAAACAAAAGGAAGAGCTTAAAGAGCAGTTTATGCATGGTATGCGAGTGTTAAACAGTGCTTTACAGGCAGGACTTTCTATGGAGAATGCCTGGAGGGAGGTTCAGAAAGAAACACGTTTGTTATATGGAGAGGAAGCGCTTTTTTATCAGGAAATACAGGATATGAACCATTCGGTGAGCTTAAATATGCCGATTGAAAAGTTGTTTTCGGATTTTGCTTATCGTTCTGGGCTGGAGGACGCTATAAGCTTTGCGGAGGTTTTTGATTATGGAAAGCGTTGTGGCGGAAATTGGAAGCGCATGATTGATACGGTCGTAAACCGTATGGGAGAGAAATATGACGCACAGAAAGAGATTGAAGTTATGATAGCGGAAAAGCGAATGGAGCAACAGGTTATGAATCTGATGCCTTTGGGGATTCTTGTTTTTTTACAGATTTCCGCTTGGGATTATATGTCGGTACTCTATCATAACTGGAAGGGAGTGCTTTGCATGACAGTTTGTCTAGTTGGTTATATGGTGGCACTGAGACTTTCCGAAAAGATATTACAGATAAAGGTGTAGCTATGAAAGGAATGAATATAAGCAAGATTGCCGTAATATTTCTGATTTTTTTCTTATTGGCCATTTATCAAGATACAACTAATGGCATCATACAACCGGATGGCGTTATCTTACGCAATCATGCAGGTGGAAAAGAGAAAGAAGTACAATTGATTCTGGATGGAGAGGCTGTTCTGGAGGAATATAATTATTCCCTGAAAATCGAGCCTGCACGCGTAACAAGCGACGAAGCAGATGCATATTTTTCTTCCACAATAGCGTGTATTACAAATGATTTTCAAGAAATCGGAGAGAAAGTACCCATGGCAGAGAGCTATGAGGGTGGTTTAGTAGAAGCAAAGTGGGATTTCGGAAATACAGCTTGTATCAATGCGCAGGGAGAAATTTTACAAGAAAATGTACCGGAAGCAGGAGCTGTCATCCCTGCAGAGGTGACGTTATCCTGTGGAGAGTATGAACAGATTTATGAATTTCTATTTCGTATTGAGAAGAGAGTATTGTCAGAACGAGAAAAGCTATTGCAATCCTTAGAAAAATGGATGAATCAGCAGATGGAAATGGAGGGTACAGATAAGATACAGCTTCCAGCAGAGTTAAATGGAATTAAACTGGAATGGTCAGAAGAAAAAAATTATTTGACCATTCGAGTGGTGGCATTGGAGCTGGTAGCAGTAATTCTTATCTGGTGGGGACAGAAAAAGCAGGCAGAACTCGAGGAACAGAAACGAATACAAAGATTGGAAATGGATTATCCCGACTTAGTGAATCAGCTATCTATTTTATTGGAGACAGGAATGACTACAAGACAGGCATGGAAAAGGATTGCTGCTCAGTATGAAGCGAAACGAAATCATCAGCAGATGGAGGAAAAGCCAGTGTTTGAAGCCATTGTATATATGAGCCGAAGACTAAGCGAAGGAGAAAATGAGCGAATGGCATATCAAAAATTCGCAAATGAAGTAAATGTACGTTGTTTTTATCGCCTGATGCGAACGCTGAGCACTAATTTGGAGAAGGGAACAGCTGGGCTTTGTGTGCAACTGGAAGAAGAATGTCGCAAAGCTTATGAACAGAGAATCTTAACGGCAAAGCGGTTGGGAGAAGAAGCATCTACAAAGATGCTGATACCACTTATGTTTATGATGATTTTAGTTATGGTAATTGTATTACTGCCTGCCATACTTGGAACGACAATTTAGAAAGGAGAATGCGAGTTGGAAATTGTAAATAAGTTAAAAGAAGAAACGGGTGCTGGTGTAGTAGAGATGATATTGATTATCGTAGTCCTGGTAGGACTTGTATTGATATTTAAGGAGCAGTTAACGGATTTAGTAACTATGATTTTTGATACTATTTTTGAAGAAGCAAGTGAGGTATAGAATTGCGACAGCAAAAGGGAAGTATTACGATTTTTTCTTTACTGGCTATGCTGGTGGTGATGACGACCATTTTTTCATTTTTGGAGATGTCACGATTTCAGGAGCTGAAACGATTAGGAGAGCTTCAGACAGAAATAGCCTTGGAGTCAGTTTTCGCAAATTACAGCAGTTATTTGTGGGAAAACTATCATTTATTGGGCTGTAATTTATCGCAGATGGAGTCTATCATGACAGAGGTGGGGAATGGTCGTTATGACAAAAATACAGAGAGAACGAATTTATTATTATTTCAGGTTCAGGATGTAGAGGTACAGGAATATACCCTGCTCACGGATGGCAATGGAGCGGCGTATATCCATGCTGTCGCTGGCTATATGGAGGAGCATATTCTATATGAAACAGCAAAGGAGATATTTAGTCAATATGAGGCGATAAATGATTTAAAGAAAAGTAGTACGCTTGATATGTCAAATATAGATAAGGCCTTAGAAGAAATGAAAAAAGTGGAAGTATCAGAAGGAGAATCGAATCAAGAGATAGAAAAAAGTGTTGATAACACACGAAGGGGAAAATCGATCGGAAGCAGTAAGAAACAGGAAGTTTCATTTTCCAATCCATTAGAAGAAATAAAACAAGTACAGGAAGCGGGCATATTAGAATTAGTATTGGAGGATACCAGTGGATTGTCGGATGGGTCTTTTTCTCTCTCTGAAGCGGTATCAAATAGGAGGCTTGCAACAGGAAATTCGCATATAGAGGAAACGGATTGGCTGGATAAGGTATGGTTACAGCAGTATTTGCTTATGTATATGTCCAATTTCTGTAACAACAAGGAAGGACACAGTCTGTCCTATGAGATGGAGTATCTTATAGGCGGTAAAGATAATGATTGTGACAATTTAAAGGTTGTGGTTACAGAGCTACTTGGAATTAGAGAGATGGCAAATTTCTTATATCTTATGTCAGATGTAAAAAAAGTAGGAGAAGCACGAGCATTGGCCACAGCATTGGTGGGAGTCAGCGGGAATCCACTCTTGATTGAAGTGGTTACCACAGGACTTTTAACTGCCTGGGCATTTGGAGAGAGTATTTTGGATGTCAGGTCATTGCTACAAAATAAGCATGTTCCGCTGATAAAAAATGCAAGCCTCTGGACACTAGAGCTGGAGAATATAGGAGAAATATCGCAGGGATATTTGACAGCAAAGGAAGGCGAGTGGGGACTTTCTTATGAGAATTATCTGGCAATGTTGTTGCTATTTCAATCCGAAAAGATATTGGCTAAAAGAGGAATGGATATGCAGGAGGCGACTCTCAAACAACTCTATGGCAACGATATTCAGCTAGATCAGTTTATGATAAGTGCGCATGTAAGGGTTACCTATATATATAGCGCCGTTTTTTCTTCTTTAGAACAGATAACTACAGACATGAATTGGACGTATCAAGTATCTTCTGTGTCAAGCTTTGGTTATTATTGAAAGGCAGGTGTAAAGGGATGTCTCTCGGGAAATGCACGCAAATAGACAACAAGAAGGGTTCTCCCCATTCTCATATGTTAAAGCAATTACCTCATATCATCCAAGAGGCATCCCTTTGCACCGGTCAAAGAGCATCCTATACCGTGGAAGCAGCAGTTGTGCTGCCACTGATGGCAGGATTTTTTGTCTGTATATTGTTCTTCTTTCGCATTCTACAGGTGCAATGTGCCGTGGAAGAGGCCCTTATCTATGCGGGGAGAAAAACAGCAGTAGAAAGCAGTGTGGTGACTTCTTCGGAATTATTGTTGGCATCTGCAAAAGGCTATTTAGTATATGCCTTAGAGGATAGTGATGTAGTAGAGAAATATGTCCGAGGTGGTAGCCTTGGAGTTTTACTATCAGGGTCTAATTGTCAGGGAGAGGAAATTGATTTAATAGGCAGCTATGAAGTATCATTACCGGTTGGTTTTTGGAATATAGGTCGAATCAAGCTGTATAGTCAGAATTGTTTTCAAAAATGGAATGGGGATGTGGATAATACTAGAGAACAATGGGTATATCTTACACCAAATGGCAATGTGTACCATATTTCAAAATCTTGTAGGGTGTTGGACTTATCCATTCGGGAGGTGTCTATATCCCGCATAAAAGAAGAACGAGGAAAGGACGGGCAGAAATACAAAATCTGTCCTCGTTGTTGCATTTCTGTGGGTAATTGTAGGAAGGTATATTGCACCGATTATGGAATCTTGTACCATATGGATATTTCCTGTAGTTATTTAAAGAGAACTATAAATAAGGTGAGACTAGAAGAGGTGGAAGGTCGTTCTCCTTGCAGTTATTGCAATTAGAAGGATTTTAGTATGAAAGAAATAAAATTGATAGTTATAGGTATAGTACTAATGATACAAACGGTTTTTGATATCAAATGGAAGAAAATTCCCCTATTGGTTACAGGGGGCGGGGCAATTGTTGGAATAGTACTTTTATGGGTGGAGAAAGCACCCATCGCAGAAGTGTTAATGGCATTGTTTCCAGGCGTCTGTAGTCTGTTGTTTTCTCGAGTCAGTAGGGAAGCGTTGGGATATGGAGATGGATTTCTCTTATGTATGATGGGACTATTTTATTCTTTAGAAGAATTGCTTTTACTGCTTATGATAGCCTCAGCCTTTGCGGTCATAGTGGCATTTGTTTTACTAATATTTTTTCATAAAGATAGAAAATACGAAATAGCGTTTGTTCCATTTTTGCTTATAGTCTATGTCATAGATTATTTAATGAAGATTGGATGTGAAGGAAAATGATGAGAAATACACAAAAAGGAAGCATTACAATAGAAGCAACGATGTATATTCCTATGGCAATGTTTCTGGTGCTAATAACAATTCGAGGTGGAATTGATTTTTACCAGCAAAGTGTGCAACGGGAAGTATATTCAGGCATAACCACTATGGATGTAGTGTCTGAGTTTTATACATATCAAATGATAAAAGAGGTAGGAGAGGAATGGACAGATGATTAATCGAGAAATTACATATGAAAGAGATATTGCTAAAAGTTATATGAAAATACCATCCGTGCAAGAGGCATGTTTCGATGAAACGCTGATGCTTCGAAAAAGCTATTCCGGGTGCATACCTGTGGAAAAGTGCTTCGTAAATGGACAGGGGCAGTATTGGTACAATATAACAGGGAAACAGGCACTGGATGCTTATTGTAGGGTAAATCAAATTGGACAGAGTTTCTTTGAGACATTAATTTTACGGATTTGTAATCAACTTGAAGTATTGGAGTGGAATCTTATCGATACAAATTGTTTAATGGTGGACCCGGAACTGATATTTGTAAATAGCAGAGGTGAGGATATTTCCTTTGTATTATATCCAAGCAATAGCGGTAATTTTTCTCAGGATTTGCAGCAGCTTATGGAATATATTTTAAAAAAAATAAATCATGAAGAAAAAGAGGCTGTACGTGCAGCCTATAAAATATATGAACTTACCCTATCCGATGGGTATAGTATGGATGATTTAAAAGAAGCAATTTTAAAGGAAAAGGGAGCTATATTGGATTTGCCGAAAACACCTGCCATGTCTCAAAAAGAATCGCCAAAACCAATTATGGTACATGAAAAAAGAGTGCATGAAGAAAAGGCAGATAATCCAGTTACATGCAAGCATAATCATATAGAAGAAAAACTGATGGAATTGTATGAGAAAGCAAAAGCACTATTATCTAGAAACCCGCTAGATTTTATAGAAAATAAAAAAGAGATGTCAGTACAAAAGGAGGAAGTTCCAATGGTGGTCTATCCGGATGAGGAAGAGATCGAGGAGCCAAGAGAAATTCATCCAACGGTATGTATTGCTACACCCTTTGGGGAACCAAGTGGTATACTAATTTACGAAGGAACTGGAGAATATGTAGATTTTGATTTGGAAAAATCGGTTTGTCTAATTGGTAAAAACCACAGGGCACGCATGCAGGTTGTGCGTGAAACGATTAGTCAGTTTCATGCAAAGATAGACTATATCGATGATACCTATTATATAGAAGATTTGAATTCCACAAATGGTACATATGTCAATGATGAAATCTTAAATTATAAAGAACGGAAAGCGTTACAATCTGGCGACGTCATTCGTTTTGCAGATGTAAAATATCGTTTTTTATAAAGCTAAGCTAAGCCCTTGCAACTACTTGTAGAAAAAACTATAATATAAGGAAATATTTGCAAAGGAATAAAAACATGAATCTTACAATAGCATTGATAGTCATAAATGTAATTGTTTTCTTAATATTAGAAACAATGGGACAGACGGAAAGTGCCAGCTTTATGATGGAGCATGGAGCAGTTTATCCACCTTATTTGGCAGAAAACGGAGAATATTGGAGATTGTTTACTGCTACCTTTATGCATTTTGGGTTTAACCATCTCCTACAAAATATGGTTATATTAGGCGCTGCAGGCCCTATACTGGAAAAGGCTATAGGGAAAGTAAAATTTCTAGTGTTATACTTTATTGCTGGGATAGGAGGAAGCTCCTTGTCTTATATACAGATGCTTCGTAGTGGTGAATATGCAGTATCAGCAGGTGCATCAGGAGCAATTTTTGGAATTGTGGGTGCACTCGCATGGATATTGATTGTTCATAAAGGCAAATATGAAACGCTAACAGGAAAAGGAATGGTTCTGATGATTGTTTTGTGCCTCTATTATGGGGTTTCGGCTGGGAATGTAGATAACTGGGGTCATATCGGTGGTCTTATTATGGGATTCGTATTAAGTATTATTTTCTACCGAAGAACTACTAAAAAGATTGATTTTGACGAGCAAAATTACTATACTTAAGATAAACCAAAGAAAACACGTGAGGTAGAAGATGAAAATTAATGTATATTATGGAGGCCGTGGTCTTTTAGATGATCCGACATTATATGTTTTAAACAAAATGGAAGATGTGTTAAAAGAGCTGCGTGTAAAAGTAGAACGATATAATATTTACGAGCATAAGAACGAAATCGCTACGCTTCCACAGACCTTTAAGGATGCAGATGGAATTATTCTGGCGACTACAGTTGAGTGGCTGGGCATAGGCGGATATATGCAGCAGTTCTTAGATGCCTGCTGGTTATATGGCGACAAGGAAAAAATCAGTCAAATGTATATGCAACCAATCGTTATGTCTACAACATATGGTGAACGAGAAGGCGAGCTAACTCTGGCAAATGCATGGGAAATCTTAGGCGGACAACCATGTCCGGGACTTTGTGGATATGTAGAAGATTTAGTTAGCTTTGAGGTAAATGCGGAATATACATTGATTATTGAAAAGAAAGCAGAAAATATGTATCGCGTAATTTCACAGAAGATGAAGAGCCTTCCAACCAGTAATCAGGCAGTAAAACAAAGTGTACTCCGTACCCAGCAGATGAATCTGACTCCACAAGAAAGCGAACAGCTTTCCAAATATGTATCCGACGACAGTTATGTAAAACAACAGAAGGAGGATATTGAAGAGCTGACGTCTATGTTTAAAGATATGCTGGGCAAGACGGCTGGCGATGAAAGAGAGCCATTTGTGAAGGATTTTGAGAGCCATTTTATTGCACAGGATGATTTCTGTGCTACATATTCCATTACAATTGAGGGCTATAAGAATCCGTTATATATTTCTGTTCGGGATGATAAGCTGGAAGTACATTATGGACAAATGGAGAATATTGATGTATACGCAAAGATGTCTATTGACGTAATGCAGTCTATCGTAGATGGAAGAATGACCTTCCAGAGAGCATTTATGACTGGGGAAATGACAGCAAAAGGTAACTTTAAGACGCTTCGTATGTTAGATCAGGTATTCTTGTTCTAAAGAGGAGGAGTGTTACAAGCCTTAATTAGAAATATGTTGAGTAGATCAAAGGAGACAGAACTATGGCACATGAGAATTGTATTTTCTGCAAAATTATAAAAGGAGATATTCCTAGTTACACGCTTTATGAGGACGAAGATTTCAAGGTGTTTATGGATATTGCACCAGCCACAAAGGGACATGCTCTCGTTGTCCCAAAACAGCACTATGCAAGTATTTATGAAATTGAGCCTGAAATATTAGGAAATGCCGTCAAGGTGGGACAGAAGGTTATCAAGCATGCCACCAAGGTATTAGGCTGTGAAGGCTATAATCTGATGCAGAATAATGGTGAAGTAGCGGGGCAGACGGTATTTCACTTCCATCTTCACCTGATTCCACGTTATGAAAGTATGGACAATACCAATCTTTTGAATTTTGTACCTGGAGCTTCAGATAGTGAAGCATTAAAGGCATTATGTGAGCAACTAAAAGTAGATTAATGATAAAACGCGAAGGAGTGTACGTTAGATTATCTAAGGTACACTCCTTATATTTATGAGCTGTAAATTATTGCCGTTTTGTGTGCTCTTTGATTAAATTCAAAATGGTTTCAATGGAATCCATTTGTCCATTTTGTTTCATTGCGGCGATGTAAGTCTGACGATTCTTATATACTTCACGAACAGCATTTAATAATATTTCATCCGTAACATTTTCTTCTTCAATGACATAGGAGAAGCCCTGTTTCTGGAAGGATTTTGCGTTTAAAATCTGATCGCCACGGCTGGCAGCAGCAGAAAGCGGAATTAAAATGTTTGGTTTATGTAGTGCCAACAATTCGCAGATGGAGTTAGCACCTGCGCGAGAAATAGCCAGATCTGCCAAAGCTAGCATATCAGTTAGTTCCGCACTTACATATTCAAACTGTGCATATCCAACAGTTCCATTTAATCCATCTTCTACATTTCCTTTTCCACATAAATGAATAATATAAAAGTCCTTCAGGAGTTCGGGTAATATCTTACGAACGGCTTCATTGATGGCTTTAGAGCCTAAGCTTCCGCCTATGATTAAAAGAACTGGTTTCTTTTCCGCGGGAAAATTACATAATTTGTAGGCATTTTCTTTGTTTCCATTTAATAATTCCTTGCGGATAGGTGAGCCAGTGAGCACTGCCTTATCTGCTGGAAGGTATTTCAGAGTTTCAGGGAAGTTGCAGCATACCTTTTTGGCACCCTTAATAGCAATGCGGTTTGCAAGACCTGGTGTAATATCAGACTCGTGAATAATAGCTGGCACACCACAGGTCTTTGCAGCCAATACAACAGGTACCGATACGAAGCCGCCCTTTGAAAACACAACATCTGGTTTTAATTTATGCATCAGTCCAATTGCTTGAGCATATCCTTTTATAACACGAAATGGATCAGAGAAGTTCTTAGGGTCAAAATATCGACGAAGCTTTCCAGAAGCAATTCCATAATAAGGAATATTCTGCGCTTCGATAAGTCCTTTTTCAATTCCATTGTGGGAGCCGATATAACCGATTTCATATCCAGCCTCTTTTAATGCTGGCATTAGTGCAATATTTGGAGTAACATGGCCGGCTGTTCCGCCGCCTGTCATAATGATTTTTTTCATAAAACATCCTTTCTATATATATGTAGATGATTTTCTACTTATTATATTATACGCAAAAGAAGAAAAGTCAACAAAGATTACATAGGTAAACACACGATTCAAAGCAACACACAATTGTCGAAAAAGAATAAAACTTGCGATGAAAAATCCGGCAAGAGGTCTTTTGAGAAAAGAAAAAATCTTTTATAATATCTTCTATAATGTATAGAAGAAACTGGGACGAGTTTCCAGAAGAAAAAGGAGAGAAAAATGGTTCAATTAGAATGGGTATTTTTGTTGCAGGTTGCAATGGGAATTATAATGATTATTTTTCTACAAAAGATAAATCGTGTGCAAAAGCAGATAGACGGCATAGTAAAAGAAGTACAAGCTTATGTGGACTTCGTTACAGAGGATGATGCAGTTTCTGATATTTCTGTAGAAGCCTCAGTAAAACTAGCAGATGCAGAAAGGAAATCTATCAGAAATGTTGCCCAAAAAGAAAAGGAGGAGGAACAAAACCACTTGATTCAGTCGGTATTAGGGGAATATTTTCCTTAAATATTACATAGATTAAAAAGTGTTTTTATGAAAACAACAAGTAATTTTTGTGCATAATTACTAGTTTTAGATGAGAGAATAATCAAAAAACATATAATTTTTTACTAAAATCAAACCAAAATTTGACAAACAGATATAGCTTTGATATAATGCCAGAGGTGTAACAAATTTGTAACAATTGAAATAAAATGTTTAAAAACGTAAAAAACATGTAATACTTAAGAAGTAAAAACATTTGGAGGTATTATGAAGTTCACATTGAAATCAAGAGTTTTAAGCGCCGTTGTAGCATTATCCATTTTATTTACAGCATGCGGCAGCACCAATGGAGTACAGAATACAGAAGTAGGTTCTGCAGAAGTGGAAACAGAAATCGAAGAAGTTACTATAGAAAAAGAAACTGTAGATGTTGTAACAAGTCCTGTTGAAGAGCAGGAAGTAGTTGCTGAACCAGAGCTTACAGAAGAAGAGCAGCAATGGCAGAGCCGTATGATGGCAAATGTAAATAGCTCTTTAAATGTACGCGCAGAAGCAAATGGTGAATCTGACATAGCAGGTAAATTAGAAAAGGGTGACGTTGCAACTGTACTTGAAGTTGGAACAGAATGGACCAAAATTGAGTCTGGTAACTTAGTAGGTTATGTAAGCAATGAATACTGTATCTATGGCTTAGATGCATTGGCTTATGCAAAAGCAAACTGTAACACGATAGCGACAACAACCGTAGATGGTCTTCGTATTCGTGAAACAATGAGCACAGAAAGCAAAGTAATCAAACGCTTAGATGAAGGCGATAAGCTTGTGGTAGACACAGCAGCAGCTACAGAAACTGGCTGGGTTGCAGTAAAATACAAGGATAACACATATTATGTAAGCGCTGATTATGTAACTGTAGCATTGGATTTGGGTACAGGTATTACAATTGCAGAAATTGAAGAACAGCAACGTAAAGAGGCAGAAGCAAAGGCAAAAGCAAAGGCAGAAGCAGAAGCCGCTAAGAAGGCAGCTCAGCAGTCAAGCAATAAGTCATCATCAAACAAGACAACTGCAGCTAAGCTCGCTGAGTTAGACGATGTAACACTTTTGGCAGCGATTATTTACTGTGAAGCAGGTGGATCTTCCTATGAATGTCAGCTTGCAGTAGCATCTGTTATTATGAACCGTGTACATGGTTCCACGTATCCAGATACAATTGTGGGTGTACTCACGCAGAAGGGACAGTTCCCACCAGCAACAAATGGAAAGTTATTAAACCGTTTAAATAGAGGAAAGGTTTCACAGCAGTGCTATGATGTAGCAAGAGCTGCTTTAGCCGGTGAAAATAACGCACCAGGCTGCTATCGTTTCAATGATTACAATGGAACACAAACAGGAATGCGTATTGACGGAATGATTTTCTGGTAAAACACAGCACAAAAGGTCATCATAGGATGACCTTTTTCTTGTATTTAGGGGATAAATAGAGTAAAATACTATCATTCCCAAAATATAGGAGGAAACAGTATGACTTTAAAAGGGCGTTCATTTTTAACATTAAAGGATTATACACCACAAGAAATTATATATTTAATTGATTTGGCGGCAGAATTAAAAGAGAAGAAAAAACAGGGTATTATGCATGATAGCCTTGTTGGAAAAAATATTGTACTTATCTTTGAAAAGACCAGTACAAGAACCAGATGTTCTTTTGAAGTGGCTGCTCACGATTTAGGTATGCATGTGACTTATCTTGACCCGGGCTCTTCACAGTTCGGTGGAAAAGAAAGTGTAGCAGATACCGCTCGCGTATTAGGTAGAATGTACGATGGGATTGAATACCGAGGTTTTGCACAAGAAACGGTAGAAGAATTAGCAAAATACGCAGGTGTTCCTGTGTGGAATGGACTTACGGATGAATTCCACCCAACACAGATGATTGCTGATATGCTGACGATTCGTGAGAATTTTGGCAAATTAGAAGGCCTTAAATTTGTATATATGGGAGATGCCCGTTTTAATATGGGTAATTCACTCATGATTGCCTGTGCAAAATTAGGTATGCATTTTGTTGCGTGTACCAATAAAAGGTATTTTCCAAAGAAAGATTTGGTAGAATATGCAACAAGCATCGCTGCGGAAACAGGCGCAACCATCACCTTGACAGAAAATGTGGCAGAGGCCACTCATGATGCAGACGTTATTTACACAGACGTATGGGTATCCATGGGTGAACCAGCAGTCGTATGGGGAGAACGTATTGACGACCTTCTTCCTTATCAGGTAAATGAAAAGGCATTTGAAAATGCAAAGGATACCGCTATCTTTATGCACTGCCTACCAGCGTATCATGATTTAAAAACAAGAGTAGGTGAAGAGGTCTACAAGAAATTTGGTTTAACAGAATTAGAAGTAACCAATGATGTTTTTGAAGGACCTCGTTCTGTGGTATTTGACGAAGCAGAAAACCGTATGCATTCTATCAAAGCCATCATGAAAGCGACACTTTCCGACTAAAGGAGACTGACTTTGAGTTTACAATACACAAAATGGATCGGAAAACAGAGATACCATTTTGCAGAAATTGATTCCACAAATAAAAAGGCAAAAGAGCTAGCGGCTACCGGTGCCACACATGGTACACTTATTACTGCAGACACACAAACTGCAGGAGTTGGACGACGTGGCAGAAGCTGGTCCTCAGAAAATGAGACCGGTATATACATGTCCCTGATACTGCGTCCAAAGCTAAAACCAGACAAAGCGTCTATGCTGACATTGGTTGCGGCTTTGGCAGTCGTAAAAGCAGTGACAGAACTTTTAAAAATAGAACAATCCGAAACGACATTACAGATTAAATGGCCCAATGATATTGTCATAAATGGAAAAAAAATCTGTGGTATTTTAACGGAAATGATTTTAAACCAAAATCAGATGGATGCAGTTGTCATAGGCATCGGTGTGAATGTGGCAAACCAAAGCTTTCCAGAAGAGCTCGCCGATATAGCCACCTCCCTTTATCTGGAGACAGGTGTGAAATTAGATAGAGAACAGTTGATTAACCGTGTATGGGAGCAGTTTGAACTATACTATGCAGTTGTCATGGAAAAGGGCGACTTGAGAGACTGTAAGGTAGAATATGAAAGCTTTCTGGCAAATAAAGACGAAAAAGTAAAGATACTAGACCCTATAGGGGCGTATACAGGAATTGCAAAAGGAATTACAAATACAGGGGAGCTTCTGGTCGATACAGGCACTAAAATAGAACAAGTAGCCAGTGGTGAAGTTTCCGTGAGAGGAATATATGGATATGTCTAGAAGTGAGATTACACTTTGCGCATCCAATGCGTATAACAAAAAATATTATTTAAATGAAAAATTCAAGGGATTACCAGAAGCCATCAAGGAAGAGTTGCAGATTATGTGCGTGCTTTATACAGAAGACGTAGGCGGTGTATTGGAAATGGTATTTGATGAAGACGGTAGTCTGGAATTCCGCACTTCCTACGAAGAAGGAGACTTTTTCTACGATGAAATAGGAAGTGTGCTGAAAATTAAACAGTATCAGAATGCCAAACGTGAGTTATTAGAAGCCTTAGAAACTTATTACCGCATAGTATTTCTAGGAGAGGGCTTTGACGAGGAGGAATAATCCATGATTTTAACGTTAGACGTAGGCAATACAAATATGACAGGTGGGGTATTTAAAGGTGAAGATATCATAGCCACATTTCGTATTACAACCAAAATACCACGTACCTCAGATGAATATGGTATGCTACTTTGCAATCTGCTTCAGCAGAACAAAATAGCTGTTCAAGAGATTAAGGATGCCATTATCTGCTCCGTAGTACCAGATGTGATGCATTCTTTGTCCAGCGCTATGATAAAATATTTAAATATCAAGCCAATTATCGTAGGACCAGGTGTCAAAACTGGGCTTCGTATTGCAGTGCCAAATCCACAGCAGGTAGGCGCAGACCGTATCGTTGACGCGGTGGCGGCCTATGAGCTTTATGGTGGACCTGTATTAGTAATGGATTATGGTACAGCTACAACCTACGACTTGGTAGATGAAAATGGTGCTTTTATTGGAGGCATTACTGCACCCGGTATTAGCATTTCTGCAAAGGCATTATGGGAGGATGCAGCAAAGCTTCCCAAAATAGAAATTGCAAAACCAGAAAAAGTACTTGGCAAAGACACCATTACCAGTATGCAGTCAGGCCTTGTATATGGGCAAATTGGACAAGCAGAATACCTCATTAAACGCGTAAAAGAAGAAGCTAAGCTGGAAAATATCAAAGTAGTCGCTACAGGTGGCTTAGGCCGCATCATTGCAGAAGGTACGGATGCCATTGATATCTACGACCCGAATTTGACATTAAAAGGAATTTATTTAGTGTATAAAAAACAGAATCGCAAAGAAAAATAAAGTGAACAATGGAACAGAACATGATAAAACCACTTCAGATTGGAAGTGTAACACTACCCAATAATTTAATATTAGCACCTATGGCAGGCGTCACAGACCTGCCATTTCGCTTGTTATGCAAGGAACAGGGAGCAGGATTGCTTTGCATGGAAATGGTAAGTGCAAAAGCAATTTTGTATAAAAACCGCAATACAGAGGAGCTCTTAAAGATAGATGAGAGAGAGAATCCGGTATCCTTACAGCTTTTTGGTTCTGACCCTGACATTATATCCAGTATCGCATATCAAATAGAGGAAAGACCCTTTGATATATTGGATTTAAACATGGGCTGTCCAGTTCCCAAAATTGTAAACAATGGTGAAGGATCTGCTCTTATGAAAAATCCAAAGCTAGCAGGAGAGATTATTGAAAAAACAGTAAGAGCAATCAGCAAACCCGTCACAGTAAAAATACGAAAGGGCTTTGATGATGACCATATCAATGCAGTAGAAATGGCAAAAATTGCCGAGGCCAGTGGTGCAGCAGCGATTGCGGTTCATGGCAGAACCCGTGAACAGTTCTACTCTGGCAAAGCAGACTGGGACATTATTCGAGAGGTAAAAGAAGCTGTATCCATTCCGGTCATCGGTAATGGTGATTTGCTCACTGCAAAAGATGTAATTGCCATGTACCAGCAGACCGGCTGTGACGGATTCATGATAGCCAGAGGTGCCCAGGGAAATCCGTGGATTTTTCGCCAGATACTTCATTACTTTGAAACAGGAGAACATTTGTCAAAGCCTAGCTTTGGAGAGGTTACAGACATGGTGCTTCGACATGCGAGGCTGATGCTGGATTTTAAAGGTGAGTACACGGGTATTCGCGAAATTCGAAAGCATGGAGCATGGTATACGGCAGGTTATCCAAATTCAGCAAAACTGCGTGTCATGATAAATGAGGTTGAAACATATAATGAGCTTGAGGAGTTGTTCCACCACATAGGCGACTCCTATATTCAAAAACCTTGAAATCCTTGACATAGAGGGTACGATTGGCTATAATACTTTGAGTTGCAAGCATCCCCATAGAGGTGCTTAAAATCTTTATGAGGAATATTTGAAACGTTAACGGAGAGAAGGGTAAGGTAAAAATGAACAAGAAAAATATTTTAACAAGCGAAGGTCTTAAAAAATTAGAAGACGAATTGGATGAATTAATCGTAGTAAGACGCAAAGAAGTAGCACAGAAAATTAAAGAAGCTCGTGAACAGGGTGACTTATCAGAAAATGCAGAATATGACGCAGCAAAAGATGAGCAGCGCGATATTGAAGCACGTATAGAAGAAATCGAAAAAATCTTAAAGAATGCTGAGATTGTGGATGAAGATGAAGTAGACCTCGATACAATCAATATCGGTTGTCAGATTAGAATCTTAGACTGCGAATTTGACGAAGAATTAACCTATAAAATCGTAGGCTCTACAGAAGCAAACAGCTTAAAAGGAAAAATCTCAAATGAGTCCCCAGTAGGAAAGGCTCTTATTGGCAAAAAGGTTGGAGAATTAGTATCTGTGGAAACACAGGTTGGAGTAGTTCAATACAAGGTACTCGATATTCAGAAATCTGTTTAATAGAATTTTATTTTTCTAATATATTTAGAAGGAATGAACGGAGGAAAAGTATGGGCAATCAGGAAAATGTAAATAACAACGCACCACAGCAGGATTTAAACGAACTCCTTAAAATTCGTCGTGAAAAATTACAGACATTGCAGGAGAACGGAAAAGAT
This sequence comes from Agathobacter sp., assembly GCA_045603165.1. Lineage (GTDB taxonomy): Bacteria > Bacillota > Clostridia > Lachnospirales > Lachnospiraceae > Roseburia. Next base: position 49,069 of record JAZULP010000053.1, on the reverse strand, counting down.
CCCTTTGTGATTACAAAATATGATGTCACACATCACAGTACAGATATCAAAGATAACTTTGAAGAAATGCAAGGACAGGAAGTAACCATCGCTGGACGCATGATGTTCAAACGCGTTATGGGTAAAGCTTCTTTCTGTAACATTCAGGACTTAAACGGAAATATTCAGTCCTATGTTGCAAGAGACAATATCGGAGAAGAATCTTACGCAGACTTCAAGAAGTATGACGTAGGTGATATCCTAGGTATCAAAGGAACTGTTTTCAAAACCAAAACAGGTGAAATCTCCATCCATGCTGAAGAAGTAACCCTTTTATCAAAGAGCTTACAGATTCTTCCAGAAAAGTATCATGGACTTACTGATACAGACACAAGATATCGTCAAAGATATGTTGACCTTATCATGAATGCAGAGGTTAAAGATACTTTTGTAAAACGTTCAAAGGTCTTAAAGAGTATCCGTAACTATTTAGATGGACAAGGCTTCATGGAGGTAGAAACCCCTATGCTTGTTTCTAATGCAGGTGGAGCTGCAGCAAGACCATTCGAAACCCACTTTAACGCACTTAACGAAGACTTAAAGCTACGTATTTCTCTTGAACTTTACTTAAAGAGACTTATTGTTGGTGGATTGGAACGTGTATACGAAATCGGACGAGTATTCCGTAATGAAGGCCTTGATACAAGACACAATCCAGAATTCACACTTATGGAGCTTTATCAGGCTTATACAGACTATTATGGTATGATGGACTTAACAGAAAACCTATATCGCTATGTAGCACAGGAGGTAACCGGCGGATTACAGCTTACATACGGCGAACATGTAATGGACCTTTCTAAGCCATTCGAGAGAATTACCATGGTAGACGCTGTCAAGAAATATGCAGATGTAGATTGGAATGAAATTCCGGACTTAGATGCAGCACGTGCTATCGCAAAAGAAAAAGGTATCGAATTTGAAGAACATCACAAGAAGGGCGACATCTTAAACCTCTTCTTTGAAGAATATGTAGAACATCACCTTATTCAGCCAACCTTTGTAATGGATCATCCAATTGAGATCTCTCCACTTACAAAGAAAAAACCAGAAAATCCAGAATATGTAGAACGATTTGAATTCTTCATGAATGGATGGGAAATGGCAAACGCTTACTCTGAGCTTAACGACCCAATCGACCAGAGAGCGCGTTTCGAAGCACAGGAAGAACTTTTCGCAGCAGGCGATGAGGAAGCAAACCACACAGATGAAGACTTCCTGAACGCACTTTGCGTAGGCATGCCACCTACAGGAGGTATAGGCTACGGAATCGACCGAATGGTTATGATTATGAGCAACTCTCCTGCAATTCGCGATGTTTTACTTTTCCCGACGATGAAGAGTCTTGATAAGTAAGGATTCCGAAAGCTTATAATGTGTTCCGACATCCTTCAAGAATTTGGAGCGTGTTAAAGGAATACGAAGGAATATGGAGTTTTGTCGGATTCGTTTGGAATCATATGCAAAGCAAAAGTTAATAGAATAATCTCGAGGAACAACCCTCGAAAAGATAGAGAGACATTTCGCTATCAGTAGAAATACTGGTGTGAAGTGTCTCTCTTTTTGCGTTTTACAAACTATATGATTTCAAAAAGGAGGACAAAGAAATGGCGCATAAGCGAAAAACAGTAACAGATTTGGACCAAAGAGTAATTGAGAGAAAGAAGAAGTATGTACGGTATCAGGAGGGAGCGGAGTTGTATTCCATGGGAGTAAATACCTTCCGTGAGGTTGCCAGGGATGCAAAGGCGACGGTTAAAATCAAAGGTATCGTGCTAGTGAACATTGAGATTTTTGAAGAATATTTAGAATTGTTTAGGGAGGATTTTTAACATGGGAAAAGTAATAGCAATAGCAAATCAAAAAGGTGGCGTAGGAAAGACCACCACAACAGTGAACTTAGGTATGGGTTTGGCGGCTGAGGGTAAAAAGGTGCTTCTGATAGATGCAGATCCGCAGGGAAGTTTGACAATTAGTTTGGGCTATCATGAACCGGATGCCTTGGAGCAGACAATTACCAATGCACTGATAAATGAAATCAATGATGAAGATTATGATGTGGAGGCTTGTATCATCCATCACAAAGAGAATGTGGACCTCGTGGCAGCCAATATTGAGTTGTCTGGTATGGAAAATACCATGGTTCATGTGATGAGCAGAGAGCGAGTCCTAAAGGGATATGTGGATAAGGTAAAGGATAATTATGATTTTGTGTTGATTGACTGTATGCCGTCCCTTGGAATGCTGACTATCAATGCACTTACTTGCGCGGATTCGGTTTTGATACCGGTACAGGCGGCGTATTTGCCGGTAAAGGGCTTGCAGGAGCTGATTAAGACGGTAATGAGTGTAAAGCGTCGTATCAACCATAAATTAGAGATTGAGGGCATTCTGCTGACGATGGTGGATAGCAGAACTAATCTGGCAAAGGAAATATCGCTTTTGGTGTATGACACTTATGCATCCAGAATCAAGGTGTTTGATATCGAGATTCCGTCCTCTGTGCGTGCCAGTGAGACAAGCTATAAGGGAAACAGTATTTACGAGCACGATCCTAAGGGTAAGGTGGCATTTGCCTACACAGCATTGACAAAGGAGGTAATGAACAGTGAAGAAAAATGATTTAAGAGAAAAGATTCATCTGACGAGCGTAGATGAATTATTTGGATTAGAAAATGCAGAGAGCAGTATAGAGATAGGGATTGATAGGATTAGAAGCTTTAAGGACCATCCATTTAAGGTGATTGACGATGACAAGATGGCGGACTTGGTGGAGAGTATTAAAGCCAATGGAGTGCTGACACCCGTGGTAGTGCGTGGAAACGATGGGGATGGATATGAAATGATATCCGGACACAGAAGATTGCATGCCAGTAAATTAGCAGGGCTTAAGAAGATACCTACGTTTGTGAGAGAACTGTCTGATGATGAAGCGACCATTGTGATGGTGGATAGCAATATTCAGAGGGAGGAACTGTTGCCGAGCGAGAAGGCATTTGCTTTGAAGATGAAGATGGATGCTATGAAAAGACAGGGTGAAAGAACGGATTTAACTTCTCGCCAAAATGTCGGAAAGTCTACATCGAAAATGATAGGGGAAAAGTTTGATATGTCATCCAGACAGGTGGAGCGTTACATCCGACTCACCGAACTCATCCCGGAATTACTGGATCTCGTAGATAAGAAACGTCTGCAGTTCACTTGTGCAGTTGATATTTCTTATTTCGATAAAACCATTCAGAAGTGGCTAAACGAATACATTCGTGAGAATGTGGTTATCAAGCCAATTCAAATAGCAGCCCTTCGAGAACGTGCAGAGAATGAAAATATCGACCAAGAGAAAATGATTATGATTTTACATAATGCCCTTCCTGGCAGAACACCTGCCAAGAAGGTAGTTATGAATGAGAAGAAGCTTCGCAAGTATTTTCCGGAAGAATATACAAACGGACAGATGGAGCGTGTGATAGAGGCACTATTGGAGCAATGGAGTAGAGAACAGAAAGGAGTCGCAGATGGAATTTAATTATTTGTATGGAAAGCGGGCGGAGCAATTCGCCTATGTAAATATCCCAAAGGCATTGATTCACGAGGAGGCATTTTCGGATGTCTCCTTGGAAGCAAAGATGTTGTATGGGCTTATCATGGAACGAATGGGAATGTATCGGAAGAATAAATGGCAGGACGAGCAGGGTAGAGTGTATGTGCTTTATCCGGTAAAAGAAATTATGGAGGATATGAATCGTAGTGAAGCCAGTGTGAGCAAGTATCTGTCAGAATTAGAGGATGCTAAATTGTTGGAGCGTGTACAGAGCGCACCGGGCAGACCGTGTAAGCTGTTTTTGAAGAAACTTAGCTATACGTGTGAGGTTTAAAAATCAAACTTCAAGAAAGAGAGAAAGGAGGAATTCGAATTGAAGGAAATTGTAACGACCAATTATTTTTGGGGACAGGACGTAGAAATGTCGCAGTTTTATCGTGTGCCAAAGGCTTTGTATACGGGAGAATACTTTCGTGGTATTTCATTCGAGGCAAAAGCAATCTACGGTATGATGATAGACCGTGTCAGTCTGTCGATAAAAATGGGTGGCTGGATGAAGATGGTAAAACCTACATACACTATAGCGTAGCAGATATTATGGCTGATACCGGCTGTGGCAAGAATAAGATTTTGAAATGTCTCAAGGAATTAGAAGAGGATGTGCGTCTTATCGAACGTAAAAAGCAGGGACAAGGTCGTCCGGATATGATATATGTGAAGAATTTTGCCATTGAAGAAGTGGAAGAATCTGTGGAAAAAGATTCAGAGGTTTGCAACGTAAACCTCAAGGAGTTTACAACGCAAACTTCTAGAAGTCCCGAATGTAAACCGCTAGAAGTTTATGACGTAAACCCTAATAATACTGAGAATAATAATACTAATATTAATTATATCAATCCTATCTTATCAATCTATACAGAGGATGTGATTGATGGGATGGATGAGTACCAGGCTTACTCGGAGATCATCAGGGAAAATATTGATATGGATTCTTTAGTGCAACGCTATCCCTATGAGCAAAAGGATGTACAGGAGATATACGACCTGATAGTGGAGACTGTGGTTGGTAAAGGTGGAAGTATGACCATTTCCGGACAACAGTATCCGAGGGAGTTAGTGAAGTCGAGGTTCCTGAAACTGAATGTGTCACATGTGGAGTATGTGATGGAATGCCTAAGGAAGAATACGACTAAGGTTTATAACATCAAGGCATATTTGTTGGCGGCGTTGTTCAATGCAGGGACAACTATGTCTAATTATTACCGGGCAGAGGTGAATCATGATATGCCGCAGTTTGCGGGGTGATTTTGGACTAACAGTCCAATGAAAACAATATTGACATAGTGTATGATAGAAAAATTAAAGCACAGCTTCAATGACAAGGAAATATATGAAGTTTAAAATGATAAGAGGAGGTATGATACGATGAAAAAGATTCCAACATTGTTTGAAAGAGTATTCGAAAATCACAAGAAGGTGGGGATTTTGCCAAATGTAACACCGGGGATGGAATGGGTTTTGGAAGGTGAAGGAGTTACAACAGAGAAGATGGATGGAAGCTGTTGTGCGATTATAGATGGTGTTTTTTATAAACGCTATGATGCGAAGCGAGGTAAGACACCGCCAGCAGGAGCAATACCTTGTTGTGAACCGGATTCTGTAACTGGGCATTGGCCGCATTGGGTAAAGGTAAATCCGGAGGATAGAGGAGACATGTGGCATATGGCAGCATATCGGAATTCTAATGGTGAAGCACTTGCAGATGGAACATACGAGGTTATTGGACCACATTTTAGAAATAATCCACATGGATTAGAAGCTGATGTATTGGTAAAGCATGGAGAGCATATCTTGGAGGATGTGCCTAGAAGCTTTGACGGAATCCGAGATTATTTACAAGAGCATTACATGGAGGGAATTGTGTTTTGGAGGGATGAAGAACCAAGATGCAAGATAAAGAGAAGTGATTTTGGTTTTAAGTGGAATGAAGCGAAAGTACAGAAAAAATATTTTTTCGGCACCAAATAGTTTTTGCTGCCAATAAAATAACTGAGAAGGAGGAAATAGAGATGATACCTACATTGTATGAACCATTCCGTCATTGGTCGGAAGGTGGTTCGGTATATATTTTATCGGATTTGCATTTTGATGATTTGGATTGCAAGTTAATGGATCCGGAATGGATTACACCGCAGGAGCAGCTTGTAATCATAAACAAGAATGTTATGAAAAGCGATACATTTGTCTGTTTGGGAGATGTTGGTGCACCGGAATATGTAAAAGAAATCAAAGCTAGGAAAAAGATATTGATACTGGGTAATCATGATGCAAAGGGAGCATACACAAAGTATTTTGATGAGATATATGCTGGCCCGATATTTATAGCAGAGAAAATATTGCTTTCGCATGAGCCTGTATATGGATTAGAGTGGTGCTTAAATATTCATGGACATGACCATAATGGTGTAGAGCCGTATAAAGAAGGATGTAATCATATCAATCTGGCGGCTAATGTTTGCGGATATACACCATTGAACTTAGGTAAAATTATAAAGAGCGGAGTGCTATCAAATATTCAAAGTATACATAGAATTACGATTGATGGTGCAGTGGAACGAAAAAAGCATCGAGAAGAGCGTGAAAGATTGTAATAGGGATAAAAAGTGCAGCATATACTATTCATAAAAAGAAAACGAGAGAACGAATTGAATAAACGATATAAAATATATCGAAATGGCAATTAAAACTTGATTTTCTGTAAAATTAATGATAATATATGTGTACTAGGAGGAATGAACTATGGCAAATCGTATCGTGAGAATAGAAAGTATAACAATTGAAAACTTTAAGAATGTTACACAGGGAACACTTGATTTTGAGAATAAGCGTAAGGATTATAAAGCAAGCGTATTAGGTCTTTATGGTCAGAATGGTTCGGGTAAGACTGCTTTAATTGATGCGATTCAGTTGCTTAAGTTCGCATTATGTGGAAAAGTCATTCCTAAGAAATATGCAGACTATATCAATGTAGATGCAGAGTATGCTACATTAAAATATGAACTTGTGGTTCGATATGCAGAAATCACTTATAACGTATGGTATCAGTTTTCTATGAGAAAAGTTATAGATGAGAGTGCAACAAGTTCTGATGAGACGACTAATGCGAATGTAACGACGAAAGTGGAAATGTTTGATGAGGTTTTATCTTTCTCTTATGAGTCTAAAACTGATAAGATGCGCAAAGCACCATTGATTGATACACGTACAGAAGAGCTTTTTGCACCAAAAGCAAAAATGCAGGAATTGGTTGGTGATGATAAAGAGAAGTATATGGACTTATTAGTCACCAAAAGATTAACCAAGGCAACCTCCAGAAGCTTTGTCTTCTCGAGAGAATTAATCAATCAGTATCGCCAGAATTGTAAGAATGAACTTTATATGAAGGTGATAGAAGGGTTATATACTTTTGGAAACAGAGAGTTATTTATCATTGATACAGAAAGTATTGGCTTGATTAGTTTGAACACTCTTCCTTTGACTTTTAAATATAGACACGGTGTGTCTGAAACATATGGAAGTTTACTTCTTTCTCTGAATGGTCCTACGCTGATTCCGGAAGATATGTACGGAGTTGTAGAAAATGTAATCGCGAATATGAATATTGTTCTGGAACAATTGGTTCCCGGACTTAGAATTGGTGTAGTGGATTTGGGATCGACAATGACCAAAGATGGAAAGATTGCTAAGCAGATTCAGCTTATGTCCTTGAAAAACAACAAGCAGATTCCGTTCTGTTATGAGTCAGAAGGTATTAAGAAGATAGTTTCTGTGTTGCAGCTTCTGATTGTGGTTTACAATAATCCATCTGTCACTGTTGCAATCGATGAGTTGGACGGTGGTGTGTTTGAGTATTTGCTTGGCGAGATGTTGAATATTATTTCTGAAAAAGGAAAAGGTCAATTGATTTTTACATCTCACAACCTTAGACCATTAGAAACCATCGATAAGGGATTTATTGCTTTTACAACAACGAATCCAAAGATGAGATATATTCGTCTTACTAACGTTAAAGGTACGAATAACCTTCGTGATTTCTATTACAGAGACATTGTGTTAGGAGAGCAGAGCGAACAAGTGTATAACCCTACCAACAATTTTGAAATCGCTTTGGCGTTTAGAGAGGCAGGTGAAGCATTTGGCTCGTAGAAAAGTTGTTTTTGTTATTGTAGAAGGAGCATCTGATGAAACCGCATTAGGTATTGCGTTGAATCAGGTATTTGATAGAGAATCCGTGCATGTTCATATTATGCATGGGGACATTACAACCAGAGTCGGTGTCAATTCACAAAATATTGTGGCCAAGGTTGGTAATGAAGTAAAAGCGTATGCAACATCGAATCACTATAAACCGGCTGACTTTAAGCAGATAATTCATATCGTCGATACGGATGCGGCTTATCTTGCAGAGGATAAGGTCTTGGAGGATTCTGCATGCGTTGAATTGTCTTATCAGGATGACGGCATTCATACGAATGATGTGAGCAAAGTGATTGCCAGAAATAAACAGAAGACCGATAATTTGTACCGCTTGAGAAGCTGTGGAAATATCTGGGGTGTTCCATACCGTGTGTATTATATGTCCTGCAATTTGGATCATGTGCTGTATGATAAGCGAAACAGTACAGATGAAGAAAAGGAAAATGATGCATATGCATTTGCGAAGAAGTACAAGAATGACGTGGTTGCGTTTATGAATTACATGTGTGAATCTGCCTTTTCTGTAAAAGGTGATTTCAAGGATTCCTGGGAGTTCATAGAAAAGGATATGCGTTCAATAGAGAGATATACGAATCTACCGATTTGTTTGCAAGAAACGGTTTCGCTGGAAAGTGAAATTAAGAATACGTAAATTGTAAAAAATTAAGGAGAGATTTACTTGAAGTTCACAACTCATGAAAAAGAAATTATTAGAAAGATCGCAGAGGGGAAAGTCTATAATATTGCTTCTTACCTAGAGACTTTTGGACTAACCACTAAAAGAAAATTAGATGAGTCTGATATTGAAGCTCGAATGAGACAAGAAGAACAGGGCACTACATACAAAAAGGTTAAGGATGGAGTGGATAGATTTGTTAATGTAACTACGACGAATGCACTAGGTTTATCCACCACATTTCCAACACCACGTCCACTAACTGATGAAGATTTGGAGGATGTAGAGGCGGTAATAGATTATACTGGTTCGAAAATTACGGTAGATAATGCGGAAGGTACAGAATATGTGTATAATTTGAGAGAGGGCATTACTTGCACAAATTCTTTTTCGGATATTAAAAGATTTCTTACTATTTGGCAATTTTTGAAATCTGAGAATCTTGTTTTGGAAGTTGATAGCAAAATCAGCAAAGAAGATTATGAGGTGTTTTTTGAGTATAAAGCAATATCGGAAACTAAGTGGGCAAAGAAAAATAAACCTGCAATTAGTTTGCCTAAGAAATACGAAAAGGTATTAGAAGAACTGCAAAATCAACCTTTTTTGGCAGGGAGTGATTCAGCGCGATTCAAGAATTTTCGAAATTATATAGAATATATTTGTGCGTATAACAAAGAGAATGAAATAATTTGTTCTCAATTTATAGGAAAACAGATTATTGCGAATGCGGATTTAGACCTATTTGTCAAGCGTAAGTTTCGTACTAAAGAGCAAAGGAGTTTGTTACTTTCACTTGTCCCAGCGTATTTGGCACTTGTGTTAACACTTGGTGTAACGGTTTGGCAAGAATGTAATAATACAACCGATAAGCAATTGGAACAGATTCAAAATCATCTAGTACAGATGGAGCAAACACTTAAGGAAAAAGAGTTTGAAGAAACGGTACTTGATGATATAGAAAGTAAGCTTGGTGAAATTGAGCTGGTAATAACTGAGTTATCTGCGGAGGAGAATGAAGAAAAAATAATAGAGAAGCTTGAAGCATTATTGCAAGAAATTAGGTTGCAAGAGTAAAGAGTTTAATATGTTTACAGTAGGTAACGACTGTGCTAGGCTGGTTGCCAACAAGGCGCTATTGCAGAGAAATCTGTGGTAGCGCCTTTTCTAATGCCTTGAGAGCACGGTCGTGGGTCCCTGCTGTCAACATATCTGATAAATATTGGAATGATAGAAGTGTGAAAATATAGAGTGATTGACATTGATAGGTATTTCATTTATAATCTTAATAGCTTACATTGCAAAAAAAAATGAACACATTGCTGGAGGTATTAGTATGATAGATGAGATATTGTTTTCAGATATATCGTCTGCGTATTCGGATAAAGTTGGTATAGAAATACGAACAAAAGAAGATATGAGTGAGAATGATAAAAAGCTAGTTCACAAAGCAGAGTTTGATGTTGAGATACCAGTCGAGGCATGGTGTGCATTGGGAACAAATCAGCAACAAGCGTATGCAACACACGGGCTGTTTAGATATTTTGGGAAATTTCCACCGTCAATTGCGACATATCTTATAACTAAATATACTCGGAAAGATGATTTGGTTATTGATCCTATGTGCGGGAGTGGTTCAACCGCGGTGGAGTGTTTGTTGTTGAAACGTCAATGTGTAGTGAATGATATTAATCCATTAAGTGTTATGATTACAAATGCAAAGACAACACGATTGGATAAAGAGAAGCTGTTAGTTGTTTTGGGTATGATTGAAGACAAATACAAACCGTTAACACATGAACAGTACAAATTTAGTCCGAAGGATTGCAATTATGAACATTGGTTTTTGAGCGAAACATGTGACTCGTTGAGAGGAATAAAAAAATGCATAGAAGAAATAGAGGATGCTAATATACAAAATTTTTATCGAGTTATATTTGCGTCAATAATTCGTAGAGTGTCAAAAGCAACGACGCAACAAGGGCGACTTTTTTTGGATGTTGAAACCGCTGTAGTGGATGCGTTTCCTTATTTTAAGAAAAAGGCACTAAAGGAAATTGAAAATGTTTCTTTATTGCCAGGGGTGGAGAAAAATCAAATTAATGTATGTAATAGTGATTTGAGAGAGGAGACGATTGAACAGTATGAAAATAGTGCTCAATTAGTAATTCTTCATCCGCCATATTTTAATTCTTATAAATATAGTAGTATTAATTGCTTGGAAAGCGGATGGTTGGAGATTGATAGAAAAGAAGTCAGACCTAAAGAAATAAGAGAGTTTTTTAAAGTGGGAAAACCAGAAAAGTACAAGGAATATGTTGATGATATGGAAGCGGCATTACGCCAGTCGTTATCCTTGTTAAAGAAAGATGGTGTATTGGCTTTAATGATAGGAGATACGGTCATAAGAGGAGAATATATTCCAGTAACAAATACATTAATTAATCGTATTGACTCTAAACAATATATGGTCGAAAAAATAGCGGTAAGAGTTCCTAAATACACAGAAGCATCATGGGTTGCAAGTCAACGAAGAAAAAAGAATGATATTGGTGTTACGCTGAATGATTTTATTGTTATATTTCGAAAGAGGTAGGTATGAGTTTGAATTCAAAGGTATTGTTGGCAGATGTCCATACGCCGGAATATTTGCTGCATAAATATTGGGCAAGAAAACCACATAATATTATGGCAGAATTTCTTGCTGAGTTAGTGCCAGAAGAAGGCGTTGTAATAGATCCGTTTTGTGGAAGCGGTGTAATAGTCCGTGAAGCACAGAAAGCAAATAAGGCTGTGTTTGGTATTGATATTAATCCAATTGCTATTCTAAATACCAAGGTGCTTACGAATCCACCTGAAGTGAAGTTGTTTGAAAGAACAGTAATAGAAATTTTACATAAAGCAGAGAAAAGGATAAATGAAAGTTATTATGTAGAAGGACAGGGTAGAATTCGCTATTTGATTCACTCCATGGTAGTAAAATGCAATTCGTGTGAAAGTGAAGTTGTGAGCGAGGAGGCTGTAAAAAAGGGGACTAAATATTATTGCCCACAATGCAAACAAGAAATAAGGTTTAATTTAGAAAATTTAGTTTCAACAAAGGTAGTTGGTTGTTGCGTCGAAAAAGAAAAGGATATCATATACGACGAAGTGCTTTGCCGAGCGCAGCAGACTGAATCAATAAAAAGTATTTTTGACGTGGATGAAAGAGAATATGAATATCCTTTTGAAGAAAACCGAAGAATACTAGCATATGATGGAATGACAACCAAGAATTTGTTTACACAACGAAATTTCAATATACTTTGTTATATTGCTTCTGAGTTTCATAAAATATCGGACGAGAGGGTTCGTGATGCAGCTATTCTTTTGTTGACGGCAAGTGTTGCACAATGTTCTAGATTAATTCCTTGTAGGAATAATTTGTCTACAGGCGGACCGGCATGGAGCGTTCCGGGTTTTTGGGTTCCTGCCCAACATTTGGAAACTAATCCTATAATGCATTTGTATGCACGCATTAAGAAGTTTGAAAAAGGGCTGGCTAACATAGCCTGTAGAGAAAATAATGGAAAAGTTTTGCTGACAAAGGGAAACGCACTGGTTGAATTAGGAAAAATATCCAGAAAAGCAGATTTGATTTTTTTGGATCCTCCGTATGGTGATAATGTTCCATATACAGAATTTTCTGCTATGTGGAACAGTTTTTTAAGGGAACAACCAGTTTATGAAGACGATATAAGTGTAAGTGATAGAAAACCACGAAACATTGCTTGGAATAAATATGGCCTGGAAATTAATGAGATTATCAGAAAGTGTCCGGACATATTGAAGGTGGGGGGACATCTATTAATAACATTTAATAACAATGATCTTAGAGCGTGGGAAGCCTTACTAGGTTCTTTACAAAGAAATGGGTTTGTGTGCGATTATATTAGTTATGTAATTCCAGCAGTGGTATCTTCTAAGGCACAGTTTTCTCCTAAAGGAAGCTACATAACAGATATATATGCGGTATATTCATATAATCCTGATTTAAAGAGAACTTCTTCGCTTAATTCGGTAACAAATGCGCTGATGTTATGCGCAAGTGCTAGAAGAGGAGGAGTTGCAAAGAATTTAGTGTATAGAACAATAATGATTGAGTGGATAAAAAACAATATAGATAGTGATTTGCTGTATTGCATTCCAGATATTGTTAGTTCTTTATTTGTTAAAAAAGGGGATATGTATCATTATATAGGAACGCCTATTGAACAATTTGATTTAAAGGAAGAAGTTAAACTTTCAGCAAAGGAGATTTTAGCAGGAGGACCGTGCGAGTGGAAAGAGCTCTATAAAAATATTGCAGAAAAATATATAGAGTATGGTTTTCTAGATTCGAGTGAGTTGCGAGAATATTTAAGTGGTAATATCGTGAGTAATAAAGGTAAATGTATATCGTATAAAGAGTAGATGTTTCTACTCTTTATACGATAAATTAAAGGAGCTAGCAAGGTTGCTAAGAGAAAGGGTTTGAGTTCCCTGCTCATAATTTTTTCCTGTTATCATGCAAGATAAGGTGTTGTTAGAACGAGTCACCTCTATTCCGATAAGGGCTCGTTTGTCGATGTTGTCATAATTACATATTTCATTATAATATAAATCAAACATTGGGATATATGAATCTAGGGCCTTCTCTTCATCGCTACCCCATAAAAGACCTAATACAATATTGTACATATATCGTTTACCCCAATATTCATCGGTTCTTAATTTTTGTAATTGTTTTCCAATATCAGCTACGACTTTTGTAGATTTCGAGCACTGATCAGAAGTGTTCAATGATGATAAAGAGTTTTTGGCTTCTACAATGATTATTATTTTAAGATGGTCATTGATAAGAATAATATCAGGTCGTTTTTCTTTAGCATCAAAAGTATATATACGTCCTACTTCTCCAGTTTTATTAAGTGCGGTGATAGCCTTCCAAGGTCCTGCGGTAGGATTTGTGAAAGCAATATACCAATTAGGGTTTTGTTTACATTGAATTTCAAAAGCCCATCGTGCAATTTCTTCTGTTAATCTGTAATCTCGCATTATAATACCTCCCCTGTAGAAATATTAATGACAACTCCGCCTGCAAAAATTGCATAATCAACCAGTTCTTCTAGAATTCTTTTTCCCTTTCCGCTTGTAGAAGAATAATAGGTGTATGACTGATGTGGATAGTAGGCGACGATTTTTCTTTTTCTATTATCAAATTTGCCAAAAATAATAGAAAATGCCGCTAACTGTCCAATGAAAGGATCGCCAAAAACACGTTTTGGAGCAAGGCTGTTGCTGATATATACCATAGTAGGTTCATTTGCTACAGTTTCAAGTTTGCCCTGTAACCGAGGGAAAGAACGATATATGGTTTGACATAAAGAAGACCAATTGTCGTATAAGTATAATATGTTTTTGGAGGTTGTTAAGTTATAATTACCATTTTCGGTTTTGCTAAAACTTTCAAGAACAAAGTCGTATGATGCAGGTGGTGATAGGGGTGCGGCTTTGTTAAAATCACTTTTTTGTTTCTGTAAGAAATCGATTATTTGTGTTTCCCTAGGTGGACGTCCAGAACTTGAATTGTTTGATAAAATATAACAGTGTCCTCGTTCTATGTCCAATTCTAATTGCTCGCTTAGAACATCATAAGTTAATAAATCTGTTCTTTTCCAATTTTCCTTATTTGTTTCTGAAACTTCGGTGGTTAGCGGCCATTGAAGAAAACCGTCTAAAACTCCATTTGTGGAAGATTTTTTCCCTAAGGAGCAGTATGCTAGCATTCTTGCGGTTAATGAATCAGTTAGAGCATCGTTGCTTGGGATAAAGTCAATCATGTTTTGCCATTGTGAATTAATAAATAGGAGCATTTCGCTATATTGGCGTTCCATAGTAGGAACTAAAGTTTGGGCATCGGAATTAGTAGCATATGTAATCAAATATTGTAACAAGGATGAAAATAGTAAATCAAGCCCTTTACCCATGGTATAATCTTCAGGAGAAGATTCTCCTGAATAATGCAAAACCATACTAGGGATTTCATATTGCACTGAAAGTTTTAACGCAGAGATAGTTGGCCATATAGAATCTCTGCGTATGCCACCATCTAAATGAATACCAAATTCGCTAACTAAATACCAAAAAGGAATGTGGTTTTTTGCGCTGCCATACTGTCGTTCGCATCTTTGGAGTGGTTGGTTTCCGGTCATTGTTGCAGAAGTCTCTTCTACTGCAAAAATAATTTTGTCGTGTTGAGGCGAATATGCAATAAAATCTGGCTTACCGAGAGGGAGCAATTCGGAAATGCATGATGGGATGTCGGACCATGCAGAATATGAACCATATACTTCTAAAATCAGAGTAAGGGTATTTGAACTTAGTATGTATACAGGAACAAAACCATTTTCATATTTTTTTGAACATACAAAACCTTGTTTAGCAGCATATGTGGCAATGTTATCACAACACCATTCACCTTCATGAAAACTATCTGCCCATATTTCGATTGTTATTTCCATAATGTGCGCCTCCAATTATGTGTAATATTATAGGTAATAATATCATAAAATGACGTATGTTACCATAACAATGTGGAATAAGATGTTGATACGGTTGTAAATGAGGTTGTTATTTAAAGAAGACTGATGAAGACCAATTTTCTGGGTCCTAGGTCCTCCTAGTGCGCATCTCCCTGGGAGTGCGGTGTTTTTGCGCAAGTTGCCAATGCAACTATGTGCGTATCCTGTTACCGTTTATTTTGTTGTATCAGTTTTGGCGACCGTTCGGCGGACATATTTGTGGGAAGGCTGCAAACCTTGATTTTATGGGAATTCTTTGTGCAAAGTGGTTTGAACAGAGCAATTACAGCCCAAAATAGTAAAAGTACGATTTTTAGTGGGGGTGGACAGTCTGCTGATAGAAATTAAATACATTTGCGAGCGTTTCGCGGAGTGATAGAGAGCAATCTTTTAGATAAGGTTGCTCTTTTTCTATGCACTTTTTTAAATTATTCCCGGATTTTTTGCCGTTAGCTTTTTTTGACTCCATGTATATAGCAGAGGAACAGAAAAAAGTTACCGAAAAATTTGCAATCAGCTTTTTTTGACTCCAAGTAAATAACAGAGGAACACAAAAAAGTTACTGCAGAATTTGCAAGCAGCTTTTTGACCCTAAGTACATAGTAGAGGACAAAAAAATTCGGTGTTTTTTGCAATCGTCATTTTTGAACCCTAAGTACTAATTGAAAAGAAAATCTTGCAAGTAATCTTTTTAGAAAACGTATGACATGAACAGGAGAAAGGAGGCAATCATGGATATACAAAGTGTATTAAAGCATATGTCGCAGTACTGGGAGGTTTATCAGTACGTGGCAGAAAATGGAGCGGGCTCGATGGAGGATATTAAAAGTTATTTGATCGAGCAGTGTCATAAACCGGAGTCTACCGCCAGAGGGAATATATCGGCAATAAAGGATAGTCCTTTATTTAAGATAACGGAGGGCTATGTGATGCTGGATGATAACGCCGGTTTGAAACTGGAAGAAATCCTGGAATACATTTTCGAGTGGAGCTATAAGGATGAGCGACACACGGAGATAAAGGAGTTAAAGGAAAAAATCGAAAAGGCGGAGAGAAGAGAGAATAGTCAAAAGGATGCTCTGAAGGAGAAAGAAACGGAATGGAAGCAAAAGGAACTGCAGTACAAGGAGAAGCTTTCTAAACAGGAGAATCAACACAAAGGGCAGATGGAAACACTTAAGAAAAAGCATCAGGCACAGGTAGCGACCTTAGAAAAGCAGCTGGCGCTCCTTCAGAGTCAGAACATGGATCTGCAGTGTTCCCAAAAGACGCTACTACTCACACCTTTGGGAGTGAATCCGGAGCAGGTTGGCTTTTATCAGGATTCGATGTTCCCGATGTCGGATAGACATCCTACAGTAGATGAGACCAAATGCTTGATGGATACTTATGTGGCAAAGACCTTTAACGGAGATACGAAGAAAGTACATTGCGAACTGAATCTTCATAACTGGCGTTGGCGTATAGTGGACGGTTTTTTCTCCGGTAAGGTGATTGATGCTATGTGGGAGAGAATGGGACCATTTAAAACGTGGGCGCATCGGTACTGGCCTCACAAGAATATTATTACGGTAGAGAAATTGTTGCAGATGACGGATAAGACCAGCACAGAAAAATATGCGCTGTATCTTCTTTGCAGAGATAATTTCAGTCCAGAACAGAAGGAACTGATTCATCTGGCGCAGGAGGCAGGCATACATGCGGATTTCACAATCCAGCTTTTGGAGGATTATCACATCAGCAAGAAGACGAAGGAGAAATTCTGGGAGGTATTGCAGCTGGCAAAGGATGATAGTGAGTATCGGATGCGCTGGACCTTTGCCCACGAACTATTGGAGCACAAGTGGCACATTCGAGAAGACTATTGCGGTCAGATGTGCGATTTCGAACTTGTGCCGGTAGAGGATTTTAAGAACATGCAAAAGAAACTGAAGGAACACATTTCTCAGTTAAAGAAATCAAAGAATTAGCAAACAGGAGGAAATAAGATTATGGCATATTCCAGAGAAAAAATAGACATGGACGCATTAGTGAAAAGATTATCTGCCGGTCACGACAGAGTACGTTACGACGAGGGCGCTGCACTTCTATCCATGGGGATTCATTCCTTTATGAATCTGGCAGAGGAGGCTGAAGCGAAGGAACGCTATAAGGGCATCGTCTTAGTGAGAATGAATAAGGTGTACCAGTACTTAGAAGACCTAAATTCATAAACGGCAATTATGAAAACGCAACAAATGAAGACATAACCCCAAAAGTAACAAAGCACCATAACACACCACGAGGCACAATCCACTTCCTATCTTCCATAATCCGCACATCAGCGATATAATGGTTAGGTAAAACGCTGTGGGTTGTTCCTCCACATAAGAAGGAGGCAACAAAATGGCAAGAACATTGACAAAAACAAGAAAAGATAGTCACGGGTATTCACTTCGCCCGGGCGAGTACCAAAGAAGTGAGGGCAGATACGAATTCAAGTACAAGGGAATGGATGGCAAGATGCATTCCATCTATGCCAAGAAGCTGCCGGATTTGCGAAAGGAAGAAAATCGCATCCGTTATGAGATTGATCAGGGCTTGGATGCATCCAAGGGACAGCTGCTGACGCTGAATGAGATGTATGATATGTACATGCATGCCAAGCGTGGTATCAAGGTTTCTACCAGAAGAAATTACATCTACACCTACAACAAATTCGTGCGAGATGGTTTCGGTAAGAAGCGTATCGGCAGAATCACCTTTATGGATGTGCAGAATTTCTATAATGCGATGTTGGAGCAGGATCGGATGCTGGCGACAACGCTTGAGAGCATACATACCCAGATTCATCCGGCATTACAGTATGCGGTGCGACTTCGATACATCCCCACGAATCCATCCTCAGGAGCAATGACGGATATCAAGAAAAGTGAGGAATGGGATGGCAAGGTTCGTAAGCGTCATGCATTGACCATGGAACAGCAGCTTGCATTTACAGACTGCTATACCAATCACAAGGATTTGAGTGGTTGGGCGAATATTATGACCTTTCTGTTGGGAACGGGTTGTCGTATTGGCGAAGCACTTGGTATGACGTGGGCAGATATTGAT
This sequence comes from Agathobacter sp., assembly GCA_045603165.1. Classification (GTDB taxonomy): domain Bacteria; phylum Bacillota; class Clostridia; order Lachnospirales; family Lachnospiraceae; genus Roseburia. The sequence continues at coordinate 30,864 of JAZULP010000053.1, read as the reverse complement.
TTTGAAAACAGCCTGATTCACGTAAACAAGGCGCTTCTATACAGACCTAATGAACAGGGGAAATCGGTATATACCATTTCTTCCACCAAGACCAGAAATTGTGTAAGAGTCATTCCTATGATTGACGAAGTTAGAGAAGCTTTATTAGACGAGCGTGAGATTCAGCTTGCCTTTGGTAATTACAAAACGCAGACCGTAGATGGTGTGACAGGCTTTGTATTTACACAGGCAAAAGGAACTGTCTACAATCCGGAGGCTATCAACCGTGCGATTGAACGTATTATCACCGCACACAACGAAGAGGAAGAAATCAGTGCAAGAAGGGAAAAGCGTGAGCCTGTGATTCTTCCGCATTTTTCGGCCCACCATTTAAGGCACACCTTTTGTACCAGATTGTGTATGACGGATTTAACCATCAAGGAGATTCAGGATATTATGGGGCATTCAGATATCAACACCACCATGAACATCTACGCTGAAGTACACCCGGACATGAAAAAGAAGTCGTTGACGAAAATGGCAGGCAAGATTATAATTAATAGGAGCGATATGTCGATTAACGAAGCTATCGCATATGATGAAGAAGACGACGTAGAGCGACGTCAGAGTAGCATATTTTAGGCTTGACGAAACGCATACGAAGACGGATTTCAATAGGACGGACGAATATGGAATTCCAAAATGGAGGCATATGAAGCCATACGGAAGACCACGGAATGAAAAAGGAAACCATTCCGACGCAGTCCCAACGATGAAGAGTTTGGATAAATAAAGTCAGTAAAATTAAGGGATTCAAGGATTTAGCGTCGTAAGGCACGACAAAAGTACGACAAATTTTCACTTCGCAATAAGTGATAATAAACGATTTTAAAACAATCGTGTCAGTTCAATTTAATATTTCGTATTATCAAGGACATTTTTCTAAAAGAAATTTTAGGGAAGTGTCCTTTTTTGTTGCGTTTGCAATCAAGAAAAGGTTCGTGCAATCTTTTCTTGGTTATGGTCATTTTAAAGATAGGAGACTGGCATGATGGATAAGGGAAATCATTTTGAATATTATTATGGGATAGAAGCGGAGCAGTTCTCATTCTATCGAATACCAAGGGTTGCAGAAGTTGGCGAATAAAGGAGAGGTTAAACTTTTAACTCTGAAGGATTTATATAAATAAAGATTTTAAACATAAAAATGCGTTATGAGGGAATCCTAGGACGGAAAACTGCAACCAGTTACAAAAATCTTTCCTGTTTTAGCTGAATGAGTTGAGAAAAATGAGAAAATATGATATTATAAGACTGAAAATTGCAACCGGTTGCAAAAATCTTCCCTAAAGGAGCACATGAATATGGAAATTAAACGTGAGTACTATTTAGACAAACTTATAAAAAGACAAAATAATGGATTAATAAAGGTTATAACAGGTATTAGAAGATGCGGTAAATCTTATTTGTTAAATACTCTTTTTTATAATTATTTGATAGAGAGTGGTGTTGATAAAGAACATATTATTCGTTTTGCATTTGATTCCGCAGATGATCTTCATCTTATAGGGGAGAGTCTGATTAGTGTTGAGAAAGAAAAAAGAGGCGTTAATCCAGAGTTATTTATGGAGTATATTCGCTCTCAAACATCTGGTGAAGGGAAATATTATTTGCTTTTAGATGAGGTACAGTTACTTGATTGTTTTGAATCTGTTCTGAATGGATACTTGCGTAAGGATAATATGGATGTGTATGTCACCGGAAGTAATGCAAAGTTTTTGTCAAAGGATATTATTACAGAGTTTGCAGGACGTGGTGATGAAATTCATATGTATCCATTAAGTTTTGCGGAGTTTATGTCTGTATATAAAGGTGATAAGTATGAAGGATTGTCCGAATATATGCTTTATGGTGGGATTCCACTTGTGGTTTTGCGAGAGGGAGCAAACGAGAAATCGGCTTTATTGCAGAATTTGTTTGATGAAATCTATATTACAGATATATTCAAGAGAAATAGAGTCAAGAATCAAGGTGAGTTAGAAGATTTGCTGAATATTCTTTCTTCTGCAATAGGTTCGCTTACTAATCCGGAGAGATTGAAAAATACGTTTAAGACAGTTAAGAAATCAAGTATTACAGCAAAGACCATCAAGAAATATTTAGATTACTTTGAAGATTCTTTTTTGATAGAGTCTGTACAGAGATATGACATTAAGGGTAAGGCATATATCGAAACGCCAAAGAAATATTATTTTTCGGATTTGGGACTTCGCAATGCCAGAATAAATTTTCGACAGTTTGAGCAGACGCATTCTATGGAGAATGTGATTTATAATGAGCTTCGTATGCGCGGATATAGTGTAGGTGTAGGTGTTGAGCCAATTGCAGAGAAGGATAAAGAAGGAAAAGTGGTTCGAAAAGCTCTAGAAGTGGATTTTGTGTGTAACCTTGGTTCGGCAAGATATTATATCCAGTCTGCATATTCTCTTCCGGATGAAGCAAAGAGAAATCAAGAGATACGACCATTTAGAAAAATAGATGATTCTTTTAAGAAAATTGTAGTAACAAAGGATATATATCCAACACATTATGATGAGAACGGAATTTTGACGGTGAACATTTATGAGTTCTTGCTTAATCCGGGAAGCATTGAAGGGTAGAAATAGAAACTAAAGAAAAGAATAGAGGGAAGCCTAATGCCATTCAAGGAGTATGGCATTAGGCTTCCAATTTATCATAAAGGTTACCATGTTCTATTTGATTAAATCAATTATAATATTCTGATTTTCGACTTCAGCTTCCTGAAACATGGTCTCCATATAGCGAGAGATAAAGTCGCTTTCCTGTTTGCGCCACAATTCAATACCATCCATGAATTCCTGTCGATTGAATTTCTCTCCAAGAAAATAATGACTATTTATATCAGCAAAGGTATTCGCTAATACATCCTTTTCAGTTTCAGATAGATCCTTTTCCGAGAGACTGGCATAGTTTTGCAATCGTCCGACTTCCTTAAAATACCAGATAGAATACTGGTTAAAGTTTAGCAGGTTTTCATCAGCCCAGTTTTGTGAGGCTGCATAAGCAGACACGTCAGTTTTTACAGTCTGGTAGGTAATTGTCTTTCCATCATATCGCAGTTCGCCATAAGGTGTGCCGCCAATGGCGAGCGAGCCGACGGCAACCTCCGGAATCGTAATATCTGGTGAAGTAGCATCAGATACGATGCTTTGTATATGAATATGTCCACTTAAATTCAGCTTTACATCATATTTTTCATAAAGTGCTAAAAGCTTATCTGCATTATAAAGTTGATACGTAAAATAGAGCAGTTCATTGTGAATATGCAGGTTTTGGTGGGTGATAGCAATTACATCTGCGCCCGATTTTTCAGCTTCTTCCAATTGTGCTTCTATCCAGGTCAAAGTATCCGCTTCAACAGAGCCTTTGCTCAGGCTGTTCGTATCAATCATAAGAAAGCGCAGATAAGGGCTTGCTTCGTACATGTAACTAAAGGTTTTTTCGTCACGACTGATTGCCTGAGCTGGACCAAAGGTTTCATACATATTTATGAAATCTTCTCCAGAAGCGCTTTCTACGATAACGGGCTCTGCGGGAGAGTAATCCCCTGCAGTAGAGTTGACATCATGATTGCCAGGAATCACTAGGACTTGTGTACCGGAATTTTGTATTTTTTTCAATTTCTCAATTACTTCTTCATGACTTTTGATAGAGCCATTTAAAGTAATGTCTCCACTAAGTATCAGTACTTCAGGCTGTTTTTGCGTGACCTCTGCCAGAAAAGCATCAAAGTATTCTGGGGAATAGTGGGTCAGTTTTCCGTCAAATATTGCAGAGGGTTCTCTGAAATATTCGCCGCGGTATTCAGGCGAAAGATAGTGTATATCTGAGGCGATAATGATTGAAATAGGTGGTTGCGTTTGTTTCCTATATTGCTGTAACAGATATGTTCCACTCAGGAATAAAATAATTATTCCAAGGAAAATAAGTATGGATAGAAAAAATTTTCTTTTCATAGCTGCAACAAGACATTCAGGTAATTCTTTTTTTGTTAACATATGTCACCTCTTTTTTGAGTGGTAAAAAATAAATGCTATATCTCAATTATAAGCTTAGTATACAAATATAGCAATGAGGTATAAAAGTAATTATGTAATCAATTGGAACGTTACATGATTTTAACAAGATTTTGTTGTTTTGGTAGGTAGATCTGAACATGAAAAGAAGTCATTGACGAAAAAGAATGGCAAGATTATAATTTAGTGAGACTAATTCCTAAAAGGAGGCATATGTAATGATTAATTGGACCAATTTAGACAAAATTGAATCCTACAAAAAACTTGAAGATACAGCAAAAGTTAACCTTGCTGAAGCAATGACTGGAGAAAATGGTGCAAACCGTGTGAAAAATTACAGTGTACCGATGGCAGAAGGACTTGTATACAATTATGCTTCAAAACAAGTCGATGATAATATTCTTTCCATTCTTGCAAAGCTTGCAGAGGAAACACAGCTAATAGATAAATTTGAGGCGCTTTACAATGGTGAAGTCATTAATACAGGAGAAAATCGTCTCGTGCTCCATCACATGACACGTGGACAATTAGGTGATGCAGTAGTAGCAGATGGCGTTGATAAACGTGCTTTCTACACAGGCGAACAGAAAAAGATTACAGAATTTACAAACAAGGTACATAATGGCGAAATTACAAACGCCGCTGGTGAAAAATTCACAACAGTAGTTCAGATTGGTATCGGTGGAAGTGACCTTGGACCACGAGCTATGTATTTAGCACTGGAAAACTGGGCAAAGGTAAACAATACCTTCAAGATGGAAGCAAAATTCATCAGCAACGTAGACCCAGATGATGCTGCGGGCGTATTAAACACCATTGACGTAGAACATTCCCTTTTCGTACTTGTTTCAAAATCAGGTACTACGCTAGAAACATTGACAAATGAATCCTTCGTAAAAGACGCTTTAAAGAATGCTGGATTAGATGCATCGAAACACATGGTAGCAGTCACAAGTGAAACCTCTCCATTGGCTAAGAGTGAGGATTACTTAGCTGCATTCTTTATGGATGACTATATCGGCGGACGTTATTCATCTACATCCGCAGTGGGCGGTGCAGTATTGTCACTGGCATTTGGACCAGAAGTATTTGCACAGTTTTTAGATGGTGCAGCAGCAGCAGATAAAACAGCAGCGAACAGAGACATATTTGCAAACCCAGCGATGTTAGACGCTTTGATTGGATTTTATGAAAGAAATATATTAGGATACCAGAGCACAGCTGTTCTTCCATATTCGCAAGGTTTAAGCCGTTTCCCTGCACATTTACAGCAGTTGGATATGGAATCAAACGGAAAATCAGTAAACCGTTTTGGGGAACCGGTAAATTATGTAACAGGACCAGTCATATTTGGTGAACCAGGAACAAACGGACAGCATTCCTTCTATCAGTTGCTCCATCAGGGAACAGACATTGTACCGCTTCAGTTTGTTGGTTTCAAGAACAACCAAATGGGTAAAGATGTTGTAATAGAGGACAGTACAAGCCAGCAGAAGCTTAGCGCAAATGTAGTAGCTCAGATTGTAGCTTTTGCATGTGGTAAAGAAGATGACAACCGCAATAAATATTTCGCAGGAGGACGTCCATCAAGCATCATTGTTGGCGACCAGTTAAACCCTAAGACACTTGGAGTGCTGCTTTCACACTTTGAAAATAAAGTTATGTTCCAAGGCTTCATATGGAATTTAAATAGCTTCGACCAAGAGGGTGTACAGCTTGGTAAAGTATTAGCCAAAAAAGTTCTTGCGCACGATACAGACGGAGCATTGAAAGCATACAGCGATTTATTAAATATCTAAGACAAAAAATGCTTTAATCCACAAAACCAGTTAAAGTGGTTATAATGATAGAGCAAACAAGGAGGAAATCGCATGGAATATATTTATAATACAGAAAATGTATGTGCTAGAAGAATCAAGGTAGAGCTTGATGGCGATGTTGTTACCAACGTAGAGTTTTTAGATGGCGGATGTAGCGGAAATTTAAAGGCAGTACCTAAGCTGGTAAAGGGAATGTCCGTTGAACAAGTAGAAGAAACCTTGGGCGGAATTACCTGTGGAAGAAGACCAACCTCCTGTGCAGATCAGCTCACGAAGGCAGTGCGAATCGCCTATGAAAAATCACAGCAGTAACGAAATTCCTTGTACAAATTATTAGGTCATATTCAATAGCTTAATAAAAGAGACGATATAGATGTTGAAAACAAATTTCACATTTTTATCGTCTTTTTTTGATTTTCCTCTAAAGAAAAAAATAAATTGTCCGATAGATAAGGTAAGAAACTAATTTGAAGGAAGAAAGGAGATGCTGTTTATGCGTATAGATGCATATAATCAGATCGCACAACTTTACGGAGTGCAGAAAACTTACAATGCCCAGAAGTCAAGTAAAGTAGCTTCTATGGGTAGCGATCAATTATCTATCTCACAGGCTGGTTACAGTCATCAGGTGGCTAAAGCTGCAGTATCAGAAGCTCCTGACGTTAGAGAAGACAAGGTTGCAAAATTGAAAGCGCAGATTGAAGCGGGAACATATTCCGTTAATCCAGAAGATTTTGCAAGCAAATTGTTGGAAAAATATAACGCAGTAATGTAGAGAGATGAGGAAATACGGTGGCTAGTTTAGTTGATGAGCTTGTAAGCGTTCTATGCGAAGAAGAAAAACTTTATATCGCATTATTGGATTGTGCAGAAAGAAAAACCCAGATTCTAGTGAACGCTGACATTCCAGCTCTGGAAAAACTGACAGCCGAAGAACAGGAAAAAAGTGATGAGCTACTTGTTCTCGGAAACAAACAAATTCAGTTACTAAACGACATTAAAACTGTACTGGGTAGAACAGAGGAAAAGCTTACTGTTACTACATTGGTCGGTTATCTGGCGTCGCAACCACAGGTGCAGGAAAAACTATCCACCGCCAGAAATAACCTCATTGATGCGGCGACAAGAGTTCAAGTGCAGAATCAGCAGAATGAAATCTTGTTAAAGCAAGCGATTGAGCTGGCAGAGTTTGATATTACCTTATTTAAGAGTATGAGACAGGCTCCAGAAACAGCCAACTACAACAAAAACGCTTACAGTACTGGCGCACTTCTCGGCAACAGTGGCTTTGATGCAAAACAGTAATTAAGGAGGAGCAGTATGGCAAACGGATTTGGTAGTATGTATATTGGCGCATCCGGTTTGCAGAGCGCCCAGAATGCACTAAATACGACAGCTAACAACCTGGCAAACGTAAATACCGAAGGGTATGTACGCCAGCAGGTTCGTTTTTCAGATAGAAGATATGATATCCTTCAGGACCCAACCAAGGCAATAAATTTAAAACAGTCTGGGTTGGGTGTTTCTATCGGTGACGTAGTTCACGCTAGGGATATCTTTTTAGATAAGTCCTATCGACTTGAAAAAGGTCGTGAGGCATTTTATGAAACCTGTTATGAAACCACCAGCTATGTGGAGGATATGTTGCAGGAATTAGACGGCGAGGAATTCAAGCAGAGCGTAGAGGATTTTTGGGTATCATTCCAGGAATTGTCAAAAACGCCTTCGGATTCTGTAACACAGAATCTCGTTATTCAGAAAGCTGAGCTTCTGTTAAGTCGTAGTCAAAATCTATATACCGATTTACAAGAATACCAGAAAAATATTGATGCCCAGATTGTAGATGATGTAAAAAAGGTCAATGAAATTGGCGACCGAATTTTTGAGCTAAGCATGGAAATTCAAAAAGTAGAGTCTAATGGTAAGGAGACCGCTATGACGCTACGCGACCAAAGAGATCAGCTCTTAGATGAGTTATCTACACTTACCAATATTGATGTCAGAGAAGATGCGTATGGATTTGTATTTGTAGAAATCGAGGGTGTAGAGTTTGTAAATGAGCAGACCTGCTTCCATATGGATGTAGCGACAGACCGCACCACTGGGTTTTCAACCCCTATTTGGCCTCACCTATCAGATGAAACAAAAGGTGTTGAAATTCCAGTTTACAGAACTAGCATGGATATTTCTTCAGAAGCAAACACAGATGTAGGTGAAATCAAAGCAAAGCTGCTCATGCGCGGAGATGCATTTGGTGTGTACAGTGATTTGCTGACCCCTGAAGCATATAAGCTGATTGAAGATAAGGTTTTGGTAGAGACAGAGGCACAGGTGGACCTTTTATTCCATGAAATAGTGACCACACTCAATAATATTTTCTCACCTATCAAGGAATATTCAGTAGAGCCAGGCAATGAATTGGTTGATGAAAACGGCAATGTACTTTATGCAGCAGGTGCAAATATTCGAATTTTGGATGAAGCAAACGCATCTGTAGGTGCAGACGGGGAGCTGCCACCAAGAGAATTGTTCGAAAGAATGGGTAGCGAGCGATATACAGTAGCCTATGATAGCGAAGGAAATAAGCTTTATGTGTATAATGAGGAAGATCCAGCGGATACCAATTCATTATATCGGATTGGAAACGTACAGGTAAACGAAGATTTAACCAAACAGGTCACCTTACTTCCGGCATTTACACAAAATGGTGCGGTAGACTACGCATTAGGTGAAAAGCTTGCAGCAGCATGGGAAACACAGGGAATGCACATCAGCCCGGATGACCAGTATCCATGTACTTTCCAAGGTTTTTATGACAAAATGATTGGAAAGCTTGGAACGGATGGAAGTGTATACAAATCATCACGAGACACCTTAACCAATACGGTGGTATCAATTAACAACAGTCGTCAGCAGATTATGGGAGTATCCAGTGATGAAGAACTAACAAAATTGATTAAATACCAGTCAGCATATAACGCATCTAGCCGATACATGACTGTAATCAGCCAGATGACAGAATTAATTGTAACGGGCTTAATCTAGGAAAGGGAGTGAACATATGCCTTCACAGTTTATGGGGTTAAATATTGGAGCCAGTGGACTTTTCGCATTTCAGGCATCCATCAATACAACTGCAAACAATATATCTAATGTGAAGACCGAAGGGTACTCCCGTCAAGAAACAACATTGGCAGCGACAAATCCGCTCCGTGTTTATGCAAAATATGGTAGTACTGGTACCGGTGTAGAAGCAACTGAAATCAAACAGCAGAGAGATATTTATTACGATACAAAATACTGGCAGAATAATTCCAGTGTAGGCTATTTCGAACAAAAGATTTATTATCTTTCTCAGATTGAAAATGTATTTACAGATGACGGCATACAGGAAGGATTTTCTACAATATTTTCCAAGATGTTCAATGGCTTGGATACGCTTCATGGAGATAATGCGAGTGACGAAAGCGTAAGAAACCAGTTTATCCATCAGGCACAGAATTTGTGCACATACTTTAATTCTGTATCGGATTCTCTACGGGAATTACAGAAGGATACCAATGAAGAAATTGCCAATACCGTATCCAATATTAATTCGATTGCAGAAAAGATTGCATTGATTAATAAAGAAATCAATAAGCTTGAATTAAATGGGGGATATGCCAATGAGCTTCGAGACAAACGAGCATTACTCTTGGATGAATTATCCGGAATTGTAAGCGTATCCACAAATGAATATGACGTGAAGAATACCTATGGTGAAGACCTAGGTGGCACCAACTTTACGGTATATATCAACGGACAACTTATGGTAGATGGAAATGACTATCGACAGCTTGAATGTATTTCTTCCGAATATAAGCAGCACCAAACAGATGCAACTGGCTTATACACGATACGCTGGGCGGATACCAAAACCGATTTTGCAGCCACCACAGAAACGGCTGGTGGAACCTTAAAGGCACTATTTGACCTGCGTGACGGAAACAACGGTGAGGCTATGCGAGGCAACGTATCATCTGTTAATCAGGATGAAGTAACAGGCGCATATACATCAATCACCATGAATAATCTTAGCAATACTACAGTAAACGCCCTCAATATTCCACCAGAAGGAAATGTTAAGGTTGGAAACAATTACTTTGTATATACCAGCTGGGAAGCAAATCTCGATGAAGAAGGCAATCTGGTAGACATTACCTTCCATTTGGAGGAAGCGGTAGATCCACTTCTTGCAGGAACCTTTGATGGAGATACCATTGAAGTTGGTAAAAGCGTCAATTCAATGGGTGTACCATATTATCAACAGCAGCTCAACGAATTCCTTCGTAACTTTACGGAATATTTCAATAATATCCAGAAAAAAGGCGAAACTCTGAATGGTGAAAAAATGGGAGCTTTCTTTATTGGAGAAAGCGATACAGGTACTATTTATGATTTCGATGAGTGGGGAGAAATAGATGAAGAAGGAAATCCGGTAGCTGAGCCAACAACCATTTCCTCTACAAAAGATGGTTACCATCAGTTAACTGCTTTGAATGCAAAGGTAAATGATAAGTCCATTGATGACCCAGCATACTTTGCCACTACAAAGGATGTCACCAATGGTGCAGATGCCTATGACCTGGTAGACGAAATGATGGCACTCCAGGACGAGGTAATCATGTACCGAGGCGACAATGCAGAAGCATTTTTGGAGACCTTGCTCTCAGATATTTCTGTTGATACAGAAAAAAATACTGTTTTTTATAAAAATTATTATAATATGTCCTCTGTTATAGAGACACAGAGAATGTCTGTATCTGGTGTAGACGAAGATGAAGAAGCACTAAATCTTGTGAAATTTCAGAATGCATACAACCTTTCCTCAAAGGTTATCTCTGTACTTTCAGAAATATATGATAAATTAATTAACGAAACAGGGGTTACGTAATAAAATAAAATGCCGATATATATGTCAGGAGTAGCAACACGCTACACCTGGCATATTTTATTTATCGCATGCCATGTCATGGAGGGCATGAAGTTGCGACCGTGTTTGATACGGGAAATTGGGACAGGGACGTCGCTAGGAGGAAGAAATGCGTATTACCAATACCATGATTACAAGCAATACCAAATCCAATATCAACTCCAACAAGTTGCTTGTAGATAAATACAACACCCAGATGACAACCCAGAAGAAAATTGCAAAGGCTTCCGAAAATCCGGTAATTGCTATTCGTTCTCTTCGTCTTTCCACCACGATGAGTCACATCAACCAGTATGTAAACAACAACATTCCAGATGCCGGAGCATGGATTGACGTAACAGAAACAGCGCTTACGAATATGAAGGGCCTTTTGACAGATATTCGTACCCATTGCGTGAACGGTTCTACAGACACCTTAAACTCAGAAGACCGCCAGACCATCCTTGATGCGCTGAAATCTCTTTCTGAACAGGTATATTCTGAAGGAAATGCAGACTATGCAGGTAAGACGGTATTCACAGGTTATAGAAGCTCATCGAACTTAACCTTTGATAAGGATGAAGTTGATACAGCATACGAAATAGATCAAGAATTTGATTTTAGTGATTTAGAAGAAAAGAGATATTATACAGGAAATGTTGAGGTTCCAGAGGCTGTTACCAACACCACCGAGGAATGTGAAACCGTAGTTACACAGAATACTTATGAAAGAATTCGTGTAGCCTACAATGGCGACACCACGGTAAATGAATTTAAGCTGGCATACACCGATAAGGATGAAAACGCTCAGGAAATTACATTTACTGGTACGGTAGACGAAGCCACAGGAGAGGTTAGTTATACAAGCGAAGCGACAGATGGAGCTACAGCACCTGCCTTTAACGTATATGACAGCGAAGAGGCATGGGAAGAAGCAAAAGGCGAGAAGATTGTAGACGCAAACGAAATCGTTTATATCGAAGAAACTGGCGAATTCATATTTGGAAAAGATGTAGCAAACACCATTTCCGATAACAAAGCCAAAATAGATGTCAATTACACAAAGAAAGGCTTTGATAAAGGCGAGCTTCGTCCAGAATATTATTATGACTGCGTAGATGTATCAGATGATGACGAAGGTAAACACATAGCCTATACGAAGGAAGACCAGCCAATTAATTATGACATTGCAAATAACACTACGATTACCATCAACACACAGGCAGATAAGGTATTCGATACCGCCATTGCAAGAGACGTAGATGAGCTTATCAATGTAGTACAGAGATCTATAAACGCGAACCACAAGGTCACCCAGTTAAAAGAAATGATGGAAGAAGACCAATATCAAGACGAGAAGTCTCAAGAGATATTGCAGGGCTATCTGGATGCAGCCCAGAAGGAAGCTGACTTTGCAGATGACAATTTACAGAAAACCTACGAACAGTACATCACCCGTTTTGATGGTTATATGCAAACCGTCAATATAGCAATCACCAATGTAGGTAGCGTAAAGAATAGCTTAAACCTCACGCAGACGCGAGTAGAGAATCAGCAGATGACAATAGAAGAATTAAAGTCAGAAAATGAAGACCGAGATATCTCAGATATTATCATTGATTATTATGCAGCTTACAATGCATACACATCCTCTCTTACCGCAGCAGGTAAGCTAGGAGAGAGAACCTTGCTTGATTATATTTAGAAACCAACGAGCTGCCATTGCATTTTTTGCAAACACAGCAGTTCGAAAAAAATAACATCGTCGGAGACGAAGGAGGAAAAACCATGAAGGCAGTAACAAGAGTATTTGGCACCATTGACATTGCGGATGACAAAATCATCACAATGGAAAAGGGAATGATAGGATTCCCAGAATTGACACATTTTGCACTAATTTTTGACGAGGAGAAAGCAGACAGAAACTTTAGAATTATGTGGCTTCAGACTATGGATGACGGAGATATTGCATTTCCTGTAACCGATCCAATTTCTATTCGCGAAGATTATAAACCATCTGTAAACGAAGAAATCATCGCACCACTTGGCGAGGTTACAGAAGATAACACTTATCTTTTAGTAACAGTAACCGTTCCAAAAAAGGTAGAGGACTTCTCCGTAAACCTAAAAGCACCTATTGTTATCAACATGGATACCAACAAAGGTGCACAGGTAATCACAGAAGATGATTATCCTGTAAAATATAAAATTTATGACCTGCTTAAGGCAAATAAAGAAAAGGCAGGTGAATAGAGATGTTGGCATTAACTAGAAAAAAAGGCGAAGCCTTAATGGTAAATAATAACGTAGAAATCACTATTTTAGAAGTACGTGGCGACCAGGTAAAAATCGGCATCTCAGCACCAAAGGATGTGCCTATTTACCGTAAAGAAGTATATTTACAGATACAAGAAGAAAACAAAGCAAGCTTCAATCCAGAAGGATTGGATGCCTTGAAACAATTAATGTAAACACATGGAGGTGTAGAAAATGGGAATTGAAGCAATCAAAGGAGCAGCGATGACTTATCAGGGAAGTAGCTCAGCTGCAGAAGTAAAAGCAGATGCTGCCTACAAAGTAGAAGCAGCAGAAACAGTACAGACCTCGGAAAACATTGCAAAAGACACAATGGCAATGAACACAAAGGAAACCAGTGGAGAAGGAGCAGGACAGAACAACAGCCACAATCCACAGGCAGAGCAATCCAAGATTAAAAAAGCCATTGAAGAAATCAACAAGAAAGCAAATAATTCCGAAGCAATCTTTGGTGTACACGAAGACACAAACCGCGTAACCATCAAGATTGTAGACAAAAAAACAAAAGAAGTAATCAAAGAATTTCCACCTGACAAAACCCTTGACATGATTGCAAGAGTTTGGGAAATGGCAGGATTAATGGTTGACGAAAAACGTTAATCAGGAAAGGAGAATATTATGGCTATTCGTTTATCGGGACTTAATTCCGGACTTGATACAGATGCTATCGTACAGGAGCTGGTATCTGCATATAGTTTAAAGACAGAAAAATACGAAAAAGCACAGACCAAGCTTACCTGGAAACAGGACACTTGGAAAAGCTTAAACACGAAGATTTACAGCTTATATACAAACGTATCCAATCTACGTTTTTCATCTGCCTACAACTTGAGAAAAACAACAGTTTCTGACAATACCAAGGCAACAGTAACGGCATCCAGCACTGCTGTAACAGGAACACAGAAGCTGAATATTCTCCAGACAGCGCAGGCATCTTATATCACAGGTGGCAAGATAGGTGAAAAGCTGACAGAAGTAACAGGCGACACCTTGATGAGTGCACTTGGATATGAAGGTGGCGACACATCTATTACTATTCGTAAATCAAATGGAGAAGAGGCAGCAATCAAAATCAAGAAAACCACAAAGATTTCTGATGTCATCGATCAGCTTTCCGAAGCTGGCTATAATGCAAGCTTTGATGCAAACAATAGACGTATCTTTCTTAGCGCAAAAGAAAGCGGAGCAAAAGCTGATTTTGATTTAGTTGGTGAAACTGAAGACGCAAGAGCTGCCATCTCAACATTGGGATTAAACACCGCAATGGTAGATGAAAAAGGCAACTTTATAAATGGTGGAGAGTACTATGCATCCGCCTATGAGATTTATAAAAAAGCAGCTGCAGCTGTAGATGCAAATGGAGCTGCCATCTATGTCAAAGCGGATGGAACCGTTGACCTTAAAAAATTCATTGAAGATCAGAAGGCGATTTACAAGGATTATCTGAAGCAGAGCGCAGACAAGGCAGCAACCAAAGAGCCACATCAGGAAGTAATCGACGATTACAACGCCCTGCAAAATCGTTTAAAAGCAAGAACTGCTTTTGAGGAAATATATTATTCACTAACAGGTTCTGGGGTAGTAGGTTTCTCACAGTCGGATTTACAAGAAATGATAAAATCCTTTGAAGAGAGCGGAGAAGCAATTACCACAGATTCAGTAAAAAAATATATCACAGAAGCGGATGAGATTTCCTTCGCAGAAGCAGATGCAGAAAAGATTGCGCAAGTTTTAAATGAAAATGCGGACAATATGGAGACAGTTGCTGCATATACAGAAAACAATACGGATTTACTGTGGAAAAATGCGGCCACACTCACACAGGAATTAGATGCTATGCAATCAGACTATGAAGCTGCACAATCCGCAATTACATCCATCGATACAGAGCTTGAAGCACTCAGAAAAGCGCGAGAACCATATAATGGATATGGAGCTATGACAGAGGAAGATGTTGTTGCGCTTATCGAAAGAGCAGAAGAAGGGCATCGAATCATGACTGATGCTGCATCAAAGAACGGCGCTGCAGTTAAAATTGTTGGTCAGGATGCTGTTATTCAGCTAAATGGTGTAGAATACACTAGCGATACCAATAGCTTTTCCATCAACGGCTTAACTATCAATGCACAGGCCGTCACCGGAGAAGGTGTGGAGAATGCGATTTCTATTACAACCAATGTAGACACTCAGGGTATTTACGATAAGATAAAGGATTTCTTAACCGAATATAACAATGTAATCAATGAAATGTGCAAGCTTTACAATGCAGAATCTGCCAGCGACTATGAGCCACTGACAGACGAAGAAAAGGAAGCAATGTCCGAGGAGCAGATTGAAAAATGGGAAAACAAGATTAAAGATTCCCTGCTTCGTCGAGACACTACCTTAAATAGTGTAATGTCAGCAATGATTAACTCTATGGCACAGACCATTGAAATCGATGGACAGAAGCTTAGTCTTTCTACCTTTGGTATCAGTACATTAGGCTTTTTAAATGCAGCAGAAAACGAAAACTATGCATACCACATTAATGGCGACGAAGATGATGAAAACACATCTGGTAAAGAAGATAAACTGATGAAGGCGATTGAAGAAAACCCAGAACAGCTGATGGAATTTATGAAACAGCTTACCAGCAATCTGTATACTGCTATCGATAACAAGATGAAATCCACTGAGCTTAGCTCAGCATACAAGGTGTATAATGACAAAGAAATGGATAGCCAGCTTGCAGATTATGCACAAATGATTAGCAAGTGGGAAGAAAAAGTAGCCGATAAAGAGGATTACTATTATAAAAAATTCACCCAGATGGAAACAGCACTGGGAAATCTTCAGAGTCAGACCAGTTCTATCAGTGGCTTGCTTGGCTCATAAGATATAAGTATATAAGGAAAAGGCAGGAAAGAATTATGATTCCAAACAATGGATATGCAGCATATGCAAATAGCAAAATCATGACTGCTTCACCAGCAGAACTGACATTGATGCTCTATGATGGAGCCATCAAATTCTGCAACATTGCACTTGTAGGCATTGAAAAGAAAGACATTGAGAAAGCCCATAATAATATTGTAAAGGTAGAACGTATTATTCAGGAGTTCCAAGCTACCTTAGATCATAAGTACCCAGTTGCAAAAGACTTTGACCAGGTATATAGTTATCTTATAAGAAGATTGCGTGAAGCAAACATGACAAAGGACCCAGAAATTTTAGAAGAAGTTCTCAAGCATTTAAGAACCATGAGAGATACCTGGAAAGAAGTTATGGCCCTAAATCAAGGAAACAAAGCACAGGTATCATAGGGAGGCATTATGCAAAACACCTATGTCGATATTATGATACAGAGCCTTAGGAAAAAAGTTAAGGTTCTAGAGGAAATCAAAAAGCTCAACGAAACACAAAAGGAATTACTAGAAAGCGATAAATCAGATGCAGACGAATTTGACAAAACAGTAGAAGACAAATCCGCACGCATCGAGCAGATGAATCAGCTAGACAGTGGATTTGATCAGCTTTTTGAAAGAGTAAAGGATGAGTTGGATACCAATCGTGTAGCTTATGCAGAAAAAATCAAAGTCATGCAGGAGTTAATTCGTCGGATTACAGACCTAAGCATGGAGCTACAGGCGCAGGAATCCCGCAATAAGGATTTGATGACGAGGAAATTTGTATCCATACGTGAAAGAGCAAAGGTGGTTCGCACAAATACCAAAGCAGCGAACCAATATTACCAAAATATGATGCAGCTCAACTATGTTGACCCACAATTTTTGGACAACAAAAAATAGTTAGAGTACAAAACCACAAGATAGGGTAGAGAGAAAATTGGCAAACCACAAGTTTATAAATTTTCTCTTTTCACTATAAAGTATCGGGAAAATTTTTCCGATATAGAAGTTAAGTAAACAAGAGATTGTTTATTGTAATGGGAGCTAAACGGAGCGTACGGCCGAATGGGGAACATTACACAACTAAAAAAAGCCGCAAGGATGCGGTGGTTTAAATATTTTCAAGGAGGAAAATTATATGGTAGTACAACACAATATGCAGGCATTGAATGCCAACAGAATGTTAGGAATCACAAGTGGACAGCAGGCGAAGTCAACAGAGAAATTGTCTTCAGGTTACAAGATTAACCGTGCAGCAGATGATGCAGCTGGATTATCTATCTCTGAAAAAATGCGTAAACAGATTCGTGGTCTTGACCAGGCTTCTACAAACGCACAGGATGGTATCTCAGCAGTACAGACAGCTGAAGGTGCTTTAACAGAAGTACATTCTATGTTACAGCGTATGAACGAACTTGCAGTTCAGGCAGCTAACGGAACAAACTCTGAATCTGACCGTCAGTCTATCCAGGACGAAATCGATCAGTTAGCAACAGAAATTGACCGTGTTGCTGAAACAACAAAATTCAACGAAACCTACTTACTGAAAGGTAACGGAAAGGTTGCAACAAACATCGTATCTGCAAAAGACGCTGGTATCACAGGTCGTTTAGTAGGTGCTGGTACAGGTAAAGCTACATTCACAATGACAGCATTAAAAGCTGGTGAATCTATCTCTATCGGTGCAAAAGGTTACACAATTGGTACCACGATTGCAAATGTTAAAACAGCTGTTGAAGCAGCTGCAACAAACGATATCGTTTCTATCAATGGTACAGAATATACGATCGTTGAAAAAGCTAACGTTGATGTAACAGAAAACAAGCTTACAAAAGAAGAAGTTGCTCAGCTTGTAAAAGATAGCGATACAGTTATCGTTGGAACACAGACATTCGTAGCTATGACAGAAACAAAGGCAGATGGTATTGGTGACAATGATGCATCTGTAATTTCTGCAAACAAAGCTTATGAGCTTATCAAAGATGAGCTTCGTAAAGCAAGTGCAATCGGTGCAGATCCTGGTACAGGATTCCAGCCAAAAGTAGAAAGTAATAATCTTAAAGCTGGTAGATATTCTAACACTAATACTCAGATCGTATTCACGATTACTGAAGGTAAAGTTGAATCTAAACAGGGCTTACAGATTGGTTTACACGTAGGTGCTGACGCTGACGAAACTAACAAGATTACATTCACAATGGATACTATGAACTCTGCAGGACTTGGTATCCAGGGCTTGAACCTTGTTGATAACACAGGTGCAAAAGCAACATACGCTATTGATGCTATCGCTGAAGCTGTATCTAGAGTATCTTCTCAGAGATCTACTCTCGGTGCTGTTCAGAACAGATTAGAGCACACAATCGCTAACTTAGACAACGTAGTAGAAAATACCACATCAGCTGAATCTGAAATCAGAGATACAAATATGGCTGAAGAAATGGTTGAATACAGCAAGAACAACATTCTTGCTCAGGCTGGTCAGGCTATGCTTGCTCAGGCTAACACTTCTACTCAGGGTGTTCTTTCATTACTTGGCTAATCATTGCGAAAGTATTAAGACTACTAAAAAAAGAGGCGGGTTTACCCGCTTCTTTTTTTGTGATAAAATATTGCGTAGGTGCTAAAGTTTTGGTGAAAAAGTCCGATAATATAAGCATAAGGGACTTAAAATAGCTTACTTAGTCAAAAAATTTACATGATTTGAAACAAAATTTGAAAAAATTGTAAATAGGGGTTAAGTAATTGTGAGAGCTTCCGATATATTAAGTAACAAAAGGTACTGCATGGACGCGGTACTGTAATTAATCTTCACGGATGAAGGGCGTTAAAGGAATAACAGCAGAAAAAGGAGAAAAATTATGGTAGTACAGCACAACATGCAGGCGATGAATGCTAACAGAATGTTAGGCATTACATCAAAATCACAGGCAAAGGCAACAGAAAAGTTATCTTCAGGTTACAAGATTAACCGTGCAGCAGACGATGCAGCCGGCTTATCTATTTCTGAGAAAATGCGTAAACAGATTCGTGGTCTTGACCAGGCATCTACAAACGCAGAAGATGGTATTTCAGCAGTTCAGACAGCAGAAGGCGCTTTAACAGAAGTACACTCTATGCTTCAGCGTATGAACGAACTTGCAGTTCAGGCAGCAAACGGCACAAACAGTGAATCAGATCGTGAAGCTATCCAGAACGAAATCGACCAGTTGACAACAGAAATCGATCGTGTTGCAGAAACAACCAAATTCAACGAAACCTACTTACTGAAGGGCAACGGTAAGATGGCTACAAATATTATCTCAGCAAAGGATGCTGGTATCGCTGGCACCTTAACAGGTGTAGGTACAGGTAAGGCTACATTTACTATGACAGCTCTTAGACATGGTGATACAATTTCTATCGGAGCAAAAGGCTATACCATTGGTATTACAGTTGGAACTAGCGTTGACGAAGGATTAAAGGCAATTATTGCAGATAGCTTGAAATCTAGCATTGGTTCCATCGTAACAATTAATGGTACCGAATATACCGTTCAGCCAACAGATGATAGAACAGATCCTACAAGACTTAGCTCAGAAACTATCGCAAACCTCATCAAGGATGGCGATACTGTTATCGTAGGTACACAGACATATGTAGCAATGAGTGATGAAAAAGCAGATGGTATTGGTGATAATGATGCATCTATTATCTCTGCGAAAAAAGCATATGAATTAATCCGCGACGAGCTTCGTAAAGCAAGTGCTATCGGTGCAGACCCAGGATCAGACTTCCAGCCAAAGGTAGATGAACCATCTAGCGAAGCATATTACTCAGACATCAATGATGCTACACAGGTATCCTTCACCATCAATGAAGGTAAAGTAGAAACCACACAAGGCTTACAGGTAGGCTTACATGTAGGTGCTGATGCTGACGGAGCAAACAAGATTACATTTACTATCGGTACTATGAGTGCTGCAGGTCTTGGAGTTGCAAACTTAAGTGTAGTAGATGATACAGGAGCAAGAGCTACATACGCAATCGACTCTATCGCAGAAGCTCTTCAGAGAGTATCTGACCAGAGATCAGCACTTGGTGCTATCCAGAACAGATTAGAACACACCATTGCTAACTTAGACAACGTAGTAGAAAATACCACAGCAGCTGAATCTGAAATCAGAGATACAGATATGGCTGAAGAAATGGTTGAATACAGCAAGAACAACATCTTACAGCAGGCTGGTCAGTCAATGCTTGCTCAGGCTAACCAGGCCACACAGGGTGTATTATCATTACTTCAGTAATTTCAGAAAGAAACGTATAATCAGAAGGGCGAGAACACTCGCCCTTCTTTTTGCATAATCCGAAATAAGAGGGGAATAACATGGCGAAAAAACCACTTCTATCAATTGCATTATTATGTTCTAACCGCATCGACACTGTACGTCGGTGCTTAGACTCGTTGGTGCCAATTATGGAGCAGCTTCCATGTGAGCTTATTTTATTAGATACCAGTACAGACCCTAAAGTACCACCTGTATTAGCAGAATACACCGACAACATCACCAAGTTCAAATGGGTGAACGACTTTTCTGCTGCGCGAAACGAAACGCTAAAGCAGGCAAAGGGCGAATGGTATCTCTATATCGATGATGATGAATGGTTTGTAGAAATCGATGAATTGATTCATTTCTTTCAAAGCGGTGAATATAAAAAATACGGATGTGCCAACTATATTCAGCGCAATTTTCATGATAAAGAATTGATTCATTATAGCGATTCCTGGGCGTCGCGTATGATTAAGCTGACATCAGAAACACATTTCGAGAGTAAGATTCATGAATATATGGTACCAATTCCAGGAGAGTGTAAGAATCTTCACTTGATAGCAAATCATACTGGTTATATCGCAGTTACAGAAGAAGACAAGAAAAAACGTTACGACAGAAATGCTGTTCTTTTGAAGGAAATGATAGAAGAACAGCCAGAAAGACTACGCTGGCGCGTACAGCTGGCACAAGAATACAACGCGATGCATATGTGGCAGGAATTAAAGGATTTCTGTCTGGAAAATCTAGAATATACCAAGAACCGCAATGACAAATGGGACAATCGTGATATAGGAACCTTCTATGCAGGAGGTGTAGAAAGCTGCTTTTATTTAAAGGAGCACCAGAACGTACTAGAGCTGGGACAGAAAGCGATAGTGGACAAGCGCTGTAGTGAGCTATGTCATGCATATATTTATCTACGCTTTGCATCAGTTGGTTTTGCGACAGAGAATTGGAGCCTAGCGAAGAAATCTGTAGAAAGCTACTTCCTACTTCAAAAAGAGCTAGAGAAAACACCTGATAAGCTGGCCAACCAAGAGGGAGCCTTGTTGGTAAACGAGGCATATGATGCAGTACCTATGAAACGAGCCTACTCGATTCTAATTGGAGCAGGTTTGAAGGAGGGAAGCACGCATCCCCTTTGCAAGTATCTGTCAAATCTCGAATGGGAGCAGAAGGTTATCTACGCATTTGAACCATTGATTCCGGTATTGATTGAGTCAATGGTACAGCTACCTTATGAAACGATTTTCGTAGAAGCTATGCAGCTTATGTGGAATAACAAGGAGCTACAGGTAAAGGTCCTCCAAGAGATTTACGCATGGGGACAGAGGAGCAAGGAGGCAGAGGAAAAGCTACTGCGTATTATAAGTCAGATTACTGGGACACATTGGTATATTTGGTATGCCAAGGTATTAATGGCAGACAGGGATTTGGCGGTTGCTTCAGATATAGAACGTGAAGGAACAGTGCATATATTATTAGAAGCATTATTGGGGCTATTTTCCAATATACAAAATGTATTTCTAATGCTCCCAGATGTGAAGGAAATCATTCGAAAAAACAATGTATCCCTGGAGGCGATGTATCTGTCCGTTTCATTTGAAAAATGGCAGAAGGATTTGAGCGAATTTATCAAAAATGCCACTGAACAGGATATACGAAATACAGAAAATGAGCTTCAAAGCATACAGAGCAAGGAGGATATTCGATTTAGCTACTTCCATGCGAGAGTAGGAGAAGCTAAGGTTCTTTATGGAGCAGGAATACAGGATTATGAGAAACGCAAAGAACTGCTTGAAAACTTTGCTAAGAAGACATTGTCCTTTTTACGAAAATATTATCAGTCACATATTTTTGAAGAAGCAATGGAACTGTTGCCAGAGTATGGACAGGCGGCACTACTTGTAGAACGAGCGCTAGAATTTGAAGAAAGCAATCCAACAGAAATGCTTCATATCTTGAAGGAAGTAGTAGCTGTATATCCAACTTTCACCAGTGTGATTCGTGGATTCCTATCCGCTTATGGGCAGGAGCAGCAGCTGGCCAAGCAAAGACAACGTGACGAAATGCGAAAGCTAAAGGAGCAGATTCTGGCAGAGGTACACGGCTGTATAGAAAAGAAGCAGTATGCAGAGGCGTTGCATATCGTACAGCAGCTTAAGCAGATGCAGCCAGACGATTTGGAGCTTGTAGCACTGGCGTTGGAGCTTCGAATTGCCACATTAAACAAATAAGTATATACTTGAGTCTGGAGATAGATTCGTGTGCATCACGCTAGCAGGCTTGGGGGATAGGATATATATGGATAAGAAAATACTTACGATATCCATGCTGGTATCAGGAAGAGAAGAAACAACTGAAAAGAGTTTGAAGTCTCTACAGCCACTACGTCAACAATTGGGAGCGGAGCTTATTCTGACAGATACAGGCTGTAATCCAGAGTATTTAGAGAAGCTTCGCGGATACGCAGACGAAATCATCTCATTTCCATGGTCGAATGATTTTGCAAAAGCCAGAAACGTAGGACTGAAAGCAGCTAATGGCAAATGGTTTATGTTTATCGATGATGACGAGTGGTTTGAAGATGTCACAGCCATCATAGAATTTTTCCAGTCAGGAGAATATCAGGATTATCATCAGGCAGTATATATTGCAAGGAATTACAGCAATTTCGAAGGAACCGCCTATCAGGACGAATGGGTGTCTCGCTTGATTCGTGTAGAAGAAGATACCTGCTTTGAAGGTCGAGTGCACGAATATTTAGGACCGGTTCGTGGCAAGTGCAAACGACTGGATGCATTTGTACATCACTACGGCTATGTATTTGCAACCGAAGAAGAGCGTCAGGCACATTTTCAGAGAAATATCTCCATTTTGAAAACACTCGCAGAGGAAGAACCAGACAATCTCAAATGGCAACTACAGCTTTTGAAAGAATATCAGAGCATCAAGGACCTAGATAGTCTTGAACGAGTAGCCGAGAATGCACTGAAGCTGATTGCGAACGTGGACAAATCCTTTATCAATATGTGCCGAGGATCCTTCTATTTGGCACGTCTTATCGTGGATGATAGGAGGACGAAAAAGAAGCTTTGGGAGGATTATCAAACCTTTTTAGCAGATGAACGGAATCCGTGGAATGTTCGCTGTGCCATGGCAGCATTTATGTTGCTTCATCTAGAGGATAATGAACTGGAAAAACTGGAATTTTGCGGAGATGAATATGTGCACAGTCTAGCAAAGTATCAGGATGAAGAACGCACGGAACAGGAAGAAACCATTGCAGAAAGCATTGTCTTCGTACAGGATTATATGCTACGGATTCCACAGCTGATAGAGGATATACGGGCAGGGATTTGTGGCAATGGCGAGTTCTTATCGCAGCCAGTTCGTGTGTGGCAGTTGGCACAGTTGGGAATTGTTCCATTGGAGGAGCTGTTCTTGGTACTTCCGATTTCCCAATGGATGGCACAGATGATGGTGCTTGAGAGCCAAAGATATGGGCAAAACTGGGAAGAAACAAGCCGGAATCTGGCGAGTATCTGTACAAGAAACGATATTCGCTACTGTTACTTTGATAAAATGACGGAAACGACCAAGATGAAAACTATCTACATTCATAAGGAGAATGTAGAAAAGATGGATTATGAAACTATGACTCAGATAATAACGGAATTTGCTCAATCGAATCTCAATTACATGGATTATTTATATACCGAGCATGCTTTCGAAGGAGATATGGAGCTCCTTTCCCCAGAAGAAAAGGCGGCTGTATGGCTGGCAAATGGACTCTCCATTGGATTGTCCCAGTGGAGAGAAAAGATCCAGTGCTTTGGTAACGCCGCGAAAGTATGGCCAGAGCTCGGTGAGTTTATAAAAAAATATGTCGCTTTTGTAGGCGATGCCGTAGCAAATCAGCTTGGGTAGAAAATTTATTGAATTAAGATTATAATACTTTTGAGCCAGCAAATTCATATGTGGAGGAGCACTATGAAAGAAAAACAAGTAGTTCTGTCGATTGCACTTCTGGTGTCCAATAGGCGAGATACTATAAAAAAATGCCTAGATTCTCTAACACCAATTCGTGAAGCTGTTTCAAGTGAGCTTATCATTTTGGATACTGGGTGTGATGCAGACGTGCGAGCTATTTTAGAGGAGTATGCGGATATCCTTGCGGATTTCACTTGGATAAGTGATTTCTCTGCCGCAAGAAATGCTACACTTAAGTATGCCAGCGGTGAGTGGTATATGTATCTGGATGATGATGAATGGTTTGTAGATACCAAAGAAATCATTGATTTTTTCCAGAGTGGCGAATACAAGCATTATGGTTATGCCAGCTATATTCAGCGCAACTATCTAGATATGCAGGGCAGTCAATATACAGATGCTTGGGTATCCCGCATGAGCAAGCGTACACCAGAGTTGCATTTTGAAAGCAAAATACATGAGTACATGGCACCTATGCAAGGAAACTGCAAGGGACTTCGTTCCCATGTAGACCATTATGGCTATGTGTACGAAACAGAAGAAGCATTGTGGAAGCATTATGAGAGAAATGCTATACTATTAAAAGAGATGATAAAGGAAGAACCAGACAATCTGCGATGGCATATGCATCTGGCACAGGAGTATCGTACCGTGTGTATGTGGCGTGAATTATATGATTTGGGTACTCAGGGTCTTGCTTTGGTAGAAGGGAAAGACGAAATGTACTCAAATATGTATCAGGGATGCTTCTATGGTGCGCGCATTATTGCTATGCGTGAGCAGGGATTAGAAGTGTGGAGAGCCGCTACAGATCAGGGGATACAGCAGACAGCAGGCGATATCCATCCAGATGTGAGATACTATTATGAAGAAGGTATTCGTCTTTGTGAAACAGCCTTAGAGGACAAGCGCAATACACAGCTCTTCGCGGCATTTTGTGAGCTTCGCATGGCTTGGTTTACCTATTGGTTGGGACAATTCAATGAGGCAGAGGAGCATGCACGCAAATATTTGGAATGGCTTTCATTTTTCGAGGGAAACGAACCCTTACTATTTTTACAAAAATCCGTTCCGTTTATCGCAGACAGTTTTGATGAGGTAATGAAAAAGGAAGTCTATTCCGAGCTTATCTGCATCGGACTTAAAAAAGGTGATGTCACTTATCTGGAAGAATATTTCGACAAGCTGGAATGGAATGTGCACCATCTCTATATTTTCGAGGACATCGTGCCAGTAATGATAGAAGCGATGGATATTATAGAAGCCAATGGTAAGACGGAGTCTGTCTTTGGCAGAGTTCTAGAAGCTATAGAGAACCATGGACCATTGTGTGAGTATTACAACCAAGAACTCCAAAAAGCTGAGATGCGAAAATTAGGAATGCAGGTAAAAGAGCAGCTTCGTGTGCTAATCCAAAATGGTATGCACGAACAGGCAAGAGCCATTATTCCGCAGGTGAAGGCAATGTTGCCTGGGGATGTGGAGCTGGAAGAATTGGAGAAATATAACCTATAGATTATAATAGAAGGACCAAACATCGTGAGTAAAAGAATTCGAAATAAACATCTAAATATCATATCACTCCTGTACGAAGCAAGTGGCGTCGTATCCAGATTACTTCAAAGTGGAAAAGTACAAGATTGCCTTATTTTGCTTGCAGAATGTCAGGATGCAGCGATAGCATTGGGAACTCATATAGAGAAGCTATATGAGTTAAACACGCAGACGGTAAAAGCATTGGAAAATTACTGTGAAGCGTTGTACCAGATGAGTGTAGTGATAGAGGAAAACAGCAATTCTTCTGATGAAATAGCACAGAAAGATGCACCAGTAGAAACGATAAGTCTTTCACAGGCTATAGATAATCTCGAACAAGCCACAAAACAGGTACAAGCCACCTATGACCAAGAATTCCCAGAGAAGCTAGAAGTAGCCTTCCTGCCATACAAGGCAGCTATGTGGGACTCTTTGGAGAGTGTATGGATGGCAGCCAGAGATGACGAAAAGTGTGAAGCCTATGTTGTCCCAATTCCATATTATGATTTGGACGAGAATCGTAATTTCAAGGAAATGCACTATGAGGGAGATTTGTATCCAGATTATGTGCCAATCACACATTATGAGGATTATGATTTGGAAGAACGCCATCCAGATATGATATTTATTCATAATCCATATGATCAGTTCAATACAGTGACTAGTGTGGAGCCTGCATATTACAGCTCCAAGATAAAAGACTATACAGATAAATTGGTATATATACCATATTTTGTGCTGGATGAGGTAGATCCAGAGAACGAAGAAGCTGTAGAGAAAATGGCACATTTCTGCTTTGTATCAGCAGTACTGCATGCAGACGTAGTCGTGGTACAGTCGGAAAAAATGCGAGAAATCTACATCAACGAATTTTACAAGCAAGCAAAGAAGCAAAACATGTCAATTACGAAAGAAGAACTTGAAAAGAAGATACTAGGACTTGGCTCACCAAAATTTGATCGAGTAACCAACACAACCAAAGAGGATATTCAGATACCAGAAGACTGGAAAAAGCTTATCGAAAAACCAGATGGAAGCTGGAAAAAAATCATCTTCTACAACACCAGCCTTACCGCATTTCTTGAAGATGGTGAGCAGATGCTTGCAAAAATTCAAGATGTACTTTGTACCTTCTACGAAAACAGAGAAGATGTAACTTTATTGTGGAGACCACATCCTCTGATGGACAAGACCGTAGCAGCCATGCGTCCAGATTTATGGAAAAAATACGAAACAATCGTTGAGAAATATCGTGCAGAAGGATGGGGCATCTACGATGATACTCCAGACATGGATAAAGCCGTACAGATAAGTGATGGATATTATGGAGACCCAAGTTCCGTCGTGCAGGTATATCAGAAGACGGGAAAGCCAATTATGATACAGAATGCGGAGATATTGAGTGAGTAAAATCGACGAATTTGCAGAAATAGAATAGAATGAAAATAACGAATTTGTAGAAAGGCGAGAAACATCTGTATATCAAAGAAAGATATATAATAAGCTTTTAATGATGCAAGTTTATATGACAATGTATTTATAAATACACGGAAATCGCCGATATAAAAGTATAGGGCAACTAGGTGTTTATATTATATTTAATAAATACAAAAATGATACTCGAGAAATAATTGAGGTATAAGATGAAAAAATTAGAGAACGAAAATAACAATTGGGATAGTTTTATAACTATGAAACGTTGGTTGGAAAATAGAAATAATGGAAAAACATTTGTAGATTATTTTGAGGAATGTGGATATAAAAAAATAGCAATCTATGGTGCAGGAGATTTAGGTAAGCTCTTATATGAGGAAGTAAAAGAATCTAATATTGAAGTGGCATATTTTGTTGATCGTAATGCAGAAGGGTTAAATAATGTAGAAGGCATTCCTGTACTTACTATACAGGAAATTTGTACTAAGAAAGATATTGACATTTTGGTAATTACGCCAATAGGAAATTATGAAGAAATATGTAAGGTCTTAGTGACTGTGTGTCCTGAAATCAGAACAGTATCTATACGAGAAGCTGTATATGAGTTTTAAGGGGGAGAATAGTAAGAATGATTACAACTAAGAGAAATATAGTAGCAGATTTTAAAGAGAACGGAATTGATAAAAGTTATGATGAGATTTTTTCATTAATTTGTAAAAATATTAAAGTTACGTTGTCTGAAAGAGCTTTTGTATATTTCATAGATACCGCTTATGTAATGGATACGACAAAAGGGTATCGATATGAAAATTTAACACCTGCATACGAGAAGGTTTTAACAAATGGATTGGAACAACTAAAGTATCAAGAAGAAAATACAAAGTTTAAAAAAAGTTATAATAATGTCTTAGATAATTTGATGCTTTTAGCAGATAGAATCATAAATGAATTATCTATGTGTGGGGATGGTGTTGAAAATAAAATTAAATGGTTTACAAATTTGAAAACAAAGCCAGCAGAAGGATTTGAAGAAGCATTACAAAGAATGTTATTTGTAAATCAAATATTTTGGCAGACAGACCATAGACTTACAGGATTAGGCGCATGGGATACAATTTTAGCGCCGTACTATGAGGCTGATGTAAAGAGTGGTAAAATTACTAAAGAAGAAGCATATACAATTATAAGGGAAGTGTTTTTAATATTACATGATTACTATGAGTATAAGAGTAACGTGTTAATGGGAGATACGGGACAGATTTTTGTCTTAGGAAAATCAGATTTAGACGGCAACTACATTCATAATGATTTGACATATTATTTTATTGAAGCAATGAAAGAATTGCAGTTGCCTGAACCAAAGTGCCTCTTGAGAGTAAATAAACAAACACCTAGAGAGCTGATAGAACTGGCATTGGATACTATTGCTACAGGTATTGGAGCTCCATTGCTAGCAAATGATGATGTGATTATTCCTAAATTAATTGAAATTGGGATTGATGACAAGGACGCTTGCGACTATACAACATCGGCATGTTGGGAACCTTTGATTGGAGGAAAAAGCTCTAGTCTAAACAATATGACGGTTTTAAATTATATGAAAGCTTTTGATAATTTATTAAAGCGCGAAGATTTATCAAAGTTACATACATTTGAAGAATTACTGGAATGTTATTTAACTTATTTACGAAGAAATCTGAATGCTGTTAAGCGAGTACTGAAGCCACATCGTTTTCAATATAATCCATTGCTTTCTGTATTTTTGGATGATTGTTTTGAAAATGAAACCGATGTATCTCATGGTGGCGCTCGATATCATCATGTAGGAATTACGTCCGTTGCGATGGGCAATTTGATTAATACATTAATGAATATAAAGGCACTTGTTTTCGAAGAGCACAAATACACTTTGTATGATGTGAAGAGAATGATTATATTAAACTTTGAAAATGATGAAGAGATACGAAAAGAATTAATCAAAAGATCGTCTCATTATGGAACAGATGATGAAGAGATAATAAAGTTAGTTAATTGTATTACAAAATGTGTATCCGAAGAAATAGAAGGCTATCGTTCTTATTTAGGCGGAAAGATGAAAATAGGATTAAGTGGTTCTGCATATATGGATGCAGCAAGAAACTTTGGCGCTTCTTTTGATGGAAGAAAAGCAGGCGAAGCTTTTATTACTCATATATCCAATGAAGATAATAATGGATTTACAGAAGTAATTAATTTTGCATCTCAGATGAATTATGATAAAAACCGCTTCAATGGAAATGTAGTAGATTTAATGGTGAGTCCAGACTTTATCAACAATAATAAAGAAAAGTTTGTAGACTTCTTACAGGCATGTATTTATAGAGGCTTTTTTGAAATGCAGATGAATGTAGTAAGCAGTAAAACATTAATAGAAGCTAGAAATAATCCAGAGAAGTTTCCTAATTTAGTAGTTCGAGTATGGGGATTTAGTTCTTATTTCAAAGATTTACCAGATGAATACAAAGATGTTTTAATTAAAAGAGCCATAAAAAATGAAAGGTAGTATAGAATCAATGAAAAAAATAGGTGTTTTTATATGTAATTTCAACGGAAAAGATTGGGTAATAAAATGTATAAATTCATTGTTGCAGCAAACAGAAAAAGATTATGATATATATGTTGTTGACAATGCTTCTACAGATGGAACTGTAGAGGCGGTAAAAAATACATTTGGGGATGGCGTATGTTGTCTTTCTAATCCAGAGAATTTAGGCGGTGCTGGTGGCTTTGACAGAGGATTAAAGTATGGCCTTGAGCAAGATTATGAATATATCGTTTTATTAGACAATGATATTGTATTAGAGGAGCATTGTCTGGAAAATATGAAAGCATACTTAGATCAACATTTGGATGTGGGAATTGTGGGTTCCAAAGTTATGGTCATGGACAATCCTAATATGATTCAGGATTATGGCAATTACCTTGATTTCAACATTTATAGAGAAAAAAATGGGTATGCATGGAAAGAAGATAGTGACGAATTACCTGAAGTAAACGAATGTGATTATGTGCCAAGCTGTGCGATTATGATTCGTTCATCAATGTTGAGGGTATCTGGAACTATGCCAGCAGACAATTTTATTTATTATGATGATATCGAATTATCACATAAAATGCGTCTGCATAACTGGAAGGTTGTAGCACTTTCTAATGTAAAAGTGTGGCACAAAGGAGGCTTTAATAAAGGGGTAAAGAATACATTTGCCAGATATTATTTCTGTAGAAATCGTTTTAATTTCTTTGCTAAATATGTAGAAGAAAATAAGATAGATGATTTTATAGATGTAATATTACGTGAGGTTTATTCGCAACTTTATGGTTTCCATAATAAAGGAATGTCAGAAATGTTTACTACAACGATGTATGCATTTGATGATTTTCTTCATCAGGTTAGAGGAAAAGCAGACACCTATAAAATTATGGATATTGTAGAAAAGAAAACACCTTTTCAGAGTCTTTTGATGGACAAATCAAATATTGAAATTGCGATGA
>JAZULP010000052.1:0-32957 GCA_045603165.1 Agathobacter sp. | reverse complement strand
ATGTAAGAAAAGAGTCCCTATCTATGAAATACGCGCCGTTCAGATGGCGTCGTTACTTAGTGAATGGCGATGTAGTCGTCATGAACTTAGTAACGCGACGCCTGATGAAGAGCGAGAGCGTGCGCAATTTCATAGATAGGGACTCTTTTCGTATAATTTAACAAAACGTAATTATAAGCTAAATCGTTATAAGTTGAAGAGGATAGGATTAAGGCGTATAATTGTAATAGTTTTCATATAAATTTATGCATAAATTAACGAAAAAAGGGCATATAAACAAGGAAAAGAACAATCTAGCAGAATAATGCATAATAATTTGAGGTAGCAATGATAGTAGTTTGGGTGGTAATAGCTGTTGTGCTGTTTGTAGTAGCAGTGTATAAGGTATATGATGTGGTTTTTTCTACAAATAAAAAATATATGAATGATGAGCGTTCTCTTCCACAAGGAGAACAGTTCCGTCCATATCACGAGCTGATTACAGCTTGTGTTAATCAAGTGTTGGAAGTCCCTTTCGAGACGGTACACATTACATCCAATGATGGTTTAAAACTTACTGGCAGATATTATCATCAGACCGATGGTGCACCAATTATTTTATTTTTTCATGGATATCGGTGCAGCGGACTAAGAGATGGAAATGGAATTTTTCTATATTCTAGGGAACTAGGCTATAATGTGCTCATAGTAGACCAGCGTGGACATGGTCTAAGCGAAGGCAAAACCATTACGTTTGGTGTGAAGGAACGTTATGACTGTAGGGAATGGGTGAAGTACTTGGCAGAACGCTTCGGACAGGAGCAGAAAATTTATTTAAGTGGGTTATCTATGGGAGCTGCTACAGTACTGATGGCAGCGGATTTGGATATGCCTGGTAATGTACGTGGAATTCTGGCAGATTGTCCTTATTCATCGCCAAAGGCAATTTTATGCAGTGTAATAAAGAGCCTGGGATTTCCTGTTAAGCTTACCTATTTTCTAGCAAAGCTAGGAGCCAAATATATCGGGGGCTTTGATGTAGAGGAGACATCAGCATTGGAAGCAGTACAAAACACTCAGCTTCCAATTTTGATTATACATGGAGATGCTGACCGCTTTGTACCGTATAAAATGAGCAAGGAATGTCAACTTGCTGGGGCCAATCATGTAGAGCTGGTCTTAATAGAAGGCGCAGGCCATGGAATGAGTCACTGCGTAGATGTAAAGAAATATGAAGAAGCCGTTTACAAATTTTTTCAAAAAACGATCGATAATTAACATTTTGTAAACAAATGGATGTTAAACTATGGATAATGAGAAAAATAGGAGGGATGTGCGATGTTTCACGTTTTAGTAGTAGAGGATGATAAGGATTTAAATCATACAGTCTGTGCATTTTTGAATCAAAATGGCTATGAAGCGAAAGGGGCTTTAGAGCCAGAGGAAGCATACGATATGATATATGAAACTGTATTTGACCTTATCATTTCAGATATCATGATGCCGGGCACCGATGGATTTGAGTTTGCAGAAAACGTCAGGGAAATTAACAAAGAGATTCCGATTATATTTATGACTGCAAGAGATGACTTTGAGTCCAAAAGAAAAGGTTTCCGTATTGGTATTGATGATTATATGATTAAACCAATTGATTTAGAAGAGCTTCTTCTTCGTGTAGAAGCATTGCTTCGCAGAGCTAAAATCAATACGAACAAAAAGTTGGAAATCGGTAAGCTGGTCCTAGATGCAGAAGAGCATAGTGCATATGTAGATGGAGAAGAGGTTACATTGACCGTAAGGGAATTTGATATTTTATATAAGCTTTTATCTTATCCAAAGAAAACCTTTACCCGTAGCAAGCTTATGGACGAATTCTGGGATGCAGAATCTTTATCAGGACCTAGAACCGTGGACGTATATATGACAAAGATTCGTGATAAGATGTCAGAATGTGATGATTTTGAAATCGTGACCGTACATGGGTTGGGATATAAAGCTGTTATAAAATAATGAACGGTGTTCAATTTAGGTTTTAGTACATAGATAGGGGAATGTTATGAGTAAAAAGTGGATAAGATGGCTGAGTAGATTTGCAATGGGAATTGCATTATTTGGTTTTATTGTTATTTGTAATTTCATTTTGTTTTTTAGCTACGAGCAGAAATGGAATGTGAATGGAAACTATGGTATTGTAATTATAGTAGGAAATATTTTGTTCTTAGCCATTGTATTTACCATTGCAGATTCTCTCTATCGAAAGCAGACAGTTATAAAACCCATCAATCAAATCCAACAAGTATTAGATAAGGTAATTGCGGGAGATTTTTCTGTAAGAATTGATTATATAAAAGGACCGGACAGTGGAAATGAATTTGATGAAGTCATTACCTATTTGAACCACATGATAGAAGAGTTATCTGGTGTAGAAACCCTTCGTACGGATTTTGTGGCAAATGTTTCTCATGAGCTGAAGACGCCTATGGCAGTAATGCAAAATTATGGTATGCTTTTACAGAGTCCAGAGCTTTCTGATGAACAGCGAATGGAGTATGGCAAAGCGATTACAGAGCAGACTCGACGTCTTTCTAGTCTGGTTATGAATATATTGAAACTGAATAAGCTGGAAAATCAGCAGATTTATTCAAATACAGAAATATATGATCTGGGAGAACAGCTTTGTGAATGTATGCTCGAGTTTGAATCTGTTTGGGAAGCCCGGGAGATTGAAATTGAAACGGATATTACAGATGAAGTATATGTGGAAGCTGATAAGGAACTG
Source organism: Agathobacter sp. (assembly GCA_045603165.1). GTDB lineage: Bacteria > Bacillota > Clostridia > Lachnospirales > Lachnospiraceae > Roseburia. The sequence continues at coordinate 30,199 of JAZULP010000052.1, read as the reverse complement.
CTTAGTCTTGTGTGGAGTAACCTGATATCTAATGCATTAAAGTTTACAGAAGCAGGAGGCAGAGTCTCCTTAAAACTCTATACGGATGATACGTATGCCTATGTGCAGGTTAATGATACGGGCTGTGGCATGACAGCAGAAACCGGTCAAAATATCTTTAAGAAATTTTATCAGGGGGATACCTCCCATTCAACAAAAGGAAATGGATTGGGGCTCGCTCTTGTAAAACGAGTAATTGACATATGTAGAGGAGAGATTTCTGTAAGCAGCCGCTTGGGCGAAGGAAGCACGTTTACGGTAAAACTAAATAGAATTAAAAATGAGTAATATAAATAAAGAGAATAAATTTTTTGAATTTTTGCAAAAGACAGATTGGAAAAAGGTGGGAGTCACCTTATTGTTTCCGCACACGTTTGCAGTATTTTTATTGTTTAATTTAACAGTAGCCGGTTTAATTTATATATTTATGAATCGATTGGAAGAAGGTTTTATAGCAATCCTATTCTACATAGTAGCTTTTTATTCTTTAGTGGTTGTATGTGCTAGGCTTCCATCCATCGTAAAACATATAAAGGATGGTGTATATTCTAATAAATATGCTCGTACATATTTGACAGATGAAGATTTGCGAATGAGGATATCTATGTATCGTGGATTGCTGATTAATTTTTCTTTCGCGACCTTCAAGATTATTCTAGGCTTTGTATATCATTCTTCTTGGCTGTTTGCCATAGCGGGCTATAATGTGATTTTAAGTCTAATGCGTTTTGTGGTTATTTACCGATCCCAGAAAAAGGGGCTAAATGAAAACGATGAGCGCAGAAGAGGATTGCAAAGCTATCAGGTTTGTGGATGGCTCATGATGCTTTTAAATATTGCTGTTTCAGTTATTATGTTTATGGTAATTGTACAGAAGCAGACTATAGAATACCATATGATAGTGACGATTGGTTTGGCAGCATTTACGTTCTACTGCTTTACAAGAGCAGTCATCAATATGGTGAAATACAGAGGAAGAACAAATCCTGTATATGCAACTATCAAGCGAATTGAAATGGTAAAAGCAATTGTATCGATTTTTACTTTACAGGTAGCAATGATTACGAGCTTTCATACCAAGGATGGGTTTAATGCAGAGCTTATGAATACATTGACTGGAATTGCGGTTACTATTGCGATTAATACAATTGCCGCCACGATGATATCGGGGGTACAAAAGGATTTTAAGGAGATGAATAAAAATGGAAAACAATAAGGGAACTTTTGAATATACATATTCGGCAGAGCAGCAGGCTGAGATTGAAATGATTAGAAGTAAATATATAACAAAGGAAGAAACAAAACTGAACAAGCTAAGAAAATTGGATGCAGCTGTTACTAGACCAGGTACAATAGCTGGTCTTGTGATGGGTATTGTTGGAATACTCATTTTTGGTGGTGGTATGAGTTGTACCCTTGTAGGAGGAGTTGCATTTCTTATACCAGGAATTATTTTAGGAATCATTGGTGTTATTTCTATGCTGGTTGCTTATCCGCTTTATAAGAAGATTACTAATAAGGAAAGAGAACGTATTGCACCACAGATTTTGGCTTTGACAGAAGAACTAGGACTATAAGGAATATTTGATAGATAAAGAGGAAAGTCGGGGGATAAGACTATGGGATTACTTTTGGTGGCACCGTTTATACAGATGATTGGAATTGGCGTTCCTTTGTTGGGCTGTATAGCTTTATTTAAAAAGGAACAGAGTAAGGTATCTATGAGTCTGTTGCTTACCAATATAGGCTGTTTATTTGTAAACTGTATCTACTTACTAATGCTGGGAGCAGGAAGCGAGGATGCTGCAATTATGGCAAATAAGATTTTGTATCTTGCGAATGCACTGTTCTTTTTTGCTTTAATGTTGTTTGTGGCTCTTTATTTACAGTTGGGTACGCAAAAGATACGTACCGCGATTTTGTCTATTTGGGCGATGATTGAAATATTATTTCTTTTTATTCTATTTACAGGTGACCCACTTCATATGGTCTTTTTGGAAGTAAAGGTGCAGAGTCTAGGGAGCTTGGGGATTACGCTCGTGCAGACGGTGCCAAGTGTTTTGTATATGGTGCGAAACTGCATACTCTGCCTCATGCTTATCGTGGGGATGATTCTTACAACCCTTCGTATGTTCAAGGTAAAGGCCCTGGAAGAGAGATACAATCTGGCGAGATTAGCCGGTGCACAGTTTGTTATAGTTATAGCCTTACATATACGAGTATTGTTTCTATGGATTCCATACGATTTTGTGCCAATTGCCTCTTCATTTTCGATTATTGCGATTATCTTAGGTGTCATTCGAGGCGAGTTTTTCTATGTAACAGATCAGGGCAGGGATTGGGTTATTGAGCATACAGACAATGTTCTCGTTATTACAGATAATCAGCATGGATATCTGGATGCGAATCCTGCGGCAAAAGCATTGTTTCCAGCCCTGGCGAACTTGGAAAAAAGTGCATCTATCCCAAAAGAAATCATAAGTCTTTTTTATGATAATAGTGTCCATGTGGAACTAGAAAATAGGCATTATAACAAAGAAGTAGAGAGCATCATACAGAAGAATAAGATTATTGGATATAGTATGCTACTCATTGATAATACCGAAAATCATGACTTGATGGAACAGATTGAAGAAGAGAAAAATCGCGCACAGGCTGCGAATGAAGCGAAATCAGCTTTTATGTCTAATATGTCTCATGAAATCCGTACCCCTATGAATGCTATTGTTGGCATGACAGATATTTTGCTTCGTGAAGATTTATCCATGCAAACTAGAGAATATCTTACCAATATCAAGAGTTCGGGTAATGCGCTTCTTACGATTATTAACGATATATTGGATTTTTCCAAAATTGAAGCTGGTAAAATGGACATTATTGAAGAGGAATATGAGCCTATGTCAACCTTTAACGATTTATCCATGATTTTTTTAAATCGCATTGGAGAAAGGGATGTAGAGCTACTATATGATATCGATAGCAATCTTCCGGCAAAGCTGCATGGAGATAGGCAGCGTATTCGTCAGGTTATCATTAATCTTATGAATAATGCCATTAAGTTTACAGATACGGGTTATGTAAAGCTGACAGTACAAGCAGAGATAGTAGATTATGAAAATGCGAATATCAAATACGTTATTGAAGACTCTGGACAAGGAATCAAGGAGGAAGATATCGGTAAGCTCTTTGGCAATTATCAGCAGGTGGATAAAGAGAAGAATCACTACAAAGAAGGAACAGGACTTGGCTTGGCGATTTCCAAACAGTTGGTAGAGCTGATGGGTGGAACGATAGGTGTAACTAGTGAATATGGAAAAGGAAGTAGCTTTTATTTTACATTACCGCAAAAGGTATGTAGTGATAAGAATGCTGCTAGAATCCGGAATGATAAGGCGAAAACTGTGGTATGTGGTAGATTCCTCAATCCATTGCTCGCAGAGAATTTTCAGAAGCTCGTTGAGGTCTATGGCTTGAGAGCTGTGGATTTTGAAGCTGTATTTAATGGTAAAGAACACGCAGATATGATTTTTACGGATAATGCAGATGTACTCACATTTGATTGCGACACCAAGCTTTGTGTTCTCCAAAATCCAATGCGACAGAATCTTTCCGACAAGCAGGCAACTCTGATTAACAAGCCGCTTTATAGCTTGAATTTTTGTCAGGCTGTAAATGGTGAAGCAATTGCGGTAGATAATGAAAAGGAAGTGCTCTGCTTTATTGCACCCGAGGCAAAAGTACTCATTGTAGACGATCATGAAATGAATATTAAGGTGGCCAAGGGCTTGTTAGAGCCACTACATATGCAGATAGATACAGCGGAAAATGGCAAACAGGCGTTAGAAAAAATTACGAAAAATGAATACGATATCGTGCTTATGGACCATATGATGCCAATCATGGATGGTGTAGAGGCTACAAGGGAAATCCGTAAAATGGATGACCCATATTTCCAGGAGCTTCCTATTATCGCGTTATCTGCCAATGCCACGACAGAAGCCAGAGAGCTGTTTCGCGAGAATGGTTTCTCTGATTTTGTACCAAAGCCTATCAAATTAAAGGAGCTTTGTGGCTGTATCCGCAGGTGGCTTCCGCTTGGAATGGTTGTATATGAAGGTCCTCAGATGGAGGAGATGAAAGAACAGATAAAGAGAGCAACAGACGAGGATATACTGGAGATTGAAGGCTTGAATGTAAAGGAAGGTATTGAGAATTCTGGCACTAAGGAACTGTTTGTTCAACTTTTGGGAGATTTTTATAAGCTTATTGACCAAAAATCTACAAAGGTGGAAAAGTGTCTTGCTGATGGAATGTTGCGGGATTATACTATTGAAGTACACGCATTGAAGAGTACTGCCAGAATGATTGGGGCGATGGAGTTGTCGGAGAAGTTTTATGAATTAGAAAAATTGGGTAATGCAGAAGACCAAAAAGCTCTGGAAATCAAGACACCAGACGTGTTATCATTGTATAGAAGCTATAAGCCTATTTTGGAACCATTTGCAAGGTTAAAGGAACAGCAAAAACAGTCCGTTTCCGTAGCACAGATGCTAGAAGCCTTGACACAGCTGCGAGATGCGATGGATAATTTTGATTTGGATACAGCAGATGAAGCCATGCGTCAATTGGAGGGCTATGCTTTCCTAGAGCATTGTCAGGCGCAGGTAGAGGAATTAAGTGCCTTTGTAGCAGATGTTGCTATGGAAGAGGTTATGAAGTTGACGAAAACATTAATCACGGAATTACAACAATAGTAAGGAAAGGGATATGTAATCATGCATAATATTCTAGTTTTCACGGAAATTCGCAGTTATTTGAATATATCTTTGGAGGATCAGTTGAAGGAATTGGGCTACAATGTCATTAATGTAGGGACCAATATCAACGAAATAAACGCTATTAAGGATAAACTTGCTGCAATTCTTTTGTATGTTGACAGCGACCTTTTGAAAAATCAGCAGGCGTTGATATTCTTAAGAGATAAAGCCCTAGAAGATGATACGCCTTTTTTTGTCATAGGAGATATGAATCAGCTGACAGAAATTCGTACAATAGTTCCAAAAAATTTGCTGCAAAAAGAATTTCCACGTCCAATTGATGTGAGGAATGTGGTAAATGAAATAGATGAATATATTTGTCACTATGGTTGCCATCGCAAGAAAAAGATATTGATAGTAGATGATTCAGGAGCCATGCTTCGTAATGCAAAGGGCTGGTTGGAACACAAATACCAAGTCAGTTTAGCAAATTCAGGAGCTATGGCAATCAAATTTTTAGCAACGAATCGTCCAGATTTAGTTCTTTTGGATTATGAAATGCCTGTCCTTAATGGTAAACAGGTGCTGGAAATGATACGCTCCGAATCGGAATTTAATAAGATTCCAGTTATGTTTTTAACCAGTAAGAATGACAAAGAGAGCATCCAGCAGGTGTTGAGCTTAAAGCCGGAGGGATATATACTCAAAACTACCAAGCCGGAACAGATTGTTCAAATGATTGATGAGTTTTTCGAAAAAAGGAAAACATTGTAATTCATCACTGGTAAAATATGGACAATTTCCTCATTTCGTATTACAATGTACATATGTAAATGCTATAGCGTAAATGCTTACAAATGCTATAGAAAAGGGGGAGTTTTGTATGGCAAAAGAAAAAAGGCAAAAAACAAGGAGATTGAGTATCGGTAGCAAAATTCTCATTCCGGTTTTAACTATTATATTGGTTGTAAGCACGGTAATGGGTGCATTGATTTACATGATTGGCAATTGGGCCTTGATTAAGACCGGCGTAGAAAAATCACATATGGCTGCGAATATTGCTGCAACTATGATTGATGGCTCTGCTATCGCAGAGTGCCGTGCGGGATCTACATATACTGAAGTGTATCAGACACAGCTTGCAGATTTGCGAGAAATAAAGGAAACCTGTGGAATCCTTTATATGTATACTATTTATCAAGAAGCTGGCGAGCTATATTATGGGGTGGATACAGACGAGTCAGAAGGTCAGTTACGGCCTGGCGATTCATATGATGACGAGCCAGAACCTGTACTTACTGCATTGAGCGGCGAAGATTATGTTCGTGAGTATGTTGTTTCCAATGAATATGGTGATTTAATATCTTCTTACGTACCGATTTACGATGAAGAAGGGAATGTCGTAGCAGTTTTAGGTTGTGATTATGATGGAAGTGAAGTAGTCAGACTCGTATCCGTTATTCAGAGTATAAGCATAGCTTGTGCAGTAATAGCACTCCTTGTCTCAGCATTGGTTGTAACGCTATTTGTTAGTAGAATTACGAAAAATATCATTGTTATTAATGCAAAAATTTATGACTTGGTAAATAATGAAGGTGATTTAACACAGCACCTTGATATTCATTCTGGCGATGAACTGGAGCTAATCAGCAACAATGTAAATAGCCTATTAGAATACATTCGAAATATTATGATAACTATTTCTGGTAATTCTGTGAGCTTACAGGACGCATCGCAAGAGGTATTTAATAATATCAAGAATGCGGAAATGAATATTACAGATGTATCTGCAACAATGGAAGAGATGTCCGCTGGTATGGAAGAAACTGCAGCAAGTATTGTTGAGATTACGGGTTCAATCAATGATGTATATGATGCAATCAATGAGATTAATGAAAAAGCTGGTTCAAGTGCAGCAAATGCCTATAACGCAATGGAAAAAGCAATAGGTGTTTACAATGTGTCTATTCAGTCACAGGAAACGGCAAAAGAAATGTCAAGTCAGCTTTCCGCAACAGTTGCAGACAAAATTGAAAAGTCAAAGGCTGTAAATGAAATAGAAACCTTAACGAATAGTATTTTGAGTATCGCAGATCAGACCAACCTTTTAGCATTAAATGCTTCTATCGAAGCAGCCAGAGCTGGTGATGCAGGCCGAGGATTTGCTGTGGTTGCAGGTGAAATCGGAAAGCTTGCACAGGATTCTGCAGATTCTGCTTCTCGCATCCGTCAGGTGAGCGGAGAAGTAATTGAGGCCGTAGAAGAATTGGCAAAAGCATCAGAAGAAATGCTTACATTTATTGATGAAACAACTATGGGTGGCTTCCAGCGATTGCAGGAAACGGCATTTGATTATAAAGAAAATATTCATGAAATGTCTTCTACTATGCAGGATTTTACAGCTTCTTGTCAGGAGTTGAAGAGTAACATGGATGCAATCAAAGAAAGTATTGAAGCTGCAAATATTGCAGTGGACGAAAGTGCTAGAGGCATTAGCAACGTTTCTGAAATTTCCGTATCACTTACCTCTAGTGTAAGCGATATTGAGCATCAAGCAAATGGCAACATGGATATTGCGCACCTATTAAATCAAGAGGTAAATAAATTTAAGATTTAGTTTCCAATGGGCTATCAACGAAGGTTGATAGCCTTTTTTAGTAAAAAACGTATATTGATGAAACATTTCATAAAAAATTAACAATTTTTTATGATTATTGCCTTGCCAAATAATAACAACGTGTTATAATATGCTTTGTAATATAGTTTTAAAAACTACATAAAGGGGAGAAAAAAGACATGTTTAAGTTTGATATTTATACAGATTCATCCTGTGATTTACCAAAAGAGATGGTAGAAAAGTATGATTTAAAGGTTATGCAGTTGGAGGTTATTATTAATGATAATCCACCTATACTAAACCGTGATATAAAAGCAAAAGAATTTTATGAACAGCTTCGCAATGGTGCAAGTGCGAAAACAGCAGCAGTTACACCGGGCTTTTTTGAAGAAAATATGAGAAAGAGTTTAGAGGCTGGAAGGGACATTATTTACATAGGATTTACCTCAGGGCTTTCTGTGACCTTTAACAATGGTGCTCTGATAATGGGAGAATTACAGGAAGAGTTCCCGGATAGAAAGGTTTTATATATCAATACGCTTTGTGCATCTGTTGGCGAGGGACTTTTGGTACATTATGCCGCCCTGCAAAGAGAAGAAGGAAAGGACATTGATGCAGTTTTTGAAGGTGTTATGTCTTTGAAAGATAAGATTCATCATCAGGTTACAGTAGATGATTTATTTTTCTTAAAGCGTGGCGGAAGAATCAGTGCAACCACTGCAGTGGCAGGTTCTATTTTAAATGTGAAACCAATGATTCATGTGACAGAAGAAGGAAAACTTGATACCATCGGAAAAGTAAGAGGTAGAAAATCTGCAATGAAGGACCTTGTTGCAAAGATGCAAGCCAATGAGGATACAGATACATGGAATTATGTGTTCATTTCTCATGGAGATTGTCTGGAAGATGCAGAACATGTGAAATCAATGGTCGAAGCTGGATGTCCAGCGGCAAAAGTAATCATCAGTGATGTTGGTCCTGTTATCGGGGCACATACCGGTCCGGGTGTTATTGCACTATGTTATTTGGGAAAGACGATAAAAGGAACAAAATAAAAGGATATTTAAGAAAAGGAAAATCGGAAGGTTTTCCTTTTTTTATAAATTAAATTTTTCTTCATTTAACAAAACATTAACTTATGTTAAATGAATATAGGGGATAGCGATAAAACCTTGGGGAATGGTGGTTTCTCAAGGTTTTTGTTATGTTTGAGATTATGGAGAAATATCGTAACGTGGTGTAAATTGGTGTAGTTTTCAGTTGAATTGGTGTCAAAATTGGTGTCAAGAAATATGGATATGTAAGTGGAAACATTGTTTTTTAGGAAAGAATTATCTGATAGAAAAAATGCCATATAATAGAACTTTTATTGATAAAAATAATACGATGTGATACAATGACCACACAATGAGTGGTTTGGGGAAGGGTATGGAAAAGAAAGAGCAATTAGAAAAACAGATACATAAATTAAAGAAAATAAGAGAAGAATTAGGAATGAATAGGACCGATTTTTCGCGTTATGTCGGCATTCCATTAAGAACTTTGGAAGAGTGGGAAGCAGGAAGAAGGCAGATGCCGGATTATGTGTTGCGATTGATAGCGTATTATACCAAAATGCAACAGTTGATAACAGAAAAGAAGATTGAAGTAGAATTGGAAGAAGAACTTTAATTATTTAATTTGTGTCACCAGTGGTGACACAAATAGGAAGGTGGTATGCAAAAATGAAAAACGAGATTACACTTGCATCAAATCTCATAAAAATCATAGATGAATCCAGACAAAACGCATTACGCAAGGTAAATGAAGAACTTATTCGTATGTATTGGCAAGTGGGAGAATTTTTGAGTAATGAATCGAAAAATGCATCATTTGGAGACGCGTATATTGATGCGATTGCAAGCGAAATCCAAGAGGCATTTCCTGGAATAAAAGGATTTAATAGAAGAGGGCTTTATAGAATGAAGCAATTCTATGAAACATACAAGGATAATGAAATTGTGACACCACTGGTGACACAAATCAGTTGGACAAATCATTTGCTTATTTTGTCCGGGTGTAAAACTGATACGGAACGTGAATTTTATATACATTTATGCATTAAAGAAAACTATTCGAAACGTCAATTAGAACGACAGTTAGATAGCGGATATTATGAAAGATATATGTTGTCTAAAGAGAGACTATTGCCTGAAACAGTAAAAAAATTAGGTGAAAATCCATTTCTTGATTCGTATGTAATGGAATTTTTGGATTTGCCAAATGAGTTCAGAGAAAGTGATTTGCGGAAAGCATTAATAAGGAATATGAAAGATTTCATATTGGAACTTGGAAAAGATTTCACATATATTGATGAAGAATACAAGGTTCAAGTAGGTGGCGATGATTTTAGACTTGATTTGCTATTTTATCATCGGGGATTACAATGTCTTGTGGCAATTGAATTAAAAATAGGTAAGTTTAAACCAGAGTATATTTCTAAGTTGGATTTCTATCTGGAAGCATTAGACAGACAAGTGAAAAAGGTAAATGAAAATCCAAGTGTGGGCTTGCTGTTGTGTGCTTCTAAGAATAATGAGGTAGTTGAATATTCAATGAGTAGAACGATGTCACCTATGATGGTCGCAGAATATAAATTACAGTTGCCAGATAAGGCTGTATTGCAGAGAAAACTTCAGGAGTTAATTAATATACCGCAGATAGAAGAGTAGTAATACGAATAAAATTATCATAACAAAAAGTAGCAAACGTTTGAGGACAAATTTTGCTACTTTTTATTTTTAGTCAATAGTTGCTTTAATTCGATTTGATAATTTTAGTGGGATCTCAGCCTCGGTATCCCACATGATTGTATTTTTTTGTGCTATGTCAAAATGTAATTGAGTTCCTTGTTGGCATAGTTGGATAACTGGTTTTCCAAGACCCATTGCGTATCCTTCCTCGAAATAGGCACCATTGTTTTGATGTGTTAAGTCAACAACAACGAATTTGCTATCTCGAATGTGTTTTAGTAATTCAGGTGTAATAAAGTCGTTATGTTGTACCTCATCGATAAAAATAGCTTTATAATCACAAGAGGTAATAGCTTCTCGAATTGCTTCACGTAACTTTAATGTGTCATCTCCGAATTTCATTGCAACAAGTACATTGCGTCCGTACGCGCTATTTTTTTGAATAGCATCAACTCGCTTATATCCCTCGGGAAGCAGGGTTATGGAAACATATTCATCAAAATCTGGTCCCTCTAAGTATTTTATGTACGAATTTTGCGATAAATAATCTAACATAAAATGTACTTCATCTTCACAATTGTATTCACTTCTATTTGATTTTGATGTGGAGTAAGCGTTGTTGATTATATCATATCTATCAATAAATAAGCTGCTTATCGCTTCTTGGAAACTCCAAGAGATTTCCTGACCCATATGTGGTGTGTTAGTATGGATATATATAAGAATACAATCTATTTTTTCTGCAAATGATTTTGGATACCATGCATCAATGATATCTTTGCTTATATGAACAGGATGTCCGTGTGAGCGGTCTCCACTATTAAATTCAGATTTATATTTGTCACATGTTTCACTATTTAAATCAGTATGATATCGATATTCAATAGGAGTAGACTTGGTACATTTGAAACTGTTATACAGCAAGTATGGTGCAAGCTTATTATGGTTTAGAGAATCAAAAGATTCTATTTCGTATCGTCCACACAAAGGACATTCATAAAATTTTGCAAATCTACTTGAAACAGGTGATGCGGTACATTCAGTAGTACATACGGGACATGACTCGTTTTTTGGCATTGGTATTAACTCCTTTTATTCAATATGTATGTTTAAATTATATAATGGAATGTGAAAAAAATAAACACAAAGCTTGAAGTGAAATATTGAAACGATTTACGATTATAGATTATAGATTATAGAGTTTGATTGGATAAAAATCGCATGAAGTTGCGAATTTGAATTACGAACAAAGCGAAAATGATTGACATATATGGCAAAGATATTATAATAGACTTAAGATACACACGGAGGTGCGTAGGATGAATATAAGTTATAAGAAACTATGCCTTGCGTGGATGGTGTCAAAGTGGTGTAATCTATCAACTTCATATCAAAAAATCCTTGATTTCCAAGGAAATTCCCCATATTTAACAAAACTTTAACATTAAAAAAACAATTCATAAAAATTCTCCCGGTATTATCTTATCTGTAAGCGAGAAAGCTTTCAGTTAGATAAAGCACAATTAACAAGAATTATAGAAAAGGAGAATGGAATTATGAGTAACACATTGTATTTGGTAACAGGAGCAGCAGGGTTTTTGGGAGGACATATATGCAGACAGTTAATCGCAAGAGGCGATAAGGTTCGAGCATTTGCTTTACCGGGGGATAAAGCAATTAAATATATCCCAGAAGGTGTAGAGGTAGTAGAAGGTAACCTTTGTGTAATGGATGATTTGGAAAGATTCTTTACCGTACCGGAAGGGACAGAGACTATCTGTATGCATATTGCATCTGTAGTAACCGTATCTCCGGATTATAGTCCATTGGTTATGAACGTAAACGTAGGTGGAACCAAGAATATTATCCGTTGCTGTCAGAAGCATCCGGAATGTAAGAAGCTGGTATACTGCTCTTCTACAGGTGCGATTCCGGAAGAAAAGAAGGGACGCAAGATGAAAGAGGTTATCTATTTTGACGAAGATCAGACCGTAGGCTGCTATAGTCGTTCCAAGGCAATTGCAAGTCAGGCGGTACTGGATGCTGCTAATATTGAGGGGTTAAATGCATGTATCGTTCATCCATCTGGCATTCTGGGACCGGAAGATCCGGCACTGGGAGAGACGACCAAGACCGTTATTGACATTATCAAGGGTGAGATGCCAATGGGGATGGATGGTTCCTTTAATCTGTGTGACGTACGTGACCTGGCAGCAGGATGTATCGGTGCAGCAGATCACGGTAGAAAGGGCGAATGTTATATTCTGGCAAATGAGGAAGTATCCTTCCGTGACTTTGTAAAATTGCTTTGTGAAGAATCTGGATGTAAGCCAATCAAGCAGTTTTTGCCACTTGGTATCGCATATAAGCTTGCGGCAATTATGGAAAAAATGGCAGAGAAATCGGGGAAAGACCCGCTTATGACAACCTTCTCTGTATATAACCTGGATAAGAACAATTCCTTTGACTATTCAAAGGCACAGAGAGAATTGGGATATACTACTCGTCCATATGCTGAGACAATCCGCGATGAAATCGCTTGGTTAAAAGAGAACGGACATATATAGTTTCTTCAAACTGCTTGACAAATAAAAAAGATGTGTTAATATTTTAACAAAGTCAATGTAAGTGACAAATACAGATTCTAGGAGAAAAAAGATGAAAAATGTATGTGTAATTACTGGTGGTGGTAGTGGCATGGGCCTTGCAGCAGCAAAATGTATGCCAAAGGATAAAGTGATTGTTGTAACAGGACGTACCATGTCCAAGCTTGAGAACGCAGTAAAAGAGCTTCAGGAATTAGGCTATGAAGCCTATGCAAAAACCTGTGATACTTCAAACAGAGAACAGGTGCGTGAATTGGCAGAGTTTGCAGCAGGCCTTGGAGAAATCAAGAATGTAATTAACTCAGCCGGATTATCACCGGCCATGGCGCAGCCTGAGCAGTTAATCCGAGTAAATGCACTTGGTACGGTATACGTAAATGAAGAATTTTCTAAGCTCATGCATGAAGGCAGTGTAATTGTAGATGTATCTTCTAACTCAGCATATATCTTACCGGATTTTCTTGCTAACAAGAAAACCTTTGCGTTGGCTGATCAGAATGAATATTTATTTATTAAGAAGATTCTTGGTTTGCCAAATAAGTTAAAAGGATATCAGGCATCCGGTCTGGCGTATGGACTGTCTAAGAAATTCGTTATCTGGTATGCGGCAAAATGTGCATTTGAATATGGCAAGAAGGGGATTCGTGTATGCTCTTTAAGTCCGGGGCTTATCGCCACAGATATGGGTAATCTGGAATCAGAAGAAGGCGGAAGTCTCCTGGATACAACCGCAGAAAGACGTATGGGCAAACCGGAAGAATTAGGATTTGCCATTGCTACAGTAGCAGATGAAAGAAATGGCTATTTGGCTGGAGTTGACGTTCTTGTGGATGGGGGAAGCGTTGTTGGAAAACAGTTTGTAAAATAAGATATGGAATAAAGAGCCTGACAGTGATAGTGCTGTCAGGTTTTTTTATAACAAAATCTTTTTTTATAACAAAATATTAACATTAAAAAAACAATTTCCAAATAACTCTGCGATAATATAACGATGTCGACAGGAACTAAATAAAAACAAGAAAGTAAAGGGGATTATAATTATGTCAACATTAGAAAAAATTGAAAACGCAGTAGTAGAAGGATATAAAAATATTGAAGAAGGTGAAACAGTAGAAGAAGCAAAAGAACGTATTGCAAAAGAAAATGCAGAAAGACTTGCATATGCAAATCTGACTTTTTGTGATATAATGAGAAGATAAAGGAGTGTGAAAATATGAGTTCAATTTTAATAGCAACAGATAGTCACAGTGGACTTTCTCAAGAAGCAGCTAAAAAATTGGGGGTACGAGTGCTTCCGATGCCGTTCTTTTTCGGGGGAGATTGTTACTTTGAAGAAGTATCACTAACCAGAGAAACATTTTTTGAAAGATTAAATGCAGGAGAACAAGTATCCACTTCTCAACCATCACCAGAATCTGTTATGGAGTTTTGGAGAGAGGGATTAAAAGAATACGAAAGTATTGTATACCTTCCAATGAGCAGTGGGTTGAGTGGTTCTTGCAGCACAGCTATGGCATTGGCGACGGAAGAGGAATTTGAAGACAAGGTATTTGTCGTAGACAACGGACGTGTGTCCACTCCATTGGTACGTTCTATTATGGATGCCCTGGAAATGGTTGAAGAGGGCTTAAGTCCAGCACGAATCAAAGAAGTTTTAGAAGCAGAAAAAGATAATATGTCCATCTATATTGCAGTGGAGACTTTAGAATATCTCAAACAAGGTGGTCGCATTTCCGCGACAACTGCAGCAATTGGGACATTATTGAATATCAAGCCGGTTTTGAAGTTGGGAGTAGGATTGTTGGAAACCTACAAGAAAAGTCATGGTATGAAAAAGGCAAAAAAGGACATGCTTGATGCAATCAGACATGACTTAGAAACGAATTTCAAGGAATATTATGAAAAAGACGAGGCATATCTACTGGCGGCTACTAGTGCAGATGCAGCAACTACTCATGCATGGGTAGAAGAAATCAAAGCTGCATTCCCTGGTATGGAAGTGCTCAGCGGCAATTTATCGCTGGGAATCTGCTGTCATGTGGGTGAAGGGGCACTTGGAGTAGGTGTATCCTGCCGTCCGAGAAGATAAATAAATGGAGAGATAAAAGATAATGAATAGAATTGTATTAGTAGCATTAAAGAATTTCTGGAAGGTACCATCTGCATGGTTTAAACTTTGCCACTATGCAAAGTATACCGATAAATATAGTTTTGATAAAAAGTATAAGCATATCCGCTATATTCTAAGACATGTAATTCCACATGGCAATATTGATTTGAAGGTAACAGGGGTAGAAAATATTCCCAAAGAGGATGGAATCATGCTGGTTGGTAATCACCAGGGACTTTTTGATATCATAGCTATTGTGCATACCTTTGAACGACCATTGTTTGCAGTATTGAAAAAAGAGTTGTATGAAATTCCCTTTCTAAAAGAAATCGTAGACTGTACAAAATCCTATCCCATGGACAGAGATGATGTGCGCCAATCCATGAAGATTATTCAGGGTGCCACAAAAGAAATTATGGCAGGCAGAAATCTCTTGATTTTTCCAGAAGGAACCAGAAGTAAAAAGCAGAATGAGATGTTAGAATTTCACAGTGGCTCCTTCAAATGTGCCACCAAATCCAAATGCCCGATTTTGCCATTTGCATTAATTGATAGTTATAAGGTGTTAGATCAAAAAGGAAGTGCTCCGGTGACGGTACAGTTACACTATTTAGAGCCAATCTATTATGAAGAATACAAGGATATGAACACTCAAGAATTGGCGACCATGGTGCAGGGCAGAATAGAAGAAGCAATAAAAAACCGACAAACTATATAAAAAGGAAAACAAATGAAAATTATAGATTTACTTACTCAGGAAAAATTATCACTATCCTTTGAGGTTTTTCCGCCGAAAACGGAGACAAGCTTTGAAAGTGTGAAAATTGCAACAGAAGAAATTGCAAAGCTTCGCCCAGCCTTTATGAGTGTTACTTATGGGGCAGGTGGTGGAACAAGCCAGTATACCCTTGATATTGCAAAGAACATCAAGGAACTCTATGATGTACCTACTTTGGCACATCTAACCTGCGTCTCTTCCAGCAAAGAAATGGTGCAGCAGAAGATAACAGAAATCAGAGCTGCCGGTATAGAAAATGTTATGGCTTTAAGAGGAGACATTCCTGCTGGGCTTGAGGATGCAGACAGAAGTCATTGGGATTATCAGCACGCCATTGAACTCATCAGAGAATTGAAAGAAATAGATATAGATTTCTGTATTGGTGGAGCATGCTATCCTGAAATTCATCCAGAAAGTGTAAATCAAAAGGAAGATATCAAACGCCTAAAGGAAAAAGTAGACGCTGGCTGTGATTTTCTCACTACCCAGATGTTTTTTGACAACAACCTGTTTTACAATTTCTTATACAAAATTCGAGAGGCAGGCATCACCGTCCCTGTTATTCCAGGAATTATGCCAATTACCAATGCTACTCAGGTAAAAAGAGCCATTGAGCTTTCTGGTTCTTTTATGCCTCAAAGATTTAAGAGCTTGGTGGACAGGTTTGGCTCTGATCCTGCGGCAATGAAGCAGGCAGGAATAGCCTATGCTACAGATCAGATTATTGATTTGTATGCAAACAATATCACAAATGTCCATGTATACTCTATGAACAAACCAGATGTTGCAGAAAAGATTCAAGGTAATCTTTCTGATATTTTAGGAAAATGAATTCAACAATTATTACGAAAACCTACGAAGAACCACCATTTTGTGAAAAAGAAATTTTAAAATATGCAGGCTGTAAGAGCTTTGGGAATAAGCTTTTACAGCTTTTGCGTGCTTGTATCGAAGAGGTGCGAGGAAAACTGACATACAAAGTATGTTATTGCGAGTTACCAGTAGTAATTTCAGACGAAGCCTGTGATTTCCAATGTATGAAGGTCCGGTCGGAAAGTTTAGCAAAGAATTTACAGGGGTGTCAAACAGTGGTCATTTTTGCCGCAACCATAGGAGTGGAAATTGACCGTTTGATTGCGAAGTATGGACGAATTTCTCCTACCAAGGCTTTACTGTTCCAAGCCATTGGGGCAGAGCGAATTGAGGCATTGTGTGATGTCTTTTGTAGTGAGCTTGCAGGAGAACCGCAAATGAGCCTTAAACCAAGATTTAGCCCCGGTTACGGGGATTTACCCCTCCAAACGCAAGAAGATATTTTCCTTATCCTTGATTGTGCAAAGAGGATAGGTCTTTCTCTAAACGATAGCCTGCTGATGTCGCCATCCAAATCGGTGACAGCGTTTGTAGGGCTGATAAAATCTGAAAATATCACGGATTCCACGAATAATGTGCAAACAGTAGGAATTCAAGACACAACAGATATAATACAGAATAGAATAAAATGCACAGCCTGCGAAAAAACAGACTGTGAGTACAGAGGTGTATAGATGAATTTCAAGCATTACTTAGAAAACAATATCGTTTATCTAGATGGCGGTATGGGAACTTTACTTCAAGCCAGTGGTTTAAAGGCGGGGGAGCACCCGGAAAAGTGGAATATCAGCCATCCAGAGGTCATTAAAAAAATACACAAGGATTACTATGCTGCAGGAAGCAATGTGGTGTGCACCAACACTTTTGGCGCGAACACTCTCAAATTTGCCCCAGACGAGCTGGAAGAAGTTATAAAAGCCGCTTTTATGAATGCAAAAGCCGCCCGTATGGAATGGGAGCAAGAGAACGAGCAGACACAGGCGGATGACAACCCAAAATACATCGCTCTAGACATTGGGCCTACAGGCAAACTTTTAAAACCATTGGGTGATTTGGATTTCGAGGATGCAGTAGCAGTATTTGCACATACCATAAAGCTTGGTGTGAAATATGGGGCAGACCTTATTCTTATTGAAACCATGAACGACAGCTATGAGACCAAAGCGGCCCTCCTTGCAGCAAAGGAAAACAGTGATCTACCAGTCATCGTTTCCAATGCTTACGGAGAAGACGGCAAGCTTATGACCGGTGCCAATCCAGCAGCTATGGTAGCAATGGTGGAAGGTATGGGCGCAGATGCCATCGGTGCAAACTGTTCTCTGGGACCAAAACAGCTTAGAGGTGTGATAGAAGAGCTTTTGGAAAACGCATCTATCCCAGTTGTATTAAAGCCAAACGCCGGATTACCCAAATCAGTAAATGGGCACACCATTTTTGATGTAACAGCCGACGAGTTTGCGGATGAAGTAGCAGCGCTTATCCAAAAAGGTGTACGTGTGGTCGGTGGCTGCTGTGGTACCACACCAGAATACATTCGGAAGCTAAATCAGAAAACAATCCACCTAAAGCCATGTCCAATTATAGAGAAAAACATCACAGCAGTATCCTCATATACACATGCAGTAAAATTCCAAAGAGAGCCCATTCTTATCGGAGAACGCATCAATCCAACTGGCAAAAAGCGTTTCAAACAAGCCTTGTTGGAAAACGATATCGACTATATACTCACTGAGGGCATCAATCAGGAGGAAAAAGGCGTACATATCCTTGATGTAAATGTAGGCTTACCAGACATAGATGAAGTGGCAATGCTCAAAAACGCTGTATGTGAACTTCAGGCAGTAACCGACTTACCACTACAAATCGACACCTCTGACGTTGTCGCTATGGAAGCAGCACTTCGCCGATATAACGGAAAAGCTATGATAAACTCGGTGAATGGAAAGAAAGAAAGCATGGAGGCAATTTTTCCACTTGTAAAAAAATACGGTGGATTAGTTGTTGCGCTCACTTTAGATGAAGGTGGAATCCCTGACACAGCTGAGGGAAGAGTAGCGATTGCTGAAAAAATACTGACAACCGCAAAACAATACGGCATTGAAAAAAAGGATATTATATTTGATACACTCGCTATGACAATAAGCTCCGATATCTCTGCAGCGAACAAAACCCTGCAGGCGTTGAACCGAATTAGACATGAGCTGGGGTGTCATACCTCCCTTGGTGTATCCAATGTCTCTTTTGGTCTGCCTTATCGTGATGCCATAAACGGAACATTTTTCGCATTAGCGCTTGAGAATGGTCTTTCTGCAGCTATTATGAATCCATATTCTGTTGACATGATGAAGACCTATTACACATATAAGGCATTAAAGGGTATGGATGAAAACTGTGCACAGTATATTCAAGGAGCGGCTGATTTTATCGCTCAACCGAGCGGAAGTGTATCTCAAAGCGTCGCTGGCACAACCATCACAGCAACCAACACAACTGCAGGCAAAACTACTGCAGAATACAAATCAGAATTGCAAAAGGCAGTAATTACTGGTTTTAAGGATAAAGCAGGTGAGATTACAAGAGAGCTTTTAAAACATATGGAGCCCTTGCGTATTGTTCAAGATGAAATCATTCCAGCTTTAAACGTGGTAGGCAAAGGCTATGAGAACAAAACCATATATTTGCCACAGCTTTTGATGAGTGCAGAAGCGGCGAAAAGTGCCTTTGAAAATATAAAGGACTTCATGTCAAAGGATGGAAAAGCGGAAGCAGGAAAGGGACCTTTTGTCATTGCAACCGTCCATGGCGATATTCATGACATTGGCAAAAATATCGTAAAACTCCTCTTAGAAAACTATGGATTTGACGTAAAAGACCTTGGTAAAGATGTGCCACCAGAAACCATCGTAGAGAAAACGATAGAGTATCATGCGCCATTAGTAGGACTGAGTGCCCTTATGACAACTACGGTTCCAGCCATGGAAGAAACCATAAAGCAGCTTAGAGCAAAAGCTCCTTGGTGCAAAATTGTGGTTGGAGGAGCTGTGCTTACACAGGAATACGCCGACAAAATCGGTGCTGACAAATATGCCAAGGATGCTATGGAAACCGTGCGTTATGCAGAAAAATTGACAAGCTAGTAATAGTACACAAAACCGCACTATAGTGCGGTTTTTCTATTGACTGAAACCTCATCCTATGATAACATTTATTGGATAATGAGGTTAAATGTGCCTATTTTTAAAAAGCATATAAACTTAAGAACAAATTATATAGGAGGATAACATGGAAAAATTGAAAAATCTCGGCACCACAATCATGGAAAAAATCAATGCGATTATTGAACGTGCCAAGACAGACAAAAAATTCTGTGCAGCTCTCATTGGTGGCGCAGTAGCTGTTGTTGCAATTATTGTAGCATTGGTTATAGCACTTAGTAGCGGTGGTTCAATGGGCAGTGGAGACGGAACAGAAGATGGCAGTGGCGTAGAAGGCGCATACTCCGTTAGCGTGCGGACAGTTGGTGGCATGGCATTGGTGGATGTCGACGTCGCTGTATATTCTGATAAGAAACTTAAAGATTTACAGGACTATGCAACCACGGACGAAGAAGGTGTTGTTCACTTTGACCTTGAAGACGCAGAAGATTATTACATAGCTTTGAGTGGTGTGCCAAAAGGATATGCAGTAGAAGATTACTATTCCTTTGAAGGAACATCAGCAGAAATTATATTGAGCTCATCTCTTATTACAGATGAGGATATCTCTACAGCAACACTAGGTTTGGGAGATGTTATGTATGACTTCACTGTTACCACAACAGATGGAAGCAAATTTACTCTTTCTGAAGTGTTGAAGGAAAAGAAAATGGTTATGCTGAACTTCTGGTATACGGATTGCTCATGGTGTGTAACAGAGTTCCCAATTATGGCAGAAGCATATGAAATGTACAAGGAAAACATTGAAATCATTGCTTTAGACCCATATCCAACAGATACAGCAGAAGGCATTAAAGCATTTAAAGAAAACAACCATTTACCATTCCCTATGGCACAGTGTCCTACTTCATGGTCGGCGGTATTTGGTATCACAGGATATCCAACCTCAGTATTTATTGATCAGTATGGCGTTATCTGTGCAGTAGAAGCAGGTGCAATTACAAGTCTTAGACCGTTTGTATGTGCATTCGATCACTTCACAGCAGACCCTTACAAGCAGATGCTATGCGTAAATGGTGTTGCTGATTTGGTTACTCAGGTAAAACCAACCGCTACAATGCCAAGCTCAGATGAAATCGCAGCAACCATTAATAGTGGCGATATCAAGGTCACATATCATGCAGAAGAGGGCGATGCAGCAGAATATACATGGCCATTCATTATTGGAGAAAAGAATGGAGAGAAATGTATCTATGCATCAAATAAAGGCATTGAAGATTCTTATGCGATTATTTACGCGGATATTGAATTGAAAAAAGGTCAGGCAATTGCATTTGATTATATCGTTTCGTGTGAAAAAACAAATGATGCATTAGTAGTTATCGTAAATGAAGAGGATATATATCAGATTTCTGGTGTAGATGAAAATCCTAATTGGAAAACCTGTTATCCTTGGGTAGCAGAAGAAGACGGCACCTACGAATTAGCTCTTTGCTACTTGAAGGATGAAAGCACCAACGAAGGTGATGATACTGCATATATTAGAAATATGCGTATTGTAGATGCAAGTGCTATAGATGAACCGACATATATCCCTAGATATGCAGCAGTGGAAAAAGATGGAGCATATTCTTATGTTGATATTGTATACAACTCAGCAGACGGCTACTATCATGTAGGCTCAGCAAATGGTCCTCTGCTTTTAGCAGATCTTATGAATTATACACAATTCAATCAAGAGCAAACCGTATATGATATGGTATATGAAGATAAGGAATTTATGATAAATGGTGAGAATCGTTTTGAGGATTTGGAACAGTTCTGTAACTATGCGTCGAACTCTAGATTAACAGGTGTATGCTCTGTAACCAAAGATTTATATGAGATGTTAGTAGAGGTTGGTAAGCAGTTTGGGTTCGAGGATGATGACAAAGAATGGTTGAGGATGTGCAAGTACTATGATGCATATGGTACAACGACACAGTTAGAAGACCCAATCAAAGGTCTTGCTGCATTCTGTGCATATGATGCAAAACTAGGCAGTGGCAATAGTTTCTATTATGACAGAGCTATCATTCCAAGAGGTATGTTTGCAGAATTTGTACCAACTCAATCGGGTGTATATCGTATTACCTCTCACAACGAGTCAGAGCAAGGTGTAGATGGCTGGATTTTCAATGCAAACCGTGAACAACTTCTGGTATATGAGCGTGATGAGAGAATGTTTACAGAAGAAGGTGAAGTTTCTATGGTATACTACATGGAAGCTGGAACACCTTACTACATCAACATTGCTTTCTGGGATGTATATGAAGTAGGTACGATTACTTACGATATTGAATATGTTGCTCCAACTTACAACCTATTCCGTTTAGCATCTCCTGGCTACTTTACATATGACAGTGATGCTACTGGTGATGCAATGTATTATGTAATCGCTGGCGGTATTGACGTAGTTCTTGGTGAAGATGGTACATATTATGAAGATTTAGGAAATGGAAAAAAGGGTAGCAAGCTTTACTGTGACTTTACAGGAATTACAAGTGTCTTTAATGCCCCAATCATGACCAATCAAGGCGTAAAAGGTATGATTGATATGGGTGGATTTGATTTTAGTAAGACAGAGAACGATAGTTATATTCTCTCCATTATGGAAAGTAAGAACAACGATATTGCAGCTACCGAAGCTTATTTAAAAGAGCTTTGGGGCGAAGATTATGATGGTTATGCAGAAGAATATCAGTTAAAGGATGTATTTGCAGGACGTTATCATGGCGAAGGAGAAGATTATACAGAAGCCGTTCGTGCATACTGCAGTCAGATTGACAAATCAAGCAATACTGAACGCAATGGTTGTGTAGTAGTTACGAAAGAATT
The DNA here is from genome assembly GCA_045603165.1 of Agathobacter sp. GTDB lineage: Bacteria > Bacillota > Clostridia > Lachnospirales > Lachnospiraceae > Roseburia. Next base: position 7,655 of record JAZULP010000052.1, on the reverse strand, counting down.
AGCAGAAATTCTTCAGCAGGTAATGGAAAAATACACATTTGAAAAAGTAGATCATGCATGGACAAAACTTTGCTATTACTATGATTACCTGGGTCCAGCAAACTAATTGGTTTCGGTTTGTAAAGGAGTAATATCATGAAATTATTAAAAAGAATCAAACATATAACCATTGCAGCTGCACTTATGTGCAGCGCAATGCTCTTGGTTGCCTGTGCTGGCGGAGACGTCGAATACAAGGTAACGGTAAAGGATGCCTTGGGAAACCCATATGGCGATGAAGTATTGGTACTATTTATGCAGGATGGCAAACAGGTAGCTATGCAGGTTTGTGATGAAAATGGTGTAGCAGCCAAAACTATCGAAGCAGGTACCTATGATATTGAATTAAAATTTACAGATAAGGATGCCACTTATCATTACGAAAAAGGCACCACAGTATCTGGAAGTAGTCCTGAGGCAGAAGTGCAATTAGCATATGCAACTGGAGAAGAAAAAGAGAATCTATTTGTATCTAATGAGGATCATACAGCATACCATGTGAATTCTGGTTGTACAGCTGTAGAATTAGAAAAAGGCGAAAGGAACTATTTCCTTTTTACCCCTCAGGAAGCAGGCACTTATGAATTTTCTGTAGTAAGCGATGCGGACACAGAAATTGGATATTATGGTACACCACACTTTGTGCAGACCACAAGTGCAGCAGAAGTAGTAGATGGCAAATTCACAATATCTGTTAGCGAAAGCATGATTGGAACAGGTGACACAGGTACGACAGTTTTGGTTATCGGTGTAGAGGCAATGGAGGAAGCGAATCATGCAGTTCTTTGTATCAATCGTATCGGTGATGCAGAGGTTACTCTGGCAGATATGCCATGGACGATATATGAAAAAACCGTAGAAATATCAAAGTATACCTTGCCAGCAGGCTCTACGATCAAAGAATTTGATATCACATCAGCTGCAGGCTATACACTTGTATTCAATGAAGCAGATGGTTTCTATCATTTAAACACAGCAGATGGACCATTGGTAGTTGTTCGTTTGGCGAAAGACCCTAAATATTTACCATGCTTTAAAAACATTCTGGATAGATCAGATGTCAACAAATACTTCTTTGATGACAAAGGTGAATTTGTAAAAAAAGAAAGATATAGCCAATGTCTTTTAGAATACATCGAATGTGCGGATGATGCAGAAGGTGTATATCCATTAACAGAGGATTTGAAATACATCATTCAGTCAAGAGGCGAATACGTAGGCTGGTGGGATGAAGATAGTCATGACTTCATTTTTATGAATGAAAATGGTGCTCCTATTCCAGGTTTGAACAAAGAAATTGCTTGGTTGTTTATGTGTGCCTATATCGAATAAAATTCTAGGAGGAATGAGATTTTGGCAGAGAAAATAGAAAAAATCAAAGCTTATATCAAAGAGTTTTTTAGTGACTTAACTCCACAGAAGAAAATTGGTTTAGGTGTGGCAGCAGCAGTACTCCTTTTATTGATTATCGGTGGAATTGTCCTATTAGTAAGTGGTGGCGACAAATCTGGTACATATACCATTGAAGTAGTCACCGAGGGCGGAAAAGCCTTAGAAGAAGTTGGTGTATATGTCTACACCAACGATAAAAAAGAAGACCTTGTAACTGTTGGGAAAACGGACGAAACCGGTATGATTGAGTTCGAATCAGACAATGCCATGGGTACCGTTATCGTATTAGAGGACGTTCCAAGAGGATATAAGGTAGAAGATACTTATGAAATCAAAGACAAAGAAACCCAGATTGTGTTACAAACCCAACTTCTTTCCGAAGATGAATTGGATGGTGTAACCTTCGAATTAGGTGATGTCTTTGCAGATATGTCTGTAACCGCAACAGACGGAAAGACATATAAGATTTCTAAACTATTAAAAGAAAAGAAAGCCGTTGTACTCAATTTCTGGTACTTAAACTGCGAACCATGTAAGAATGAATTCCCATTTTTACAGGAGGCATATGCAAAATATCAGGAAAAATTAGAAGTATTGGCAGTAAATCCTGTTGACGGAGATACAGAAGCCGTATCAGAGTTCCAGGAAACCTTCTCATTTGTACCAGCTGCCAATAGCGCACAACAGAAATCAGCCATGGCAGAGCTGAAGACCTCGTTGGGACTTACCTTCCCTATGGCCGCAGTAGACTCCAAATGGGAAAAGATTATGCAGATTACTGCATACCCAACCACAGTCGTAATTGACCGTTATGGTACGATTGGTTTAATCCATAAAGGCAGTGTTACAGATGCAGCAACCTTTGAAAAGGTATTTAATTTCTTTACATCAGATACTTATAAACAGACAGCACTAAAGAGTGTAGATGATATCGCTACTTTAGGAGAAGGCGATGGAAGTAAAGAAAATCCATATCAGATTGTTGGTACACAGTTCGAAGCAACTGTAGAAGGCAAAGGCGTTGTATACTATCAAATGTACAAGGTTGATGGTATGATTCTCAGTATTCAGGATGAAGATGCTTATGTCCTGTATGATGATAAAGAATTCAAAGCAGAAAATGGTACGGTAAGCGTACCACTCACAACACCAGACACCTATACACCTGCAGTATTTGGTATAGGAAATGCAAGTGACAAAGAAAAGACATTTACAGTAACCCTCACCTATCCACAGGGTACCTTAGGTAACCCGCTAGAATTAGCTTTAGGTGAATTCGTTGCCAACGTAGCAGCAGGAAATGACCAAGGTGTATATTATACATATACAGCAACAGCACCTGGTACACTTACACTTACTTTACTTGGTGCAACAGAGGGTATCAGCTATGACTATAGCCTTTATAATCTGAACACCTACGCAATGCGCAATATGAGTGCAGACGGTGTAGCAGACGCAAATGGAAATATGACGGTATCCATCCCTATGAATCAGGGAGATGTCATTCAGTTTACAGTTGGAACACTTCCAGATGAAAACAATGAATATCCGGCAGGAGAATTCAAATTCCAAGCAACCTTCGTAGAAGGCGCAGGTGTTGTCACTGACCCAAGTCAGAAGATAGAATATTCTGTAACCGTAAAAAGTGCAGATGGCAAAGCTCTTGCAGGTGTTTCCGTTAGCATTAGCGGAACCGGTATTGATAATACCAACCTGACCACGAACAAAAAAGGTGTAGCCAAGACTACTCTGCCAGCAGGGTCCTATAAAGCAATTGTTACAGCACCAGCAGGCTATTTGATAGATTCTACAGAGTACGAATTGACACCAGATAAGCCATCCGTAACTGTAAAACTGAAACAGAAATCCAACGAAGTAAAGACATATACCGTAAAAGTAGTAAACGAAAGCGGCAAAGCGATGTCAGGTGTGTTGGTAACGGTTGGAAATAATTATGGTACAACAGACGGAAATGGTTCCATCTCCTTTAGTCTTGTAGAAGACAATTACACTGCAACAGCAGAAGGACCAGATGGATACGAATCTGGAAGCAAATCGTTTGGCAGTTCAACAAGCGTGACGATTAAATTAAAGAAAGCTTCACAGAATACCAATTCCGGTGTGAAGCAGATCAATTATACAGTAAACGTAACTGACTATGCAGGCAATCCTTTGGCAGATGCAGCAGTGAAATTTGTTAGTGGAGGCAAGGTTGCTAAAACAGCCATAGTAGGTTCAAATGGTTCTGTATCTGTAAAAATTGCTTCAGGTAACTATACAGTAGAAATTGCATTCCCGACAGGAAAAGACTATGGCTTTGACAAATCTACAGCGACCTTAAGTGCAAATAAGACAACAGCGACTGTTATAGCCGCACCAAAGATTTCGTCAAGTGCATTGACCTCTTTCTACAACGGAGAAAAGTCAGCGTATAATATTTCAGTAGGTGCAGTACATACAGCAATTCAGTCCAATGCAAACAACTACTTTATATTTACACCTACAAAACAAGGAAAATACCGCATTAAAACGACGAACGGCGATGCAAAGCTCTCTTATGTAGGTAACGCATTTAATGTTATTGAAAATCCAAGCTATTCTAGCAATGAATATACCGCAGAGGTTTTAGAATCAATGCTTGGCGGTGAGTTTATTGTTAGTGTAACAGGTACCTCCGAATGTGTAATTATTGTAGAAAGATATGGTTCTGTAGCAGCAGAAACACAGCCTACCGTATGGAACGGAAGTGGCAATCCATCTACAAGCTTCCCAGCACCAGGCGGAAGCCTAACAAGTGTAGATATCAGTGGCTCTGGAATCAATCTTGTAAAAGGCAGTGATGGCTATTATCATAAGGATTCTGCAGATGGAGCTATTGTATATGTTAACCTTGCTTCTACAAATTATATCAATATGACAGATTTGGTAGACAAGACATCATTCCTAAGATACTTCTACAATTCCAACGGAAGTATCAACCGAATTGAAGATTATACGAGCCTCATGCTTCAATATACAAAGGCGGCTGCAAATGCAGGTGGTTACTATCCATTGACAGATGACCTTATATATATGATTCAGAACGGTGGAACGCATCGTGGTTGGTGGGATAAGAGCGTGGAAGGTGGCTTCTACCTGTTTGATGGTAAAAATGTAAATACCGGAATTGCTTGGATGTTCTTATTGTGCTACTAATATAAAAAAATTATCATTTTCCTGCAAAATTTGTATATTTTGTAGGAAAATGGTTGCACTTTCGCCTTGAAAGAGGTATATTTATTAAGTGAAATAATGTCAAAATGAGATATGGAAGGAGGCGAAAAAGTGAAACAGATGAAGCGTATTTTCGCCACAATCTTGATTGTGCTGGTATTCACCCTTACCGCATGTGGAGGTACAAGCAATGGTGATACGGAGAAGGACAGTCAGAATACAGAAAACAGCGAAATGGCCGCGAGCAAGGATTCTGAAGATGTAGAAGAAGAGTCTACAATAGCAGAGGGCAATGCATTGTACAAGGTCACAGTAGTAGACGAAGGTGGCAATCCAGTTGCAGGAGCTACAGTTCAGATGTGCTTAGAAACCTGTATTTTTAAACAGACAGACGCCAATGGTGTAGCTGAATTCGAGTTAGCAGAAGCAGATGGCTACAAGGCTGAAGTGTTGGCTCTTCCAGAAGGATATGCAGAAATCAGTGAAGAACCTGTATATCTGGAAACAGGAGCTACAGAAATTACACTTACTGTAAAAGTAGTACAGTAACAGAGACATTGACCTAGCAGCGAAGCTAGGATGATGAATAAAAATAATTTATAAAAGGAGAGAAATTTATGAAAAAGAAGATTATGGCTCTTCTTCTTGCAGCATGCATGTTGTTTGGTATGACAACGGTTGCATTTGGTGCAGAAGGAGATACCGAACTGGAAGCTATCTCACTTATATATTCAGAAGATGGGGTAAAGGTTGAGGTTACTCCAGGAACAGAAAAATACTATGCTACATTTGGTGTAGGTGGAAGCACTCTTACTATATATGATGAAAATGCTTATGTCATCTATAACGGTAAGCAGTATGATGCAGTAGAAGGTACTGTATCTGTAGATATTATAAGTCAGGGGCCAGGTTCTCCTGCTACTTATCAGATTGGAAATAAGGGAGAAGACGCAGCTACTTTTACAGTATATTTTGTATATCCATTAGGCTCATACAATAATCCAGAAGAATTATACGGAGTAGATATCACAAGTACAGCTTCTGTTAAAGAGGGTAATAGCCAAGGATATTTATATACTTATACTGCACCTGCAGATGGTACACTTACATTTGAATTACTTGATGTAACGGAAGGTGTTGAGGTAGATGTTCAAGCATATAATCTTAATAGTTATGCTCAGAGATCAATACAAGCAGACGGAGATGGCACAAGTGTTACTTTGGATGTGGAAGCAGATGATGAAATTCAGATTACAGTTGCAGTTTTGCCAGATGCAAACTGGAATTATCCTGCAGCAGATGTAGAATGGAAGGTTTCTTATCCAGCTGGTAGTGAGCTCAATCCTATTATGTTTATGTATGAAGGCGATCCTGTTGAAGTAACTGTTCCAGCAGGACAAGCATTATATTATTCTGCATATGTAGGTGGTATGATCCTTACTATTGAAGATGCAAATGCATATGTTATCTACAACGGAAAACAGTACGACGCAGAAAACGGAGTTGTAACTGTTGCAATAGAACAGGTTATGGGTCGTATGCCGGTTATTTTACAAGTAGGTAATAAAGGCACAGATAGTGCAGAATTTGCATTAGATTTCAATTATCCAGAAGGAACAATGAGTAATCCAAAAGATATTGAAGCTGGTAAATATGAAGCAACCTTCGAAGCTGGTGCTACTGAATATTGTTATGAATGGAAAGCCCCAGCAGCTGGTGAAGTTACTGTTGCAGTTTCTTCCGAAGGTGGTTGGGAGTATGTAGTAGATAATATAACAACTGGTAAATATGGCGATAAGCAATGGAGTGATAGCGATCCAGTAGTTTCATCCCAGACTTTAAAAGTATCAAAGGATGATGTAATCCAAATTAAAGTTCTTACATATGATCCAGAAAATCCATGGGCTGCTCCAGCTGGTACAGTTACTACAACAGTAAGCTTTAAAGCAACTGTAGTACCACCAACAGCACCAACAGTTACACCATTACCATCTGCACCTGTTACAACAACAATTACAGTAACAGATACAGAAGTTAAAGTTGAAGTTCCTTCAGAAAATCCAGTAGTATCTAAGGATGAAATGGCTTCTTTCATTACTGCAAACAAAGAAAAACCTGTAGTTATCGAATCAGGCTCAGGCGATAAAGTTGTTAAATTTGCATTTGCAAAAGGTACATTAGCAGCTGTAGAAGGTAAGACAGAATACACATTCAAGGTTGAATTGGTAGACAAATACGATGCTGCAACAACAGACAAAGCAAATATCGATAAAGATAAATTTGTATTGAGAGTTAACTTTGATTATTCTGGTCAGCTTCCAGCAGAAGCAGCAATCACAATTCCTGTAGGAACAACATATGCAGGACAGACATTGTATTACTACCAGATTATGGAAGATGGTACATTAAAGTATACTGGACAGAACGCTGTAGTAGATAAAGATGGTAACTACACAATCAAACAGGATCACTGTTCTGATTATGTAATTTCTGCAGAAGCTCCAGCTACTGAAACAGATAACAAAGGTACTGGCGACAATGCTAACTTCGTTCTTTGGATGTCTATCCTTGGACTTGGTGTAGTAGCAATCGTAGGTAGCGTTGTAATGAAAAAAAGAGCAATCTAATTTTAATAGAATATTAGTTTGATTACAACGAACGGAGGAGATTTGGATATCTTCTCCGTTTTTTTGTGTGAATTATAAGTCTTTTTTTCTTGAAAGTGGTTTACTATTTCAGTGAAATAATGTAAAATCAAGAAGAATATAGCAATACATAGATGCTGACATTGACCTAGCAGCGAAGCTAGGTTGATAAATAAAAATAATTTATAAAAGGAGAGAAATTTATGAAAAAGAAAATTTTTGCAATGGGGATGCGGACGTTTTCTTGGACTAAATTGCTATTCCTAGACTACGTCTATATTGAAGTGGACTCATTCCACCTAGTGACATTTTGATTCGTTCTTCATTGTACCAATGTAAATACGAATCTAATTCTTGGATAAAAGA
>JAZULP010000051.1:0-17486 GCA_045603165.1 Agathobacter sp. | reverse complement strand
ACAAGGAAATTGGATTAAAGTACAAGATAAACTAAATATGCCGATTTTCGTTAATTATGGTGTAAATAGATTGGTTCTAGAGGTGCCGGTTCGTTCTAGTAATAAAGCATCGTTTGCTAAAATTAATGCATTTGATAAAGCTATTGAAAGTAAAATAGATTTTCGTTTGTTGTTTGAATGGTTTAGGAATCAAGAGGATATAGAGAATCAAGAAAAAGTACGTCAAAATCCTGACTATGTAGATAAATGCTTACACTCCGTGAAAACTGCCATGTTAGCAATGTTGGATGGCTTTGATGATATCAGGATAGAAAGAAAACCCCTTGCTATGAAAGTTCGTAAGGAGGGTAAGAGTCTTAAAATCGAGCAATTATCCGATGGGGAAAAATGCACTATAGCTTTATTCGGAGATTTGGCACGTAGATTATCTATGGCAAATCCCTCTTTAGAAAATCCATTAGAAGGCGAAGGTGTTGTATTAATTGATGAAATAGAACTCCATATGCATCCTTCATGGCAAAGAAAAGTTGTAGGTATGTTGAAAAAAACATTCCCTAATATTCAATTTATTATAACTACACATTCACCACAGGTTTTAGGAGAATTGGATAGTACCAATAATGTGTATACATTAGAGCGCGTAGGGAAATCAACTATAATACAAGAAATCGATTCACTGATTGGATGGGATTCAAATGTAATTTTAGAAGATTTGATGAAAACGGCTTCTGTGAATAAGGAAATCTCCGAACGTATTTCGGAGGTGTATAGACTGATTAGTGAACAAAAATATATGCAGGCAGAGCATATCCTCGACGATATAGATAAACTTACCATGGGCAGGGCTAAAGGGCTTACAAGGGCACGTATGATTATTACTAAAGGAAAGAGAAATGAAAAGAATCAATAAAGGCGTATCACCGGCATGGTTTGAAAATTGGAAGACTCAATTTAAGATGAATAATGGTAGAGAACCACGCTATAAAGGAGATTTTTCATCGGAGGATTCGAATGATATTCCTAGTAAGCAAAGACGTAATACTTTAAAAAAGAGCTTGATTGAGGAGCAAGGTGGAATCTGTTGTTATTGTATGAGACATATAAATAATAATATGGCACATATTGAACATTTTTGGCCTAAGGGTGTAGATAAGTTTTTGCATTTGGATTTGGAATATGTAAACCTTTTTGCTTCTTGTGAAGGTAAAAAGTTATTGGATAGCAATGCGAATTTTTTGATTGATTGGGATGAATTCTGCGGTCATAAAAAAGATAATTGGTATGATGAAAATATGATTATCCCAACGGACTATAGAATTGAAGATATGTTTACTTACTTGGATAATGGAGATATTTGTGCAACAAGTGGGAGGACAACATTTTACATAGCGGATCAAATGATTAAAGCATTAGGTTTAGATAGTTATTATTTAAACAGAAATAGACAAGAAGCTATAGAGGCGATGTATGAAGAACTTGATGAGACTTTATTAGACGATCAAATGTATATCCGTGATATGATTGATTATTACGATAATAAGATAAACGGAGAATATGTTCCTTATTGTGGTGCATTGGTTTCATGTTTAAGACGATTACTTGATGTAGCATAGCGTAAAAGATATCTAGACCAGCAAAGAATACTACTTACAACATACCGCACTTGCGTTATAATGTTTTTACAAACATACCGCAAGTGCGGTATGTTTGCGTGAAGAGGTAGGTATTATGTTTAAAAAATAAGCAAACAGGGCGCGAGTTTCTCGCGCCCTCTACTACATTGTTATCCATTTCATCCCAAACTCCCCCACTAACTTTCCTCACCAACGAACATGTCCTTATCCAGCAACTCCTCATGATTCGCCACAATTGTGGTACATATTGCATCTCCTGTAACATTCACAGCTGTCCGCAGCATATCGACGATTCTATCGATACCCATGATTAAAGCAACGCCTTCCGTTGGGAGGCCAACAGAGGTCAGCACCATCGCCAGAGTGATGAGTCCGACTCCAGGCACACCAGCTGTGCCGACGGAAGCAAGAGTGGCGGTCAAGATAACTGTAGCCAGCATAGAAGTAGTTAGTTCGATGCCGTAGGCCTCTGCGATGAATACAACCGCTACGCCCTGCATGATAGACGTACCATCCATATTGATGGTAGCGCCCAGTGGTATGGTAAAAGAGGACACTTTTCTGGATACGCCCAGTTTTTCCTCTAAGGTCTCAATAGACATAGGAATTGTTGCGTTGGAGGAAGAAGTAGAAAACGCAAACTGCATAACAGGGAAATACTTCTTGATAAAAGTAAGTGGATTTAATCTTGTAAAAGCAAACAACAATAACTGATATACGCCAAAGCACTGCAACAAAAGGGCAAAGATGACACAGCCCATATATTTCAGCATTGGTACAAATGCATCAAAACCAATGCTTGCAAAGGTTCTTGCAATCATACAAAACACGCCGATTGGTGCAGCCTTCATAATTGTGATAGTCATTTCCATCATAATATCATTAAATTCTGCAAAAAATTTTGAAACAGTACTAGCTTTCTTCCCCAACCTTGCCAAAATGATACCTACAAATACCGCGAATACGATGACTGGAAGCATGTCCCCTTCTGCCATAGAAGAAAATACATTCTTTGGAATAATATTGAGTAAAGTATCTGCCAGACTGACATTTTCCGAAATAGTTACATCTGTGCTTTCGATGGCATCAATATTCAGCCCCATCCCTGGTCTTATGAAAATGGCAACCACGAGAGCTAAGCTAATTGCGATAGCTGTAGTAGCTATATAAAAGATGAGTGTTTTCACGCCCACTTTTCCAAGCGTTTTGGTATCCCCGATAGACATCGTGCCACAGACTAGGCTACACAAAACCAGTGGGATTACCAGCATCTGCATCAGACGAATAAATCCATTTCCGATGACATTGAAAATCCCATCGATTAAGATAGTATCCTTCAGCATCCCAGATGGTAAAAAGAAATTAATCAAAAGCCCAACGACCGACCCTATCAGTAATGCTATAAAAATCTTAGTGGAAAGACCTAACTTTTTCGTACTCATAAATAATTATCCTCGTTTCTGTCTATTATTCTATCTAATTACCCATATTAGTAATGCGTGTTTTTACACAATCTCATACAGAGTAAACGATTATGCGCATATATGCAAGAAATTAAAGCTGGAAAAATATGAGAATACACACACAAACAATTGTACTTTTCCTTAATTTTTGGTAAAATATTGTTGATTACATAATGAAAAAGGAACACAGAGATGAAAAAATATACGTTACCTATCTTACTTTTATTTATCACGATTGTTTTGACCGCTTGTGGCAATCAAAACGCCAAAAATCAGAGCACAGAGTCAAAAGCGAATCCTGTGATTGCGACGCATCTCTCACAGATGGTCGACGCTATAAAGCTTCAGAACACGATTGATATTCCCACCAATACCAATCCCTTGACGGGGTTATCAGATATTACGGATGCAGCAGTGGGCATGCGTCCAGTTGCTGTTATGGTAAATAATGTCAAGCCTGCTTTCCCACAGTACGGAATTGCTCAGGCAGATGTGATATTTGAAATTCCAGTAGAAGGCAGAGCGACCCGCTTCATGGCCCTGTACGCAGACTATACACAGGTACCCAAAATCTGCTCAATTCGAAGCTGCCGCAAATACTTTCCGGCTATTTCTGAGGGCTTCGATGCAGTCTATGTCAACTGGGGAATGATGGGTGAAGTGCAGGACTATGTAGATTCACTCAATCTTACACAATATGATGGAAAATACAATGAAGGCAATCTCTTCGGACGTGATAAAGAAAGACGTAGTGCAGGATATGCACTGGAGCATACCAGCTATTTTGACGGAACACGACTAGCAGAGGTCATGCAAGCAGATGGTGAGCGAATCGAAATAGAAGAGGACAAAAAAGGAACTGCCTTTCGCTTCAATAGTGCGGTTATCAAACCAACAGGCGATGCCTGTACAGAAATAAATGTCGATTTCGGTATTGCTTTGGCGACCTTTACGTACGATGCCACAACGAACACCTATTTCAAGGATTATAATGGTAAAGATCAGGTTGACGGAGTGACAGGTACACAGCTCGCATTTACCAATGTGTTTGTGTTGGAAGCGAACATCACCGGCGCAGCAAACGGCATACATCGCGATGTAGACTGGCATGGTGGAAACGGATATTATGTATCCAATGGCGCTGTACAGAAAATTACTTGGTCCAAAAAGGACGAGCAGTCTCCGATGAAGTTTTATGATGAAGATGGGGAAGAGCTTTCTATCAATCGAGGAAAGAGTTATATTGGAATCAATTATGTGGGAGAGGCCACTTTCCAGTAATATCAACAAGAATTGTATCAAGCTTCATGCGGAAATGTCGCTAACGACAATTGACAGTTTTTGAAAAAAATATTATTATAATAGGATGATAACTATGATTGATATTCACACACATCTTTTATTTGGTGTAGATGACGGACCGGAGACCATAGAGGAATCTGTGGCAATGCTAAAAAGTGCCAAGGCACAGGGCATAGACACCATGATACTGACACCACATTATAGACATGGCATGTTTGCTTACCCACACAAAGCCATTGCGGAGAATTTCACAAGCCTGTGCAAATATGCGGCAGAGCTTGGAATGAATCTGCATCTGGGTACAGAACACCATGTCAACAGCATGATGATAGAATATATTGAAAGCGGCAAATGTCGCACCCTAGCGGGAACGCGTTATGTTCTTGCGGAGTACAAGCATGACACAGAATTTTCTTATATCAAGAATTCTGTGCAGGATTTGCTACGTTATGGGTACATTCCGATTGTTGCTCATGTGGAGCGATACATGTGCATGCATGAATCCTTGAGCAATGTTGAGCTGCTGCGTGACCTTGGAGCTATGATACAGGTAAATGCAGACGCAGTGCTTGGTCTCGATGGCGGTAGAATAAAACGCTTTGTGAAAAAGCTACTGAAGCAGCAATATGTAGATTTTGTTGCAAGTGACAGTCACGGACTCAAGCAGCGTGCCAACAATATGGGGAAATGCGCAGAATATCTCTATAAAAAATACCATGAAAATTATGTTGATGATATTTTAGAGGGCAATGCGAGGACACTCTTGCATTCCGACAAAAGATAGGAGTAGACATGGAAAAGAAATACGAAATAGATGATGAAATTGAGATTGACTTAAAAGAGCTATTTTTCGAGCTATTGAACAATTGGGTGATGATTGGGATTTCTACGGTACTAGTAGCGTTGATAATGTTTAGTATCAGCAAATTCATTTTAGTGCCACAGTATCAGTCAACATCCGAATTGTACGTACTCAGCAAGAGTACGTCCATTACTACTATTGCAGATATCCAGATGGGCACGAACCTCACCAATGACTACATCGTAGTAGTAACGGGACGTCCAGTCTTGGAGCAGGTAATTACCAATTTAGATCTAGATGTGACCTATGGTGCATTAAAATCAAGGGTATCCATTAGCAACCCAACCAACTCACGTATTCTGGATATCACAGTAACTGATGAAGACCCTGAACAGGCAAAGCTCATTGCAGATGAAATTGCAAAGGTTGGTTCTGCCTTTATCGCAGAAAAGATGGTGCAGGATCCACCGACGATTATCCAGCAGGGCTATGTCAACAAAAATCCGGTAAGTCCAAATATACTGATGAATACCATTTTGGGTGCTGCAATAGGCGCATTTCTTGCCATGGCAATTGTCATCATCAGCTACTTGATGAATGATACCATTATGTCAGCGGATGATATTGAACGTAAGCTTGGTCTGAACGTATTAGGTACACTTCCATTAGAGGAAGGAGAATACGATGGCAAGAAGAGAAAAAGACCAGTTACCAAAGCCACGCTGGAAAAAAGTTCCTCAGCGAAAAAACCAGTAGCAAGAAAGGCAAAGTAAGCACTTAGGGAGAAAGAAAATGCAAACTGTATCATTAGGAAGTGTAAAAGAACATAGCTATACGATGAAGGAATCTCTACGTGCATTGAAGACAAATCTTCAGTTCTGTGGAGATGATATAAAGACAATTTTGATTACCAGCTCCGTTCCAAACGAAGGAAAAAGTACGGTTTCCATGGACTTGGCACGTTCATTGACAGAATCCGGGAAAAGCGTATTGGTAATCGACACAGATATGAGAAAATCCGTTTTGGTTGGACGCCTCCGCGCAAAAGTAAAGTCAGGTGAAGTATTAGGCTTGTCCCACTATCTTTCCGGACAGAAAAATCTGGAGGATGTGTTATATGCGACAGACATCAAACGCTTATTTATGGTGTTTGCAGGACCGAGTGTGCCAAACCCAACAGAAATCTTGGATAAAAGATATTTCAAGGAAATGATGGAATTTGCCAAAGAGCATTTTGATTATGTGATTCTAGACTGTGCGCCAATTGGAGCAGCCATTGATGCCGCAGTTGTTGCAAAATATTGCGACGGAGCAATCCTCGTTATTTCCCAGGGTGTTGCGAGTAGCCGCCTGATTACTAGTGTAAGAAAGCAGCTCGAAGCATCCGGAGTACGCATCTTAGGTGCCGTATTGAACAAGGTAGCGATGAAGAAAAGTGGTTATGGCTACGGTTATGGCTATGGTAAGTATTACGGTGGCTACTATGGAAGCTACTATGGAAGCTATTATGGCAATGAGGAAGAGGATAAATAATCCTGCTATATAGTTACTAAAGAGGATAGAAATAAAAGATGAAGATTCCAAAAAGTACAATTCACTTTTTGCTTGTGCTCGAGGCAATAGCCCTAGTGGTCGTGTTGCTTTTATGTGTCGTTCATCCAGTCGCATCCCTCAAAGAAGGTGATGTCGCAACCAACACAGGCAATGCGAATGAAAACGGAGAAAATGGAATAAATACAGAGAATGTACAGGATATAGAAAATGCAATTGGTACCGTTGTGACACCACCAGAACCAGTCTTTTCAGAGGAAATACTGGCAAAGGTTGCGTCCATGACTCTGGAGCAGAAGGTTGCGCAGATGTTTCTTACGACCCCGGAAGCCTTGACGGATACAGACCGTGTGACACTTACAGGAAATACGACTAGAAATGCCATTAATCAATATCCAGTAGGTGGTTTGATATATTCCTCCATCAACTTTCAAGGGAAGACACAGACTGCCTCCATGGTGAATGGGGTACAGGATCATTGTCTCACCCAGTTGGGTATGCCGATGTTTCTTATGGTTGGAGAATGTGGCGGGCAAGCCAATTCTCCATTGGCTACAATCAACCGGTACAACGTAGAAGCTGCGGCCTCAGAAATCGGAGCAACAGGAGATGCACAAAAGGCGATAGATGCAGCTACCAATATTTCTACATATTTAAAACAGGAAGGCTTCAATATGAACCTGGCACCCAATGCCGATTTAGCGGCAGGCAAGGATGAAGCATATGATAACAATACATATTCTGCAGACGCATCTGTAGCCGCTATTATGGTAGCAGAGACAGTTTCGACCTACGACGAACAGGGCATACTAACCGTCATGTCCATGTTTCCGGGAGAAAGCACTGGAAACACCATGAAAGAGACAAAAGCGAACTGGGAAGAAGCCGAGGGCTTGGTTTACAAGGCCGGAATGGACGCAGGCGTTGATGCAATTATGGTTGGCGATGTCTATGCGCCAGCATTTACAGGAAACGCAACCACCCCATGCTGCATGTCCAAGACAGTCGTGAATTACCTTCGCGGCAACATGCAGTACACAGGCGTATTGATTTCAGATTCCATATCTGAGGAGAATATTGCTGCAGGCTATACCGTCACACAAGCAGCTGTTGCTGCAATCAATGCCGGTATGGATATGGTATACTGTCCAACCAATTTCAAGGAAGCCTACCAAGGCGTATTAGCTGCAGTGACAAACCGACAGGTTTCGCAGGATGTGATTGACGAGGCAGTTGCCCGTATTCTGACCTGTAAACAGACACTTGAAGTTCAGTAACCTTTTAGATTTGATTAAAGCATGAGAAAAGACATACCAAATAATCAAGAAAAATACAAAATTCCCTTTTTTGTGCTATTAGCTATATTGTTAGTTGTGCTAATAACTGTTATAATAATAGTAATATCCAATGCTAGTAATAGGGATAAGGACGAGCCTTCTACAAGTGCTGTTTCCAACAGCACAGAGAAATGGCAAGAGGGAGTAATCAAATATAATGGCAAGTATTACCAGTATAATAACAAGATAAAAACGTACTTGTTAATGGGAATTGACAAGGAGACATCTCAAACAGAAGATGTAGGAGCAAGCGATGGCGGACAATCTGATGCAATGTTCCTGTTAGTTGCGGATTCTAGCAAAGAAAAGGTGTCGGTGATTTCCATTAATCGAAATTCAATGACAGATATTGATGTGTATGATGAATCAGGTACCATAGAGCGAACATTAAAAGCTCAGATATGTACGCAGCATGGCTTTGGAGACGGTAAGCATTTGAGTTGTAGTAGAGCAACAGATGCAGTGTCCGGTTTGTTTTACAATATTCCTATTCAGGGATATTTGTCTATACGAATGGGCGGTATTCCGATTATGAATGACGCTATTGGCGGTGTAAAGCTCACCGTATTACAAGATGTGTTGTATCCAGCAAAGGGTGTCAATCTTGTAGCGGGTGAGGTGAAGACCCTTACAGGGAATGAAGCCTATTGTTACTTAAGAGGACGTCAGCAAAGCGACTTTGACAGTGCAACAGATCGTCTTCGTCGGCAGGAGCAGTATATTACCTGCTTTATAGACCAGATGAAGGCTTATACAGCTGGTAGTACATCAAAGATAATCAGTATCTATGATTCTATAGAAGATTACATAGTTACCAATCTAGATTTCCCAAAGCTTGCATCTGATTTCTCAGCCTATGAATTCGATGCAGAGAACATGTATACCGTACCTGGCGAAACCATCATGGGTGATGAATTCGAGGAATATCATGTAGATGATAATGCACTTTATGACATGATTATCGAAGTCTTTTACAATGAAGTGTCGGAAGAATAAGACACGATACAGTTATGATTATGATATCTCACAGCCTCTATAAATAGAGACTGTTTGATATAAACCACATGAAACTTTGAAGAAAGGAGGATATGTCCAATGAAAAAGAAACTTGTAGTATTACTTGCAGCACTTATGGTTTTAGCTTCTACAACAACAGCTCTTGCAGCTCCTTCTATCTCTGCTGGCGATCTTTCATCTAAAGCAGGAAGCGTTACAAAGGTTGAGGCTATGACAGATGCAGAAGCAAAAGAAGCCGCTAAAGATTTAGTGATCAAAGCTGAAGATATCACTGTTAAAGCTGGAAACGTAACAATTGACAAAGCTGAAGTAGTTTCTGCAGACGTTTTCAAAGTAGCAGCAACGAAAGCAATTGAAGCTGTTAAGAAAGCGTTTGATGTTGATGTAACGAAAGAAGTTAAAAAAGGCGAAACAAAGGTTACAGCAGCTATCGTATCTGTAGTAAATGTAACAGTTACTGGTACTGTAAATGCAGATAACAAAGCAACACTTACTTTCAAGGTTGCAGATGTTAAAGCTGGAGAAACCATTCTTGTTTTTCATCAGTTAACGGATGGAACATGGGAAACCATTACACCTGATAACGTAGCTGATGGAGTAGTTACAGCTACATTTACATCTTTCTCTCCTGTAGCATTCGTTAAGGTTGCTGCAACAGCTCAGAAAGATGGCGATGTATTCGTATTACCAATGCTTGCAGTAGCTGGTCTTGTAGGCACAGCTGTATGCGGCAAAAAAATTAAATTTAACTAATATTAGTACCGAGTATATCCTTTAAAAGGTATATTCAAAAAAATAACATTTAAAAACATGTGGTTATTAGTGCCGAAGGCTCTATGCCTTCGGCATTTTTGAGTAAAAGGGAATGAAATATGGGCACACAAACAAATAAAAATGCAAAGCGTAATAAGTTGATTTATAAAATTTTATTCGTAATTTTCTTACTTATATTCTTGGTCTCATTGGGACTTATGTTATTAAAGAATTACGAGGACCTAAAATCAGAAAATAAATTTGATAAATTATCAAATATGACTATAAATACACAGCTAGAAACAGTGCCAGAGTCCGAGAATGAAACGGAAGCTGTCGATGAATTGACCCAATTGGGCATTAGAGTACCAGAAAAGAATCTGGATTGGCAGGCACTCATGGAAGAAAATGAGCATATCTACGCCTGGATATATATACCAGAAACCAATGTGGATTACCCAATTCTTCAACATCCAGAAGAGCTGTCTTATTATTTAAGAACAGGGTTGGATGGCAATTATAGCACAGCTGGCTGTATCAATACAGAAAAATTAAATAGCAAGGATTTTACCGATCCACATACTGTTATTTATGGCCACAACATGAGAAATCAGACCATGTTTGCTACATTGCATAATTATGAGAGTCTGGAATTCTTCGAAAACAATCCATACATATATATTTATATGCCGGACAAAGTATTGGTTTATGAGGTTTTTGCAGCTTATGAAAGAGGTGACGAGCATCTACTCTTTAGCTACAATTGCAAAAACAAAGAATCCTTCCAATCCTATATAGATTCTATATATCAGATACGTGATATGGGAGCTCATTTTAGAGAAGGTACAGAGGTAACAGCAGATGATTATATCGTCTCCTTATCCACTTGTGTAAGAGGAGAGGATACCAGTAGATATCTGGTACAGGGAGTCTTGTTAAATCCATCTGCACTGAACATAGAAGAAGTAAAATAGTTTATTATTTACTGATTAAAATTCTAAAAAGTAAAAGAGAACAATAGAATGTCAAAAGTACAGAAAAATGAAACACCGAATATACAACTGAAGAATAAGAAGAAATTCATGCACTGGCAGAAAATTAGCATGTGGCTTGCCGCATATGACGTGATTGCAGTATGTGTCTCTTACTTTTTGGCACTATGGCTCCGCTTCGATGGACAGTTTACTATGATTCCAAGAGAGTATTTGAATCCATACATGGCATTTATACCAATCTATGCTGTGCTATGTCTGTGCGTATTTTCGGCATTGCGCCTATACAATACCATCTGGCGATTTGCCAGCTACAACGAGCTTGGTAGAGTGATGACATCTACCGTCATCACTTCCATCATCCACATCGCGGGTATTACTGTATTTTTCAAGAGAATGCCCCTGTCCTACTATCTGTTTGGAGCGATGATACAGTTTGTAGCGATTTTAGGAGTTCGTTTCTCCTATCGCTTCATCCTATTAGAGCGTGGCAAGCGTCTTGCCTATGCGAACAAAGCAGATTCCAAGCGTGTCATGGTAATTGGCGCAGGAGCAGCGGGTCAGATGATTCTGAGAGAGCTGATGCATTCCAGAGAAACCAGCGACAAAGCCTGCTGCATCATAGATGACAACCCAAACAAATGGGGTAGAGATGTAGAAGGTGTACCAGTAGTTGGTGGTAGAGATTCTATCCTCTATGCAGTCGGAAAGTATGGTATCGAAAAGATTTATCTAGCGATTCCTAGCTGCCCACCAGAGGACAAACGCGATATCCTCAATATCTGCAAGGAAACGGGTTGCGAGCTGAAGAACCTACCAGGTGTGTACCAGTTCGTTACAGGTGAAGTCAGTGTAAAAGCTATGAAATCAGTGGCTATCGAGGATTTACTCGGCAGAGAATCCATCAAGGTAGACCTTATGCAGATATTTGAAGAGCTGAAGGAAAAGACGATAATGGTTACCGGCGGCGGTGGCTCTATTGGTAGTGAGCTATGTAGACAGATAGCAAGCCATGCACCAAAGCAGCTCATCATCTTCGATGTATATGAGAACAACGCTTATGATATCCAGCAGGAGTTGAAGAAGAAGTATCCATATCTCGACTTACAGGTCATCATCGGTTCTGTCAGAGACAGCCGCAAGGTGAACCAGGTATTTGAAACATATAAGCCAGACATCGTATATCACGCTGCAGCGCACAAGCATGTACCTCTTATGGAGGATAGCCCATGTGAGGCCATCAAGAACAATGCCATAGGTACATACAAGACCGCCTATGCAGCTATGAAGAATGGCTGCGAGAAATTTGTCCTTATCAGCACCGACAAGGCAGTCAACCCAACCAACATCATGGGTGCCAGCAAGCGCCTGTGCGAAATGATAATCCAGACCTTTGACCGCATGGTGAAGGAAGGTCGCGTAGAGGAAATCCCATTGCTCTTTGCCCATGCAGAGGATGAGGATGGAGCCATGATAACCGGGCAGGATATCAGTACGTCTGCGATTCAGACCGAGTTCGTAGCAGTTCGTTTTGGCAACGTGTTAGGTAGCAATGGTTCGGTGATTCCGCTTTTCAAAAAGCAGATAGCCGAAGGCGGACCGGTAACGGTAACACACCCAGACATCATCCGATACTTCATGACAATCCCGGAGGCGGTAAGCCTCGTGCTTCAGGCTGGGACCTATGCCAAAGGCGGAGAAATCTTCGTGCTGGACATGGGAGAGCCTATGAAAATCGATACACTAGCACGCAACCTGATTAAGCTGTCAGGCTTGCGACCAGATGTAGACATTATGATAGAATACACAGGACTTCGCGCAGGCGAAAAGCTGTACGAAGAAAAACTTATGGCGGAGGAGGGGATGAAAACCACTCCAAACAAGCTCATTCATATCGGCTGTCCAATTCCATTCAACTATGACAAATTCCTTACACAGCTACGTGTTCTCATGAAGCGTGCATATGCGAATGATGAGAATATTCGTGACCTTGTGCAGGAAATGGTAGAGACTTATAAGCCGGTGTAAATAATCAAATATAGGTGATATAGATGTTTGATAAGAATTTAATAGGAAATGAATATAAACCTTTCGAGAAGAAAGTATGGCTTTCTTCCCCAACGATGCATGGAGAAGAAATCGAATATATAAAGCAGGCCTACGAGACGAACTGGATGTCTACCATAGGTGCAAATATCAACGAAGTAGAACGCCTTACCTGTGAAAAAGTAGGCTGCAAATATTCCGTAGCCCTTTCTGCTGGAACAGCAGCACTCCATATGGCAGTAAAACTGGCTGGTGAACAGATTTATGGACATACCGAACTTGGTAAAGGTGCATTGAACGGACACAAGGTATTTTGTTCAGATATGACCTTTGATGCAACCGTAAACCCGATTGTATATGAGGGTGGTGTTCCGATATTTATTGATACGGAATATGACACATGGAATATGGATCCGAATGCATTGCAAAGAGCATTCGAAATCTATCCGGACGTGAAATTGGTGGTTTTCGTAAACCTATATGGAGTACCTGCGAAAATAGATGAAATCAAAGCCATCTGTGAAAAACATGGAGCAGTCATCATCGAAGATGCAGCAGAATCCTTGGGTGCTACTTATAAAGGAGTACAGACAGGCTCCTTTGGCCACTATAATGCGATAAGTTTTAACGGGAACAAAATTATCACTGGTTCTGCTGGTGGTATGCTCTTGACTGATAGCAAAGAGGCTGCAGAAAAGGTACGCAAATGGTCGACTCAGGCGCGAGA
This sequence comes from Agathobacter sp., assembly GCA_045603165.1. Taxonomy (GTDB): domain Bacteria; phylum Bacillota; class Clostridia; order Lachnospirales; family Lachnospiraceae; genus Roseburia. The sequence continues at coordinate 3,862 of JAZULP010000051.1, read as the reverse complement.
AAAAGCAGACTGGTATCAGCACGAAGAACTAGGCTACAACTACCGCATGAGCAATGTCATCGCAGGTGTAGTACGAGGGCAGTATCCACATCTGGAAGACCATATTGCACAGAAAAAAGCGATTTATGAAAGATACAAAGAAGGCTTCAAGGACCTGCCCGTTAACATGAATCCGTTTGATGAAACAAACAGTGAGCCAAACTACTGGTTGTCATGTATACTGATTGATGAAGCTGCAATGTGCAAGCAGGTACGTTCCGATTGTGAAGCATTGTATATATCAGAAAAGGGCAAGAGCTGCCCTACGGAAATTCTCGAGGCAATATCTAGCATCAATGCAGAGGGTAGACCTATCTGGAAGCCTATGCATATGCAGCCTATCTATCGTATGAATGGATTTGTCACCAGAGAAGGTGATGGCAGAGCCAAAACCAATGCATATATCGCAGGTGGTACAAAGGGTGCAGATGGTAGACCTCTCGATATAGGGATGGATATTTTCCATAGAGGACTTTGTCTTCCAAGTGATAATAAGATGACTGTGGAGGAGCAGGATAGAATAATTGAAGTGGTTAGGAAATGTTTTGAATAACAACCCCACCACAAAAGTGATCACGAGTACATTAGTATCAAGGACGACATTCATAAGCGATATCCTCCGCAACACGAGAGCCTTGTACAGTTTGTTCTGTTTTAGCCGCTAGGATTTCTGCATTTATTTCTTCTTCGGAGAGATATCCATAAAAATGTCATGATAGCACCTCCTATATACATTGTCGTTAATTATGGTATACACAATTGTGTCCAAATTGACAACGAGTTATATAACAACAAGCATGAAATTAGAATAGCACATAAAAAGAAAAAGTAAATACAAGGTCACGAAATGTGACCTTTTTCTGAGAAAACAAGAAAAGTGATAATGGAGTGACTATGGAACGTAAAAAGGGAATTTACGAAAAATATATAAAACGTTTGCTGGATATCGTATGTTCATTGGCGGCACTTTTGGTGTTTTGGTGGCTGTATATTGTTGTAGCTGTTTTAGTGAAGCTAAAATTAGGATCGCCGGTATTGTTTACACAGGCTCGTCCAGGTTTAGTTGATGCAAAGACTGGGAAAGAAACTGTGTTTAAGATGTATAAATTTCGTACTATGACAGATGAGAAAGATGTGAATGGAAATTTTCTACCGGATGAGGTGCGCCTTACTAAGTTTGGCAAATGGCTTAGAAATACGAGTTTGGATGAACTTCCAGAGGTATTTAACATCTTAAAAGGTGACATGAGCATTGTTGGACCAAGGCCACAGCTCGTAAGAGATATTGTATTCATGACTCCTGAGCAGAGATTGCGTCACACTGCAAAACCGGGACTCTCCGGTCTTGCGCAAGTAAATGGCAGAAATGCCATTGCTTGGGAAGATAAGTTGGAATGGGATTTAAAGTACATTAAAAAGGTGAGTTTTATAGAAGATATAAAAATCATCTTTATGACTGTTAGGAAAGCTTTTATTAAGCGGGAAGGAATCACGGAAGAGGATGCTGCAACTGCAACAGATTTTGGTGACTATTTGTTAATGAATGGGAAAGTAAGTCAGAGTGAGTATGAGAGTCGACAAAGAGAAGCGAGGGAGATATTAGGATTATAAATATGCAGTATACAAAGTTTTCAGTTGCCATTTGTGTGTATGGAGGAGACAATTCTGAGCATTTTAAAGAGGCCATGGACAGTATTATTAATCAAACAATAAAACCGAATGAAATTGTTCTTGTTGTCGATGGTCCTGTACCAGATTCGTTAAATATAGTGATTCAAGTTTATGAAGAAATGGATTTTTTAAAAGTGATTCGTTTTTCAGAGAATCAAGGACATGGTAATGCACGACGAGCAGGTCTTGAGGCGTGTACCAATGAGTTTGTTGCATTAATGGATGCGGATGATATATGTGCATCTAATCGATTTGAAAAGCAACTTTCACTGTTTGGTTTACATGAGGATTTAGATATAGTGGGAGGAAATATTACTGAATTTGTTGATTATCCAGATAATATTATAGCAAGAAGAGTAGTACCAACAAGTGATCCAGACATAAAAAAGTATATGAAAAAGAGATGTCCTATGAATCAAGTAACGGTTATGTTTAAAAAATCTTCGGTTCAACAAGTAGGCGGATATATTGATTGGTATTGTAATGAAGATTATTATTTATGGATTCGTATGGCAATTGCTGGCATGAAGTTTGCGAATGTAGAGGAGAATCTTGTCAATGTTCGTGTCGGAAATGATATGTACAAAAGAAGAGGCGGAAGAAAGTATTTTTTTAGTGAGTTTAAATTACAAAAGTATATGTTTGATAATAATATAATTGGTTTTAGTACCTATTGTATGAACATAGCAAAAAGATTAATTGTTCAAGTTTTAATGCCTAATTCTTTGCGTAGTTGGACATTTCAAAAATTAGCTAGGAGTAAGTACGAGAAATAAAATGATAAATTCTCTGATACTTACTCAAGTTATTATAAACATGTGCTGGCAAATAAGGGAGTTTTTGAAGAAAATACTGAAGTACAAGATTTGGCAGGAAAAAGTTCATTAAGGATATGGAGATTGTCTATGATAAAATGCTAGAAAATGCACAGAAGAGCGTTTTGACAGAGAATTTTCTTATAAATATTAGTAGATTTAATGATTAGTTAGGTGTTATTATGAGAAAATGTTTAATCAATTTTTTAAAAAGAAGTCCATTTATATTGAATATCTTTTGGAAAATTTTAGGCATGTGTTTAAAAATATGGAGTTATTTTGTACCTATAAATGAAAAAACAATATTGTTTGCAAGTTTTGGAGGTAGACAATTTGATGATAGTCCGAGAGCGCTATATGAAGAAATACTAAGAAACCCAAAGTTCGCAGACTGGCAGTTGATTTGGGCATTTGTAGAACCAGAGCGATTTGATATTCCTAGAGGAGAAAAAATAAAGATAGATACTCTTACTTTTTTTAAGCAAATGATATCTTCAAAGATTCTCATTAGCAACTCGGGGATGACACGTGGTATCGACTTTGAACGAAAAGGAATAATTCGAGTTGAAACATGGCATGGAACACCAATTAAAAAAATCGGCGGAGATGAGAATGAGAATGCTTTAGGTGGAAAAAAGAAATCTAAGAAAATAGATGATTCTACTATCAGATGTGCACAAAGTGAGTATGATAGAAAAATATTCCAGCGTATATTTAACGCGCCCGAAGAAGCAATTCTTTTAAGCGATTTACCTAGAAATGACGCTTTGTTTCATTATAATGAAATAGATATACAGAATATTAGAAGTTTGTTATCAATTCCAGATGATAAGAAGGTTATTTTTTATACTCCGACTTATAGAGAATACCTGATAAATGAAAATAATAATACATATATTGCACCTCCTATTAACTTTGAGAAATGGGAAAAACATTTGGGAGAGAAATATGTTTTATTGGTTCGAGCTCATTATGCAGTATCTGAGGCATTAGGAATAAGAGATACAGAATTTATTAGGGATGTGTCTGATTATAGTCCATTGAATGATTTATATGCTATAGCAGATTGTATGATTTCAGATTATTCTAGTACATACTTTGATTATTCGATTCTTGGACGGCCTATGTTTTGCTTTGCATATGATTTGGAGGAATATGAGAAGAAGAGGGGATTGTATTTAGCCCTTGAGAATACATTGCCTTGTACAATTGATAAAGATGAAGATACATTGTTAGAACATATTGTTACTATGGATGTAGAAAAATATAAAAGGGGAACCTATAGATTTCACAAGAAGTTCACCCCAAATGCAGGACATGCAAGTAGTGTAATAATT
>JAZULP010000050.1:0-13094 GCA_045603165.1 Agathobacter sp. | reverse complement strand
ATGATTATAGCATAGGATTAGCGAAAATACTAGCCTTTTTTCGAATAAAAATCATATAAATAAATGCCTGCCATTTATTGTCAACCTACATTTCACATATTTTTTTCAAATTTGCTCAAAATAATTTTTGTAAAGGAGGTGAACATCAATGAGCAACTCAAATAACAACTCAAGTTCAAAAAATTCTGAAGCAATGAATCGCTTCAAACAGGAATGTGCCAACGAAGTAGGTGTAAATCTTAAAAGTGGTTATAATGGCGACTTAACATCTAAAGAAGCCGGTTCTATCGGTGGTGAAATGGTTAAGAAAATGATTAAGAGCCAGAAAGATCAGATGAAGTAATCTTATCATAAATAATTACTTTTTCTAAATCCTGCGAAATGGGCCCTAGTATATATTGAATTTATTTCAGTATATACAGGGCTCGTTTCTTACATACAACATCAAAATTTTATGATGTATAGATAATGGATTTCGCTAAATTGTCTGCTGTCATATCATCTATAAGATAACGAACAATTTCTATTGCAAATGGTATTGCAGTTCCCATGCCACGACTAGTCATGATATTAGCATCCAGTACTACCAGATCTGTAGAGGTGTCTGCGCCTATCAATTTATCCTCAAATCCCGGATAACTTGTAGCTTTCTTTCCTTGCAACAATCCAGCTTCTCCCAACACACTTGGCGCTGCACAAATTGCTGCTACTAATTTTCCTGCCTTTGAAAATTCTGCAATTACTTTCTGTACATATTCATTGGCGGCTAAATTTAAGGTTCCTGGCATGCCACCTGGAAGTATGATACCATCCAGCATTTCAAAATCCATAAATTCTACTGGAATATCTGTCTGGAAGGTAATGTTATGCGAGCCAGTCACTTCTTTTTTTCCAGATACCGAAATCATCGCAACCTCTATCCCTGCACGTCTTGCAATATCCACAACCGTAAGTGCTTCAATTTCCTCACAACCTTCTGCCATAAAAACACCTAACTTTTTCATATCAGCTCATTCCTCTCTTTTTTATATAAGATCCTTTTTTTCCATTTTACTTAAATAGCTATTATGATACTCCCTTGAATTGGTAACATCATCTCCAAACCATTCTGGTGCCTCAAAAGCATTCGCAGCTTCTACAGATTCAAATTCCACTTCCACCAGCCGAAGCGGTGCAAGATGTCCTTGAAAAACATCCAATTCTGCTGTATGATTTTCGTCCAGTGGAATAAGATAACGAATTTTCTCAATCAAAATTCCATCAATTTTCGGAAGCATATGTTCAAAGCATTCTGCTGTCAATGGAAGATTGTACTCTTCACGTACCATCATCCCTGCTCCTTTATAGGTCAAATAGTATTCGTCATTACTCCTTCGAATTCGCACTACCGGATTGGTTGATAAATAACCCTGAATCATATGCTGTTGTTCATAGTTTTCCAGATTTACTGGTAATTCTTTTATCAAGAATTTGCGTTCAATTTCCATACTTGTCCCTTTCGAATAATAGCTTAACCTTAAAACAAAGAGTTCGCTTAACGAAGTCTCATATTTTGTTCATAACGCTGCTTTGTCTGAATCGCACGTTTTAAATCATCATAACGAGCATTGATGGCTCCATCTGGAATGACTACATCCACAACCACTGCCATATTGTCAATCATGGTATCCGTGATTTCTTCTCGCATAGTAAGTAAAATCTGGTATTTCGACTCCAAATCATCTTCATCAAAAAATGCCATCATTTTTTCTTCCACCGTCATCTGTGCAAGCGTTTTTTCTTCTGTTTCTTGGGATAGAGCATTTTCTAGCGTTGCCACCTTCATATCCCTTTGAGGTCTATCTGCTATCTTTTCAAATCGGTACTTCTGGGTAACCTCTGGATACTTCTCGTGGTCAACCTCGCTGACAAACATATCCAATGGTCTTGCACACACCATTCCTTCTCCATAAAGTGCCTGATAAACAACCAGCTCTTCACCTGTCTCTGAATGGTGTGCAATGGTGATAATTTTGTACTCTTTATTTTTAAAGTGTCTGTATATCTCTCCTGCTTTCGGTCTACGTTTCATCAAGTCCATAACTCTGCCTCCAAAATATGATTTGCTTTATCATTTCCATAACAACTAGCCAATATCTGACGCATTGGCTTTAAAAATTCATTTTCATAAATACGGTTTACTTTTTCCACCTTATCGGCATGTGGAATATCATAGATATCATCATCACTTCTCTCTAGATAATAAAATGCCAGAGCACGAAAGCTTGGTAACTCTTTCCCCAATGCCTCCTTGGTAATCGCCATCAAATTCTCCACTTCGCTTTGTAGTATCAGCCCATCGTCATGCTTCTCCCCACAAAGCTGCAATAAGGTTTTGTAGGTCAAATGAAATTCTGTATCCTCTTGGCTTATCAAAAACTCATGATTAAAATGCTTTTGGTACTTTTTCATCTCATCGGAAAAGGCAACAATTTTTCTCCTCATCTGTGTATCTGAAAAAGCAACACCCTTTGTCTTGCTCTCTACTAAATCCCGCTCCATATTCTGAAGCAGTGTATATACCGTTTCCAAATCGCTTTTTACCCGTATATACTGACTCTCTATTTGTGGCACTTGGCGTTTCACTTTATCAAAGGTCTTCTGCCACTCCTTTATAACAGACATATCTGTACCAGCTGCTTTCAAATCCTTTTTCCATGTTTTCAAGCTATCTTCAAATCCAAGAAACATATCTATTCTCCTCACTCATAGATACAACCACAAGCTAAGCTTGCATTGTCTTATTATAGCATAATAGCAGTACAAAAGCACCCCAATTCTCCAAGATAATAGAAAATCTTATTGCAGTTCTTCTACAAAACTTGGTATAATTACTCTAATTTCCACATTATATTTATTGTAGAGGATACATATATGTTGACATATGACGAAGTTCTAAACCTAAACTATTATAAAAAAACCACCTATACCGGATGGATGAATCCTGTACGCTTTTTAATCAAACAGGAAAAACCAGAAGAAGGGGAACCAATTTTCCATGCCTGGGTCTGGCCCGGTCCATATATCTTTGATTTGACCGATGATGCATTAAAGCTTGATACGACTGCTCCTTTTTCTGAAGATGGGAAACGTCAAATTGTAGATTGGATAAATGAACAATATCAAACCTACAAAGATTTGTGGTCTACGAGTAAACTTTAACAAAAAAGTCTTGACGATTGTTAAAAAGTGGGATAATATAACACTGTTGCAAAACAAATGGGCTTATAGCTCAGCCGGTTAGAGCGCACGCCTGATAAGCGTGAGGTCGGTGGTTCGAGTCCACTTAAGCCCATAGAAAAAGAGTTCCCTTGGGAGCTCTTTTTTATTTCACATAATTTATAAAAAGTTACTTGATTTTGTGTGCGCAAAATGGTAACATAATTCTTGTTGATGCATATTCTATATGTGTAGCGTAATAACTTTATATATGCGGATATGGCGGAATTGGCAGACGCGATAGATTTAGGTTCTATTGTCAACAGACGTGCAGGTTCAAGTCCTGTTATCCGCATTAAAATTCACCGAAGCACTCTTCATAGGTACTTTGATTCATATACACATGCCTTAATCTTTGTTTCACCTGTAATATATTGTTTTGAAATATTATTAAATTCAATATATGCCATTATTTCTCCCCTAAGTATTCAATCACACTATGAGCTGCTACATTGCCTTCGCCGACTGCTTTAGCATACTGATATGGCTTTCCTGTACAGTCCCCTGCTGCATATACACCCTTTAAATTGGTTTCCATCTGACGATTAACCACAATGTGCCCATCCGTCACTTCCAGCTTACTTAAAAGCGTAGTTGGAGCAATGGCGTTTCTCATAATAAATACACCATCAATCTTCACCGATTCTCCATCAGTTAAAAGTATCTCTTCTGCTCGAAAACCACCTTTGATTTCCTTAATTGATTTCTTTAAAAATTCTGTATTTTCTTTTTTAATTTCACAATCCTTATAATATGGAAATAGATAAACCTTTTCTGCCAAATCAGCCAAAAATTCTATTTCATGCTCAAAACGTTTAGAAGTAGAAACGACTGCAATATTTTTCCCCTTATATAAAGCACCATCACAGGTAGCACAATAGCTTACTCCCCTACCTAAGAATTCGTTTTCTCCCTGATACTGTTTCGCTGGTACAACACCCATTGCAAGAATAATGCTGTCCGTTTCAAAAAATTGATTCTCAGCCATTATATTATAGTATCCACCCATATCATAAATACCGCTTACAATCTTATCGACAACCTCTATTTCCATCGTATCCTTGTGCATTTGAAAAGCCACCAGCATGTCTTTTCCACTCACCCCAGGTAATCCAGGATAATTATTCACTTGCTCTGCTTTTTCCACCTTATCACTAAGGTTTGCATTACCAAACCACAAGAACGTTTTGTCATATGTTTTTAAATTAATCGCAGCTGAAAGTCCTGCTGGACCACTTCCAATAATTATACAATCGTATCTCATATTCTCTCCTATATCAAAAGGACACGCCCTCAAACCAAAAGACTAACTATTTCAATCCAAACACTACTTGTAGCATGATTGCATGTCTTTTTCTACTGTGTTTTATTTATAGTTTTCTCTTTTATAAAATATTTATGATAACATAAAAAGGATATCACTTTTGTGATTTCCCTTTTATGTTAATGAGACACCGGGGATTCGAACCCGGGACAACTTGATTAAAAGGCAACTGCTCTACCAACTGAGCTAATATCCCATATGTTTATAAAAAGATTACGCTACCTTAATGGAGCGTCATCAAAAACTGGGCTAGCTGGATTCGAACCAGCGAATGCAGGGATCAAAACCCTGTGCCTTACCGCTTGGCGATAGCCCAACAAACACGTTGCTACCGCAACAGGGTGGATAATGGGATTCGAACCCATGGCCTCCAGAGCCACAATCTGGCGCGCTAACCAACTGCGCTATACCCACCATAAGATGTGCCCAAAGGGATTCGAACCCCCGACCCACGGCTTAGAAGGCCGTTGCTCTATCCAGCTGAGCTATGGACACATATATGTGATATTATATTTTTACAATATCAAAGCGGGTGATGGGAATCGAACCCACGTATCTAGCTTGGAAGGCTAGTGTTCTACCATTGAACTACACCCGCATAAAGTATCGGGGTGACAGGATTCGAACCTGCGACATCCTGGTCCCAAACCAGGCGCTCTAGCCAAACTGAGCCACACCCCGAAGGATATTCTATTTTCGTCATTTCCTTGACGCGAAATTTATTATATTATAGCAAACAACAGATGTCAACAATTTTTTTAAAAATTTTTCAGAAAAAAATTTATTCTAGATTTTTCCTTCTTTTTTTAGAATATCCTTCATAGCTCTCAACGCCTTACCGCGATGACTAATCTCATTTTTTTGCTCTCTTGAAAGTGTCGCAGATGAACATCCAAATTCATCCAAAAAAAAGATTGGATCATAACCAAATCCATTTTCCCCTTCTGCAGAATATCCAATATAGCCTTCCATGGTTTCTCGTACTATCAACTCCTTTTTATTTGGCAATACTGCGCCAATGGCACATACGAAGCGTGCAGTACGTTGTTCCTTTGGCACGCCCTCCAGCTTATCCACCAGTGCCTGATTTTTAATGTCATAGGAAGTATCCTCACCCATAAAACGTGCAGAATACACTCCAGGAGCCTTGTCCAAATAATCAATTTCCAAACCAGAATCATCCGCCAGTACGATTGCATCTGTATATGCCGCAATCGCCCTTGCTTTAATCATAGCATTCTCTTCAAAGGTTGTGCCATCTTCTACTACATCTACAGAAATCCCTGCTTCTTTCATAGAGACAACCTCTACCTCTGCATCCGACATAAGCTCGCGAATTTCTCTCATTTTATCCTGATTACCTGTTGCAAAAACAATTTTCTTCATCCTTAAAATCCTTCCTCAAATGCTTGCATAATAGCGTCATAAATACCCTGTGCCACCCTTTTTTGATATTCTGGGTCTTGTAAATTTTTGAGTTCTTTCTTATTTGTCATATACCCTACTTCAATAAGCGTCACTGGGGCTTTGCTGTTTCTCACAATATACACATAATCTCCGTCTGTCATTCCCGCCCTTTTGCTACCTGCACTTGCATTGACATGCTCCAAACATAGTTGTGCCAACCTTCTGCTGGAATATGGCTCCTCATCACCAGGGCTGTACAAAACAAGAGTGCCATTTTCACGATTGAATTTTCCTGATCCAGAAGAATTATTGTGTACGCTGATAAATATATCCGCGTTAGCTTTATTTGCCAGATTTACACGTTCCGACAAGGATGGGTTATCATCCTCTAGTCGAGTATAGTAAACCTTTATACTTTCATCCTCCGCTCCATCAAATAGTGCCTTCAACTGTAACACAATCTCCAGATTCAGTGTTTTTTCTTCTGCACCCTTTTTCATTGCTCCTGGATCTCTTCCTCCATGACCAGCATCTACTACAATAATTTTGTCATAAATCTCGTGAGGGTCTATCAAGCTAATACACAAAAAGCCCTCTTTAAAGGAATAGGAATATTCACACACCTTATCAAGAGCAATTTCAAGTACACCTGCTTCACCATCTCTATAATAAGAAAGATTTGCAATATTGTTACTGCTACCCTTAACTTTATAATTATTCGAATAATTATCTACTCCACGCGCAAAACGAACAGAAATGGTCTGACTCATGTAATCGTTTTCTATCGTGATATCCTTACCATCTATGCCATCTGGCAATTCAATATTTAGTTGCTCTTTTTTCTCAACGACTGTACTACTGGCCTCTGTATCTTTTTCAAGCTCTATTTGCACCAGTTCATCCTGAAGAATCGTTTCCTGCGTCTTTTCCGCCGCCAAGACCCATGTTTCTTTCATGATTGGTAAAAAGTAAAGACATACACATACCAAGATTGTAACGACACCCAGACAGCCTGTTATCCATTCTAATATCTTTTTTTCCATTATCTGTTATTTGTAAATGCCTTAATACAAAGATTACATTCCTGCTTTTCTTTTACGTTAATAAACTGACTACCTGTATAGCTGATATATCCTTCGCCATCCTCTAAATCTATATAATCCAGAAATTTGTCGCCTGAATCATACTCGATTGCCATAGGATGTGTTGCTTCAGGGGTATATACATAAAGCACGATAGCATATTTTTCTCCGGCGTTTACAGGAATGGCATTTTCAAAATCAATGGTATAATAACCAGCATCCTCTACTACGCCTTCTGACACCAACACTCTATCCTGCAAGGAACTTGCATCGGTAAAATTATTTACTACATACATTTTGTATTCCGTATCAGGAGCTACTGCATAGAAAGCTCCAGCTACCACTTCTTCATCAGAGGTAGCAGTAAATACGTTTGCGCCATACATGGATTCTTTTTCATAACCCATTTTTCCAACCCATCCACATAAATCGCTCTGATAAATGTTATCGTAATTTCCAACTTCATCAATGCGAGTATATACGACATTGTGAGTGGTAATATTGGTATCATAATAGGACACATAAAACACACCATCATCACCAAAGTCATCACCCCAGCTATTCTGACAGATAAATGCCCCATCTCCTTCCAAAGGCACCGAGAAGTTTTCTTTCGAAAAATTACCATCCCATCCAATAATGACTACTTCATGATTTGACTTTGCCGTACCAATATAGCAGTAAGAATTTGTGGATTTTTTGTAATATTTCGAGCTACTGCTTGCATTGGAAAGACTATTGTACAAGGAAGTCTGAACACCGCCATACTTAAATACAGCCTCTTTCACAGCCGCAATATCCTTCGACGCAATAATACGCATTTCCTGTACATGCTTCACCGCTTTCAGTTTATTGTTCGATTTTCCATCACCGTATGGGTCATCATTCTCATATACTGGTCCCTGCCATGCCGCCAAATACGCCATTCCCATCGTATAATCTCCACCATCATACTGACTCATGCGGAAGGAATTACTCATACTCATATGATCTACCGAGAACAAAAAGGCACTCTCAGGAAGCAACGCAGATTCCATAGCGGTCAAGGCGCCAAATGCCCAACAGGTACCATATCTACCTTGATTACGAATTGCAGACACTCTGGCACGTTGACGCAAATCATATTTTGCAGGGAGTGCACTGATATTTTCAGCAGTATCTGCCGCAGTCAGTGTATTCCCTTCAAAATTAAAGTCTACACTATATTTCAGCATATCTGACAAATCATTTAAGCTTACATAGTATTCATCATGAATTCTGGCAAATGGAGAACTGATAGAAACGATTTCTCCTGTACTGCTCGCCTCAAATTCATCTAGTGTCAAAAGCGCACTTAAATTATGCTTTTCCACTAGAAGGTGCCGCTTTTCATATACATGAGCGCTACAATTTAAAGCATCTCGCAAAATTGTAACCGGCACCATAATATTACGATTGCTATCCATATAAAAATCGTATTTTTCGCTGGTATATTCTTTGTTATCAATTACCAGACGAATTACCTGACTATTTACATCTCGCGCCACAAGCGGATACCAAACCTCTGTATCCAGTGAACCGCCTCGAAAGGTGCTGATTTTGGCATTATCTAAATTCAAAATATGAAATTTAAACAAAAAGACGGTTATTAAAATAACCAGCAATATCACGTATCTCTTTGAATATTTCATTCGCATTTTCTTTCCTCAATTACTTATTTTGCTTTGGTGGCTTTGGCCCCATAAACTGATAAAAATAAGTCTTTATCATACCATTATAAATCTTGCGGTTTTTATCCGCTTTTCTACCGACATAACGCTCTGTGTCTTCATAACTTGTAATCATATACATAGACCATGAATCCAAATTCTTGTACACATCACCAATCGTCATATAAAGAGCTGGTAAATCCTCCTTTTCTTCTAAACGTTCTCCATACGGCGGATTTGTAATAAGAAAGCCGTACTTCTTAGGGTGACTAAGCTTTGCCACATCACGTTGCTGAAAATGAATCAGGTGGTCTACCCCTGCGCGTTTTGCATTTTCACGAGCTGCCTTTACCACTTCTCCATCAATATCATATCCCTGGATATCCACTGTGATATCCTTCTCAACCATGTCCTCTGCTTCCTGAATGGTATCATACCAAAGCTGTTTTGGAATTATATTGGTCCAGCCTTCAGAAGTAAATTCGCGGTTCATACCAGGTGCAATATTCGCCGCCATCATGGCCGCCTCAATTGGAAACGTACCACTACCACAAAATGGGTCTACCAAAATTCTGTCTTTTCTCCACGGTGTCAGCATAATAAGTGCTGCCGCCAGGGTCTCTGTAATCGGTGCCTTGCTCGTCTGTAAACGATATCCTCTTTTATGAAGAGAGTCACCTGAGGTATCCAATGCCACCATAACCTCATCTTTCAACAAAAAAATACGAATTGGATATGCCGCACCATCTTCTTTGAACCACTCCGTATGATATACCTTTTTCAAGCGCTCTACCATTGCCTTCTTTACAATAGATTGTATATCAGAAGGGCTGAAAAGCTTACTCTTAATAGAAGAAGCCTTTTTGACCCAGAATTTTCCATTTTCAGGAATATACTCCTCCCACGGTAGTGCTTTGATGCCTTCAAACAGCTCATCAAAGGTAGTCGCTTTAAAACGACCTACTTGGAGCAGTACTCGCTCCGCAGTACGCAAAAACACGTTTGTACGGCAGATTGCCTCTGCGTCCCCCTCAAAGGTAATGCGACCATCCTCCACATGGATAATTTCATATCCCAAATCATAAATTTCTCGTTTGGTTACTGCCTCAAGACCGAAGTGGCAAGGTACAACCAATTCATATGTTTTCATATAAATTTCTCCATTAATATATTCACAATTATTTTTAAGAAAAATAATTTGCATAGCATTTATGCGCCATATTTACTATACCCTATTTTACCCTTTCTTTTCAATCATAGAAATATGTTTCTCATATTTTTCTTAATGTGCATGCATTGTCTCTTTATATTTCCTCATTGCAGCATAACCACCGACCACTGTACCCGCTTCATATCCGCTTCTACCTAGATTTCGTGCCAGCTGCATACTTGCTCCACCATGCTGGCAATAGACAATCACAGGCCTCTTTTTTTGCAACACCTTCGTGTAATCTTCCACCTCATCCTCTGGGTAATTAATGGCACCCTCCCAATGTCCGTATCTATAATCATCTCTAGAACGAATATCTATCAGTATTGCCCTTTTTTCCTGTCGCAAACGCTCGATATCCTTTGGATATATAATTGCAAATGTCATATACTCTCCATCTTATTTTCTTTATTAACAGATTATGCGATGCAATCCATTTCGGTTAGAAATTTTAAAGTTTATCTCTTGCGATGTCTACGCACACGGTTTAGATGCTGTTCAAAATGTCCTTTTTCAATAAATTCTGCTAGAACATATTGATCTAAAACAGGAACAGTGCAAGAAAAATCACCCATTTTCTCCTTATATTGTTTTAGATACTTTTCTGGCAATATCATATAACCAATACGAATAGAAGGCGAAAGACTTTTTGAAAAAGTATTGATATAAATTATACTTTGGTTATCATCCAACATATATAATGTGTCGATAGGCTTACCAGGCATAAAAAACTCACTATCAAAATCATCCTCTACAATAATAGCATTTCTATGCTTTGCCCATTCCAAATACTCATGTCTTTTTCGCACAGAAGCTGTCACACCAGATGGATAACTATGAAAAGGTGTTACATGGAGAATATCCGCATTGGTTTTTTCCAGCTCTGTGGATAGAATGCCTTCTTTTCCCATCTTAAGCATTTCACACTGTGCTCCCATCCCTTCGTACACCATACGAATTTGTTTGTAAGACGGATTCTCTAACCCATACACCTTATGATTCCCAAACATTCTAACTACCGTACTATACAAATACTCCGCACCTGAACCAATAATAATCTGCTCAGGCTGAGCAAAAATACCCCTATATCGCAACAAGTACTTTGCGATGGAATTTCTGAGTATAGCACAACCTTCATTAGGCGACTTCTCTAAAAGCTCGCTACCATACGCTGCCAAAACGCTACGCACAGTCTTGAAATATACGGACTCTGGGAAAAGACTTTTCTCCTTTGCATTAGGCTGCTCTTGGCTTTCGCCAGATGCATTTTCAGCAGTATCAACAGTATGCACATCCAAAAATTGCAGTTGTTTCTTTTGTTCCAACAACTCCAACTCTTTTTTCACATTTACTCTTTTCCCAAGAACCTTCAGCTCCATCACATAATACCCGCTTCGTTCTCTCGACTCAATATATCCTTCATCCTTTAGCATCTGATACGCAGCCTCAACTGTAATCAAACTCACACCCAGATGCTCCGACAAGGACCGCTTAGAAGGAAGCTTTTCATTCTTCTTCAAAGTGCCCGACAATATATCCTCTTTTATAGCCGAGTATAAATAATAATATTTTGTTTTTACATCTCTGTGATTCATCGGATAGGTTAGCATCTCTTTACCTCATCACTATCATGTTCTATCAAGCTGTTGAATTACTTATTTAAGATAACATAAAATCTCTATAATGCGCAACTTTATCTAAATCGCTATTTGTATATATACAAAGATGCTATATTTTTTGATATTGCTTTTGACTAATACATGATCTAGGTGTAAAATTAAAACTTATATAAATATCTTATTAAGGGGGAACCATGAATAAATTACAAAAGATAACTTGCTTATTACTTCTTGCATCATGTACCATTGTAGGATGTAACAATCAAACAGATACACATCCGCAAGATTTACAAAATGAAACAAGTTCCGAATCAGAACTTTCGACAGAAGCTATCGTACCAGATGAAATCATATCTGAAACGGAAACCACAACAGAGACACAATCTGTAATAGACACTGAATCAGTAGCAGAAACTCCAATACCAAGTACTCCAACAGAACCTTCTCAACCACAGTTCACCTATGCAGATTTAGACAAAACAATGTATGTACGTTCTAATGTAAACGTGAGAAACTTACCTAATACCAGCGGAACCAAACTAGGATCCCTCTCAAAAGGAACATCCGTACATGTTACAGGTCAATGTAATGAAACAAACTGGTATCGTATTACGTATAACGAACAAACAGGATATGTCAGCAATAAATACCTTTCAGATACAAAACCAGCAGAACAACCTGCACAATCTAAAGAAGATGAATACCCAGATCATTATATTTTTCCTGACCGCACACCAGCTACTCAAGAGGAAATAAATGCATATACATTTCAGGAAATGAATGTCGTTATGTATCCTTCCAATCGACTCTCCTATTGGCGTTTACCATGTAATGATATGGAATTCTATTGCAACAACGAGAATATGTTAGGATGGACATGGAAATATGTTCCAACAAAAGTTACTGGCATTTGCAACGAAACTGGAATGTACCGTTTAGAAGTAGATGGTGTAACCGTTTTTGTATCCGGTAATAAAGGTTCTTTTGGAGAAGACCCATTCCTAACATCTGTGCCCGTTGCTACCAAATCCAACCCTGGTTATAAGGCAGGAACACCAGAATGGCACGCATACTGGGATGGAACAACCATGGGTGAGTATTATGTTTGTACTGGTGAAGACCTGTGGATGACAGTTCGTCGTGATGGCGCACTTGTATATTCCGGCTCTTATCCTAATGACTATGTTATTGGCTCCTATGCAGATATTCCTGTAAATGGATTCTCTTATAAGGGCGAATATTAAATCTAAAATGCGCGCCACTAGGCGCACAATAAATAAAAACCTCGAAAGCCTTTGCTTTCGAGGTTTTTAACGTGAGTGAGAAGATTCGAACTCCCGACACCTTGGTCCGTAGCCAAGTGCTCTATCCAGCTGAGCTACACACACGTTTGCTTTATTGCAACAGTGATATTATACTCTTATATCTTCCATTTGTCAAGCACATTTTTAAAAATAGTAAAATTATTTTATCCTGTCTCTTACAACAACTCCCGCAACCGCTCAA
>JAZULP010000049.1:0-2001 GCA_045603165.1 Agathobacter sp. | reverse complement strand
GCAGTTAGGTATAAAATTTGCATTTGAACTTTATGGAGCATCGAAAGTGACATTAGAGGTTTTTGAGAATAATCCAAGTGCTTATCATTGTTACAAAGCAGTTGGATTTGTCGAAAATGGATATAGCTTGACTTATAATATTTGTAATGAAGAATGGAAAAGCATTGCGATGGAGATTTGTAAATAAAAATCAAGATTTGTAGTGAACAGAAACTGTCAGTCTTGTGGAGAGTTGAAAGCATGCAAGAATTTGAAGGAGGAAGAGTAAATATGGTTACCAAGAGCGATATATTCGAATTACTAGAAGGTTGTGGCATAAAGCATAACGACAAGGTTACAATTCACTGTTCCCTGCGTGCTGTAGGAGAGATTGAAAATGGTGCAGATGGCCTGATAGATGGCTTTTGTCAGTATCTTACGGATGGACTGTTTATAGTGCCTACGCATACCTGGGCAAATGTAGATAGGGAGCATCCGCATTATGATGTGAGAAACACAGAGCCTTGTATAGGAGCGTTGGCTAAAGTGGCTGCATTTAGAGCTGATGGGGTGCGTTCCCTGCATCCTACACATTCGGTTACAGTGTTTGGTAAGGGTGCTGCTGACTATGTAAAGGGTGAAGAAAATGCGGCAAGTCCCGCACCTATGGGAAGTTGCATAAGCAGACTGTATGAGGAAAATGGCAAGGTTCTCTTAGTGGGAGTAGGCCATGAGAGAAATACATATCTTCACGCAGTGGATGAGCGTCTTGATATTCCAGATAGACTGAATCCAGAAGCATTTCAGATTACTATTAAGGATTATGATGGAAATGAAATAACTTCTCCACCATTTCATACACATTTTACAGCAGCTTCTGATACCTGCGTATCGGATTATTATCCTAATTACAAAAAGGCCTTTGAATATGCGAGAGCAGTTACATATCATCAGTTAGGGGATGCCTTGGTGTACTGTTGCGATGTTGTAAAGATGACGGATACGGTTAGAAAAATTTGGGAGAAAACAGATAGGGATTTGTGTATAAAAGAGGATGATATTCCGGAGGAATATTACAGATAAATTGTATAGTTTATCATCGATAGGGAATTGTTGTAGGCTATGATGATTTTGATGATGTCGAAGAACTTATTCGATTAATACAAACAGGTAAGCGTTAAATTCCAATAGGTAGAACAGTTAGGAAAATAAGAATTTAGCGAACAGATTAAGCGGGGAGGTTTATATCATGCTTTTTAAAAACGGGTCCGGCTGGAAAGCTTGTTTTGATGAAAATAGCGGAAGATATTTCGGAGAATATGGTGGCTTTCAGGATTATCGCCTGTATGAAATAACAAAAGAAATATTCGACCGTCTTGACAAAAAAATGAAAGAAAGTGAAGCTGGCGGCCTTATGTACCAAGGCAGACGCATGTACATGGCTGTTGATGACCGCTGCGGACCTCCTTACACCATTGTTTTCGATGATGACTATAAAAAACTCTGCCCCTGGGCAAACGTCGTAAAAAGCGGAAAGGTCTGGACGGATGAGCTTACCGATGCAGTTGCTGAAATATTTGAATCCGAAAAGGACAACCGCGAACTGAAAAATAAATAATAATTCTTTCAAATTCCAATTTAACGGAGGAAATATTATGATATACTGCATTGTAATGGGAATATGTGCCATGTTTATGTTTGGAATTGGCTTGGTCCAGATTAACAGCAAAAAGCCTGTAGCTTTTTACACAGGAGAAAAACCACCGTTGGAGAAAAATGTTAAAGATATTGAAAAGTGGAATAGAAAACACGGAATCATGTGGATTTTATATGGAATAGCTATAGTTTTGGGGATTGTAGGTGGAGTAATTGTAGGGGATTCGCCGCTTCTTGTTGTTATTTATTGCGGAAGTCTTCTTCTGCCTATTGCAATTATGGTGGTATATCATAAGAAATTGGTTAAAGATTATATTATTGAAAAGAGAAGCATCTTCCGTTTGTTGGAACGACAAATTGCAATCA
>JAZULP010000048.1:0-39009 GCA_045603165.1 Agathobacter sp. | reverse complement strand
TAATTCATTTTCATTATCAGATAATGTTTCAATCAATTCTGTGATTCTTTCCCAATAAGGAGCATACATTCCAGCATCATTTGCCTTATTAACCTGTATCGTTATATTCTGTGTAAATTCACCTATCTCACTATAAAGATGAGCAATATTATAGTTTTTGTTTGATTTATCAACTTCCTGAAACCACTTCGTTGCAGATATCATACGAGTTGTTTGGTTATTATCCTCATCACTATTTTCATCGCTATCCGTAGTCTCACCATAATCGTAACAATACCAATACAATTCACCAATTCTAAAAACTAAATCAGAATACTCAGGAAGCTCTTTTAATATCTCAATATTAGGATTAATCAAATTCATCAGTATTTTTTCTTCAGAATTATCATTTCCGGAGGTAAATACTGCACCAGTTTCCATTACATCTATCACTTTTTCGTAAGCTTCTATTGAATCAGGCTTAATTTTGATTGCTTGAGAGTATAACTCAATTTTTTCCGTACTTGATGAAGCTTTATCGCCTTGAGTTACGTATGTATTGTAATCAGCGTTATTTGTTGCCGTCCTCATCACTAAACCAAATATTCCTATCAGAATACATAGGGCAGATGCACAAGCTGTCACAAGAAATGTAGTAAGCTTCTTTTTTTGCTTTGCCCTATATGCCGCACCGTTTTCTTCATAATGCTGCAAAGCATACAAAAGCTCAGCACAGGATTGATATCTGTCATTTGGATTGAGCTGTGTACACTTCTCAATAACCGCTTCAAGACCGGGATCAAGTTGCGGATTCCAATGTCTTATAGGATAGATTTCATAGGGAGGATCACAAGGGCTGTGACCAGTCACAAGGTGATACAATGTAACACCAAGACAATATACGTCAGTTCGCGCATCTGTCTGGCCCTTGCCACCAAACTGCTCCGGAGCAGCATAGCCTTTTGTACCAAGGCTAACGGTATCCGCTAAACTCTGCTCCTTATACTCTCTTGCAATACCGAAGTCAATTATCTTGATATTACCGTCAGGTTTTAACATTACATTTGACGGTTTCATATCACGATAGATAATGGCCGGTTTACGAGTATGTAAGTATTCAAGAGCCTCGCAGATCTGCATTGCCCATTCAATCACGAGTTCTTGAGGCTGAGCACCATTCTCTTCAAGAATCGTATTAAGCGTTTCGCCTTCTATGTAATCCTCAATAATGTAAATAACATCAGGATTATCAATGATATCTACGATTCTTACAATTGAAGGATGATCCAATTGCTTAATCATATTCGCCTCGGCAATAGCACTTTGAACAACAACCTCATTGTTCTTATCTCTTGCCTTCTTTTGAATCTCCTTAACTGCCCACTGTTTGTTAAGACGTCTATCTCTTGCAAGATAAACTTTCGACATACCGCCTTGTCCAATCAGTGTAAGTATTTCATATTTATCGTCAATAACTTGTCCTACATTTGCCACATCTTACACCCCCTGGACGGTCTTAATGAGAAGGGAAGTAATATTATCGTTCTCATGCCTAAATTTGTTTAATTCTATCAGATTAACAATTTGCTTATTCATCTGATCTTCGTTCTCGTTTTGGGATGGTGCAAACGCCTTTAGAATTTCATCATTACTTATCAGGTGTCTAAAGCCATCAGAGCATAACATATAGCATTCATTTGACTTAACCGAACCATAATAAAATGCTGGCTCAACAATTCTTGACGCACCCACACACTGAAGCAAAACGCTCTTTCGTGGATCACTTTCCGCCTGCTCCGGTGTTAATTTGCCTTGTTTAATCTCCTTTGCAACAACGGTTTGATCTTCTGTTAGTGTTTCTACGCTCTCATTAGTAATCCTATATACCCTTGAGTCCCCAACATGGACAATGATATACTGACTATCTTCAAGGATAAGCATTGCTGTAATAGTGGAGCCAAGCTGGATTTTTAACAACTTACCGTATGCGGCAATATTCTGATTTTGCTCCTTGATTATTCTATCCCATCGATATTCTATTTCTCTAAGCGGATTGCTCATGGCTAGAATTTCTGGAAGTTCTCTCTCGAACCAATCGGAAAATGTTTTTATAAGAGTCGCACTTGCTACTTCTCCTTTTTCTAGTCCACCCATTCCATCACAGATAACAGCCATAAGGATAGTACCTTTATTAGTTATGGCTTCTTTAATACAACAGCTATCTTGATTAGTTTCCTTTTTAATACCTACATCTGTTTGTAATGCAATTTTATATTCCATACCAAGCACCTACGATTCTATACTAAAAGTAAAGTCTTCATTTGCGAGACAAATCCGTGTTCCTGAGAAGATTTCAACCTCTTTCTCAACTGGAATAACTTTACCATCCACAAATGTTTTGTTTGTTGAGTTACGATCCACTATGTAATATCTATCTTCCCGCGTAATAATATCTGCATGACTTCTGCTTATGAAGTTGTTATCATTAATGAACAGGTCACAATACTTCTGCTCAGTTCCAATCCTAAAAGTAGGCTTGTCTATAGAGAATGATTCTTCTGTCTTCAAGCGTGTCAATGTCGGAAACACTGGCTCTTCAGGATCATCATAACCAAGTACTATCGTCCCACCGCAATCATCACCAAGAACCATCGTGCCAAAATCAATAGTATCGTCAACTTTAGCACTCTCCAACTCCTCAAAGTCATCCCTAATAATCTTCGTTCCACACTGGACGCAGAAATTGGAGTCAAACTGATTCTTTGCTCCACATGATGAACAGAAAATATGACTTCTATCATACTTAATCTCCCTTTCAATCTTTCGTTCATCCGTATGAGCTGAATCTTCTGCAAAAGGATCGTACTCAATGCTCACTTTCTTTTTCGCATCGTTTTCCTTCTTTTCAGGTTTCACGTCACCAGTAAATGTTGCAGACAACGCCTCGGATGAAGTCGTATGACCGCCTGTACTTTTCTTTCCTGAAAGCTTTAAGACCATTCTGTCAAAACTATTAATAGAAAAGGGATTTACTCCACTGAAAAATGCTTTGTATGTCTCCAAATATTCTTTATCCTCATGAGGATTGAAATTAAGTTCAAAAGGTAGTTGCTTCAAAAAAAGGTGAGGCGGATTATCTCGTTGGTTATTTACAACAGGCCAAAAAATACATTTCACACTTTTTGTTTGTGGATCTACAAAAATTTTGTCACTCTGAAGATCAAGGTTATTGGCATTAACCATATTTTTTTCGCAATTTTTTATTAGCAACGCAATCTCGTGGACAAAATCAAGAAACATCTTCTTGGTGACAATACCATTAAAATATTGAGCAAGAGGTATCAACCCCTGAACAACACATTCAATTCTTGTTTCTTTTCTCTTTTGACTAATGAATACAGGAAGGAAACCTTCAAACATCCCAGAAGCAATGGCATTGTAAACACGCTCATTGACAGTCTCCGGGTAAGAAAGTCTGTTGATTATTGTGATTTTTCCTTTTTTATTTTCAAATATTATTTTACTCACATCTAATCTTCCTTTGATTTCGTAGTATTACCATCTCGGCAAGCTATTTGCACGATTAACCGCTTTTGTCTGTGCATCTTTATACTTCTCGGCTGCGTACTTTAAGAACTTTGAATAAGATTCCAGTGACTTAACCATTTCAGAATATGTAGATTCTCCATTGGTGACCTTATTCCACTGAGATTTAAACTGTGTATAGTCAGATCCTTGCCAGATGCTCGACATATTATTAACCTCACCTTCAGCACTATTCATCTTGTTGCGAAGTTGAGTAACATATGTATCAACGGCACTTGCAGCGCCGGAGAACTTACTGTGATCTACCTTTATATATGCCATAAGAAGACCTCCTTATTTGAACCGATCTGCAAGTGACTTGTTCACAGCTTCAGTCTGTGTGTACCCCTCACCCACTTGCTGGTGAAGAAACGCAACGAAATTATCCACGACATTATATCTTGCATCACAGTATGAGTTTTTTATATCATTGAATTTGCTAATCGCATTTGTGGCAGCAGAACCATCCCAAGTGCCATCTAATCTTGTGATAGCATCCTGAACACTGCTGAACCTATCTCTCATTTGGTCGTTTAAATTTTTTATTCTATTAGCTGTAGCAACAACCTGCTCAGCATCAACTTTTAATCTTGCCATCTTTCTACTCCCTTCGAATTATTAGAAGGAACTACCGCCGCCACCATGAGCTTGTGCATAGCTTTCAGTAACCGTGGAAGTATCCATGTTATTTAGCTTTCTTCTTACGGTATAATAGTTGCTTAACACCTTATCAATACAGTCGGCGCATTTCTCACTTCCAATATTCTTGAAATCATATCGAACACCGCGAGAAATGTCTTCCAGTTCGGTAATAATTGAGTTTAACTCTCTAATAATAGAGTTCAATTCGCTTCTTGCGCCTGAATCCATACCGGTTCCTCCTTATAAATTATTTAAAAGAGCAGACTCGACATTCTCGAAATCTGTTGCAGTTTCATTTAGATACGAAACACAACGATTAAGTCGCCAACTGTACCCAGTCAAAATATCTGCTTGCATTAAATTCCACAAATCTAATAATCCAACTCTCCAGTAGAGTGAATCCAATCTTCCATCCACTCTTGAAATACGGCCATTAACCTTCTGTAGTCTTTGCGCATATTGTCTTAATTTATATGTATCAGCAACAATCTGAGGGTTTGCAGATGCATATTTATAGCCAGCGTTAAGATTGCGATTATACCAGTTCTTCGCGTTGTTAACAACTTTGTTGAAGAAATCCTTCACATCTGCAACAATCTCCTTGAATTTATTCCCCAATTTCTCGAGTTTGTCGCAGGTCCATGCAATCAATTCTTGACATTTCTCCCAACCTTTTTTTAAGCAATCTACTATCACAACAACGCAATCATATAAGAAATCAAAAATTGCGCCACCGCCTTGAAGGATTGGGCTTAAGTGTCCAACTCCGTATAAAACAAGAAGTTGCCACCCGGGGATCTCTCCCTGCAAAACTGAACCGTCCTTAAACTTGATTGACCAATAGAAATGACTATCTCCTCCATTGCTTTCAACTACCCGGACATTTCCCAAGGACGGCAACAACCCAACAAACCAAACATAGTCTCCTTCTACAACAACTATATCCACCTTGTCTGAATTTATCGCTGCAAGTTGTTCCGGTGTGAGCGACCACGGATTTAACGGCTGCGGATTTAATAAGTGCATACCCTTGATCTTTTTATGATTTCTAACAAAAACATACTCCGACAAATTGCCGCCTTTTGAGTGCCCATACAAGTAATTGTTTCCGTTAGGATCACTGTAGCGCTCAAAAAAAGCTTCCGCTTCTCTACACTGTGTCGAATCGCCGGTAAGGCCGGAAATCGCATTGTCGACCCAATCGTTTGCGCTCTTTTTTGATGGCGCACCATCTGTTCCTCTGTAAGAAATGCCGGTATTGCCTTGATCGTCTGTAAACGCAACCGCGCCAAATCCGGAAGAAGGATTGTTAGCAGTAGCTTCCACTTTATAGTTTGCGAATGGGTTTTCTCCTTCAGGGAACTGATTCATAAACTCGAGAAAATCTTCTTCCTCTTCTGTTATGTTTTCTCCCTTGTCGGTAATAATCTCCGCTATCCTCGCAAAGGTTTTTCCGTGATGTTCAGAAAGCATATTACTGGAGTAAGAAATTTGCGTTAATGTTAAATTCTCTTGATCATTAAGATTTGCTAAACTGCTCATACCCTTACTCCTTCACAAGTGCTTTTATGTCATCGATTGTGATGAGTTGCGGATTAGCCTTAGATATATACTCTTGCACGTTCTCGCAGGTATACCAACTACCTGAGTATCTATATCTCATATTTTGTAACGTATCCATCACATCCGAAGCGTCTCCGGATGTGACAACAACATTGAAATCAATCGTTTCTGTTTTGATTTCACCAAGCTGGCGATAAACATCCAATATTGCCTCCGCCTGGTTGTATATACTTCCTTTTTCTCCTTCGAAATGGCAAGCGAAAATCAAAGAATATAATTCAAATCTTTCCAAGCATTCTTGCAAAGACATCGCTTCCAGTGTGTCGACATCAACATTGATATTCATAACCGTCATCACGCTGAACGAAGCATCTTTTATTTCAATATTGAGCCGCTCGGATAAGTGCTTTTGCATTTTGTCGTCTACGATACTATTCTTGTAGTTATCTGTGCGTTCACCGCTTTTGCCTTCCTCGTACACATTAAATACACGTCCTTGACTATCTTTCAGGCATAAAACGTATCTCTGTGTAGCATCAACAGCAGTTTCGTAGAACACTTCTTCATATACACCACCATACTGTGTCACAGCATACTGCATTAGTTCAGATTTGATTTCTTTGTCAACATCACTATATTGGTTTGTATTCATACATCCGCACACTCCTGTAACTGTAATTAAAATCAATAATATAATTGAAATGGCTCTAATTCTTTTCATCTCATTACCTCACAAACTCACTAATTCCGTACATTACAAAAGTCCTTGGATTATAATATACGAGTTATTGAACCTTGCTCACGAGGTCATTTTCTGCATTCACAAAATCTGTAACAGTGTCGCTCAAATAACTTGCGCAGCGGCTCAAACGCCAACTGTAACCCGTGAGAATATCTGCCTGCATCAAGTTCCAGAGATCAAGTAACCCAACACGCCAGTACAAAGAATCTAATCTTCTATCAAGGTTAATTATCCGTGTATTTACTGACCGTAATCTTTGCGCATAGTTTTCAAGCTTATATGTATCGACCACAATTTGAGGATTAGCAGTCGCATACTTATAGCCAACATTGAATGTTTTGTTATACCAATTGGTGATTTTCTCAATGCAATTATTGATAAACTCAGATATTTGCGCTGTAATCTCCTTGCATTTTTCTCCAAACTGTTCAATTTTCTCTTTTGCAACAATGACAAGATCTATAAACGCACCCAAACCATACGCTGCAATGTTCAATGGCGCATAATAAATGAGATTAAATGCGGTAACAACATTTGCCAACCAATCAAGATTAATTCCCAATTCATCGCCAAGATACTGAATTAGACCGCCCGGAATTGTCTCAATCAGTAGCGGAACAGTAGCAATAATGTCCGCATACGAAAACGACTCACCATTTACTGGTTTTCCGTTTCCTAATGTCATTTCAGCAATCGCCATTGCACCGTTGGTAATGATACTTCTAATCGGTGCAGGCAGATCCATAGTCTGCTCAGAGATTCCCTGGAGGAGTTTTGAAACATCTCCTTGCTCAGTAAATGCTGTTATCGTTCCATCCTCGTTCATGTAACAATCCGGGTAATGCCACGCGACACCACTTAAATTTGACTCAAGGAAAAAAATGTGATCGTCAGGAATAAGTCTGCCATCTGAATTGTTCACTCCAAGAACGTTAACATAATCGTTGTCGGCGGATATAGAAAACAACTTTTCCCGACGCCTGTTATATTCGTCAAGGCCATATTTTTCTTTCATGTACTCAATCGCCTCTGGTGACATACACTGTCCATCTAATGAATACCCATTAACGATTAAGTCGGAATATTCCGATGTCATTACGACAAATTGAGTTTTATTGCCACCCTTCGAATGACCAGTTATGTAGATATCAGGATTAGATGCATTCCATCCGTTCTGTTCAACAATATAGTCAAAATATTCAGTTGCTTGAATCTGCTGATCGGTTGAAACCATTTCACCTGACAATCCTAAGCCATTGTCATACCATTCGCCGCCACCAGTACCTCTAAATACAACAGTAACATTGTTAGGATCATTTAATTTATCCTGAAAAGTGCATGCATTAAGTCCACCCGATTCATAAGGCATACCGGTCGCAGGATCATTCATATTCGAACTTTGATTGGCAATGACCAGTTTTCCAAGATCAGAATCATTCTTAACCGCATTTTGAAGAACAGTTACCTTTCGTAAATCATCGCCAAACTCTTTTTGCACTTCTTCTTGTGTATGTCCAGCAGCGATGTATGAACTCATCTCAGCTTCAAGATTCTTTTGAGCTTGTGATACAATTGACTTCACAGACGTACCATCAGATACACCATCGTAGTACTGGCTGAGGTACATTAATGTGTTTAGCGCTGCATCTCTACTTAATGTTTGAATATTGATTACCGACGTGTCGTTCATAACTATTCCTCCCAACTTTTTGAGGAAACTTCGTTATTCTCGATCCAAAACGAACCAGAGGTCAGCACATTTGCCGTGCTCTTATATTCTGTAACATTCATAAAGTCATCAACATCAACACAATAAACAACTGCGGAAACAGTATAGCCACTCATAGCACTCATCAACAGTCTAGATATTTCCTCGTAATGTTCATCTTGTGTCGTGTAAATTGCGACATTAATCACTGAACAATCTTTTAGATAATCTGATGTGTTATCGAACTTTTTAGCACTAGGCAAGAAAACCGATTGGGTATTTACAAAAACCTTTGTGTTATCTTCAAAAAAAGTGTTAATACTTTCACTTGCACTTGCATCAAATAAAACGGAGCAGTAGTTGTCAGTAAAATAGCCACTATTCTCTTTAACAGTAAAATTCTGTCCATAATTATCAGAAAAAATTGAGCTTTTCGATTTAGCGGACCAAACATCATCACCGTATGAAACAAACGAAAACACACCACCATACTTGCTTGTTAAATAGTCCTTTGCTGTTTTTGTTTTATTTGTGATTTCATTGGAACCGGACTCATTACGCATACAACCACTCACCCCCAAAATAAATAAAGTTATCATTACAAGAAGTAATATTTTTTTCATATTTTTTCTTCTCCTGTAACTAATATATAAATCCTTGTTCTGGAACAATTTTCAAATTTAGTGGGCAATTCTTCGGGAACCGTCGAGAGCTTCGACGTCTCCCGATTTTGCCAAAATGTCTTATTTAAAAGCGTCAGCAAGGCCGATGTTCTGAGTTTCAGTATCAAAATACCCCTGCTCAACATTTGTTCTAAGGAACGAAACGTACTCAGTGATAATATCCTCGTAGTTCTGAAAATATTTTGCTGCGAATTCATCAAACGAAGAAATGGTAGCCTGGGCAGCTTCGCCTTCCCAAATATTTGCAAGCTGATCAATAGCAGCTTTGCTATTGGTAAGTTCTTCAGTCAATCTTTTATTTAGACCTTCAAGGTTGCTAGCGATCTGAGCAACTTGATCTGTATTAACTCTAATGCTATTTCCTGCCATGAGTTATTCTCCTTTCTACTAATTAGTTTACAAGTTTCTTGATCTGGGTGATGTTGTTGTCCTGACGGGCAACGTAGTTTGCTCTCTGCTTGTCAAGAGCCTGACTTGCAGTAGAAAGCTTTGCAGCCATAGCTTTGAGTTCCTCAGTGAAACCATTGATCCGCTCTACAAAAGCAAGATTATCGGCACCTTCCCAAGCTGAACCCATTGTGTTTGCTTCCTGCATCAGTTGAGTATAAATCTCAGTATAGGTTTCAGAAAGAGCCTGTAATCTCTTAGAGGCCTTAGCCATATCCTCAAAAGACGCAACGCTAATAGTTTTTCCCATGACTTTTCTCCTTTCGGTTAATGAATTTATATCAACATAAGGCGCGAGCCGGTTTTAATACCGAGTTCAGCCACCTCGATGTTAACATTGAAGATAATGCCTATTTCTGCATCGCAGAGTATTGCTTCATCGGTTGCTTTATACTTACCATCCGACAGATCGCTAAGTGCAGCGGCAACCATTTTGACAACTTCACTCATCTTACTTTCAAGCGGAATGTACACATCGTACTTCTGACCAGCAGCAGGAACAACAATCTCAACTAATGCCTTATTATTCATCGTCTTCTTCCTCCTCCGCTCTATTGTTCAAAAGTTTTAGTTTGACACATTTACCCTTGATTAGTGAGTAGCCAAACTCAGGTGTAATATCCTCGTGCATTTCGGATGTAGTCTTCTTTGCCTTCATCTGATACTGCTCTGTAATACCATTACCAATCCACAATCCATCGGAAGGAGATACATTTGCCTTATACCACTTTTCGAAGGATACAGACGAGATATTTTTAACTTGCTCTGCAATTACAATAGTGATGTTGTATTCCAAAGTTCCCTTTTCGAGGATGAGTCCTAGTTTCTCCTTTCCCTGTTCAGATAAAGTAGCTTTCAGCATAGATAGGGAATTGATAAGAACAAACAAATTCTCGAAATCTTCCACTTGTTCACCACTTTCAATCGCTTCCTTATATGTATTGTTTCTATAAAGAACCAACTCGAACAGTTTTGCGATTTGCTCTTCACATTCCTTCGCGGTTGTATATATGCTCAATGTACCGGTGGTATCTCCAACTACCTTAGGCATATCAAAGACAATTCCATTTGCATCTGTTGCCGTTCCAACCAATTCAGTCAAATCCGAAACAAATTCCTGATATTCCAATCCGGCAGACATAATCATATTTATGTAAGCAGCGTGGAAAGGATAATAATGGACATTCAAGGAGTTCTTTTCAACACCAACAGGAATATTTAGTTTCCTATTTGCATCAACATAGTCGCTCAAGAACTCAATATTGACTTTATCCGGAAGGATCGGAACCTTTCTTGCAGTCTCACCTTCCCACTTCTCTGCAAGTTCTTTGCAGGTTTCCTGGATGAATGCAAAAGGAACCTCGTCTTCGGTCAGATTAGCCAATTGGAACTCGTAAAGCTCATCGCGCTTAATAAGCCCTCTGCCCTTGTACTTGGAAGGGAACAATCCATCAGTTTTTCCAACTACAGAGGAATAATCGGTTTCATCATTCAACTGAAGCACAAGCAACTGTTTGAAGTTCTGTAAAAGGCGGAAACGAACAGCACCGGTTCCAAGTGCAGTCAAGACAAAGTAAACACCGTACTTAGTGCCTTCACGTGAGAGATAGGAAACAGCCTCTTCCTTTTCCTCATACGCCTCTGTAAATGCTGCAAAGTTATTAATTGCAACAACAATAGACGGCAAGGTTTTTCCAGAAGACTTGATGTAGGAAGCATAATCACCACCATAATCAGCAAACAACTTCTTACGTTTCTCAATCTCAGCTTGGAGCATTTTGAATAGATTACTAACTTTCTCAGCCTCATACGAAAGAATCACATCACCCACATGAGGAGCTTTAGCAAATGCCCTGAGTGTTTCTGAAGCAAAGTCAAGAATGTATAGATTAACTTCTTCTGGTGTATGTTCCTTGATGATCGAGTAGATCATTCCATTCAAGAATGTTGTCTTACCACTTCCTGCAACGCCGTAGATAACTGTATTGCCTTCTTTGGAAAGCGGCAGTCTAAGAACACACTGTCTTTGATGCGCCGGATCGTCATATTCACCGATCACAGGATTGAGAACAAATTTTTCAGTTGTAGTTCCATATTTCTGTTTAACCTGATCGATTAAAATGACAGCAGGGATAGGATCAAGCCACAATGGTTTAATCTTTATACCTTCATCCTCTGCAATACCTCTCAAATAATCAGTAATAACATCAAGCTGCTTCTTTGCATTCTTTGCAAAAGAACGCTTCTTATCAATCTTCACTTGTTTAATTGCATTACCGTTCGTGTCAATAACCACAACGCTATTGTCCTTTTCCTTAACAACACGATCAGAAGGATAATAGGATGCGCCAGACCAAGCAGACTGTCCAAGTTCAAACAACTCGTTATAGCCAACCTGTAGGTAGAAACGACCCGTATCCGTCAATTCTGCAGCATCCGGACGCTTAAGCATATCCATACTATCCGCTCTTTCCTGAACCTTAAGACACACTCGAAACTTACTATTGCTCCAAATCTGATCGTCAACAACACCACTCGGTTTCTGTGTAGCAAGTATAAGATGAACACCAAGACTTCGACCTATACGGGCAGCACTTACAAGCTGAGTCATAAATTCAGGTTGCTGAGTTTTTAGTTCAGCAAACTCATCAGAGATAATGAACAGGTGTTGCAATGGTTCAGTAACCGTTCCTTCTCTGTACAGTTTTTGATATTTGTAAATATCTATATTACTTACGCCAACCTTTTTGCTGGCTTCCGCAAAAATCGCCTGTCTTCTCTTAAGTTCGCTCTCTATTGAAACGAGCGATCTCTTGATTGCAGCTCCATCAAGGTTAGTAATAATACCGGCAGTGTGAGGCAGGTTTTCAAAAGACTTTGCCATACCACCACCTTTGTAGTCGATTAAGATAAATGCAACTTCTTCAGGATGATAGTTAACTGCTAGAGACAAAATATATGTAATAATAAACTCAGATTTACCCGAACCTGTCATACCTGCAACAAGACCATGAGGGCCATGGAACTTCTCGTGCAAATCCAACATAAATATTTCACCATATGTATCAACGCCGACAGCAGCTTGAAGCGACTTTGTCGGGTCATTTTCACTCCAACGTGTGAGTACATTCAAATGTTCAACATTACCAACGCCAAACAGTTCCATAAAGGTAATCATCCCCGGCAACTGAAAGTTCGTCGCAGTTGTATCGAGAGAGGTATTTGCCAACGCAACACTTAGTTCCATTGGATCTTGAGTAAGGTTGATATCCGGAGTAAACTCTATGCTCTTACCTGTAATGTCGTTTTTATCAAACAGCTTGCCACCCAAAGCATTAAGTTCAACAACCATCGAACACTCCTTAGGCAAACTTCTTAGTTCGTCATAGAAAGTGACGATACTCATATGGATATTTTCTTTTTTAGCAAGGAGTTTATTAATCATTTCAGCCCTTGTAGCAAGCGTTTTGCTCATCGAGAAGATTATGTAGTAAGGTTTAACATCCTCCATATCCGCATCATTGATTTGATCTCTACTCTCAATCACACGCTCAAAATATGCGGAAACTTCTTTTATCTCGTTTGTATCGGTAGCGATAAATCGGAATTTGTTGTCATCGTTCCATACATGAGGTAGCCATTTTACAAAACCAAACTTATCTTCTTCCGCTCTATCAAAAATAAATACAAATTTGACTTCATCATAGCTGTACAGTGCTGCAAGCTGGATAATCAATCCTTTTGCAAACTCAACAACTTTCCTTCTTTCACCAATAACGCCAGATATATAGTTTTCAAATAATGAATACGTAATTGGGATATTATGTAAAGGCTTTTCTTTTTCGCAAAGGGTATACAATTCTTCCTGCAAATTATCATCATCCAACGAAAACTTGCGCTCAGAATAAGTCATTTCTGCATCCAAGATACCCTCACCATTACCAATGCGAACCCTCAGAAAATCATTTTGTCCAAAACCACGTTCCCAAAGATTACGCTGAGTATCCTTAATTCTACTTTCGCAATCCTGAATTGTGACATGGTTTTCATTAAGAATCTCTTCCTGAAGTTGACACGCTTCGTTTATCTGAACAGTAATTCTATCTAGATACTCCCTGTATTTTCTCTGTCGTAAAGCTTCCTTCTTATGGCGATGCTTCTTTTCATAATTTTTGGTTATACTTGGCAATAACACCGTGCCCAAAAGCATGCTTCCACCCATTACCATCGAGGTAATATTAAAACTAGCAATAGCAGATACAAAAGTCACAAGTGACATCATACCCATAGCCAGAGAAGAACCCATCACCAACAGCCATGGCATCTCTTCTGATATAGGACTTGTCGGTGGAGAATCAATTTTAAAAGTTGCTGTTTCAATATCTCGCTTGAAACGAGGGGAACGATAAAAATACTCTTTTTCAGGGAGTTCGTATTCATATTCATCATCCGTTAAAGTAACTGCTTGATTTACAAACTTTTTTAACTTATCTGAAATACGAACTTGACCATCCGGATTATTAAAAGCAATTATATTTTTACCTATTACTATCTTTAATCCCATAATGAAAATAGTATCGCCAATACACAATTCTGTCTTGGTAACGCGACTACCATTTACAAATGTACCATTAGTACTGTTGGTGTCCTGAAGAAACCATTTTCCGTTACGATATGATAGTGTCGCATGATTGGAGGACACCACCTTATTCGAATAGCAAACATCATTTTGTTCACTACGTCCAATTGTAAGGTCAACATCATCTTTAACCAAATATTTAGTAAAAATCTGACGATCCTCCGTAATAGGTTCTGTAAAGACGAATATTTTTTCTCCATCATCTTTACCAAGAACATATATGCTCAAAGGTGTAATAACTGTATTCTTCAGTTGGATATTATGACTATCAAGAATTTTGACCTGTCTGGTAGATTTCATAATCCACTCATCGTTTACACCTTCGATATTTACCAGACGCTCCTCACCACTATCTGAAGCCTCATAAAGCCAAAATTGACCTTTAACTTTTTCCGGTAAAGAAATACTGTTTATATGACTTTTACTAATTGTTGTAACAATCATTTTGATTTCCATCCTCATAATATTCATATCTTTTGGCTAACCTATCTAATATATCTTGAGCACTTCCTTGGTATGCACAAAAAAAATAGTGCCTCGAATTTTGCGTAGAACTAATACATTAGCACAACAAGCAAAAAATAAGCACTGTTTTCAACCTTTTTTAAATTTTCTGTACCACTATTTTGACCCCTTATAATTAGCAGGCAACAGGTGAGATGAGTTTTTCCAGTTGGTATCTCTTTAAATCAAGAGACGAATGGACATAAGTGTTCAGCGTTATTGCTGAATTTCCATGCCCCAACACTTCGCTCAAGGATTTTACATCAACACCAGCTGCGATACAACGTGATGCGAAGGTGTGTCTTAGAGCATGATAATTGATCGATTCGACACCGCAGCAATCCAAAACATGATGATATCTGTACTCAAATGTTCTTGGACTAACGAACTCTGTTTTATCTGACACAACATATTTTGAATGTGCAATACTTTGATATTTGAGTATTAGCGGTAATAAAGTCGAAGGGATAGGAATATCCCTTTTTGATGATTTAGTCTTCGGTTCATCAATGATTAAACGCGTTTTTGCGTCAAACTCTTTAGCATCATTTTTCACTCGTGCAACGGTGTGTCTAACATGAATCACTTGATTGATGAGGTCAACATCATCCCATGACAAAGCGCAGATTTCTCCAATTCTAAGACCCATATATAGTGAAATTAATATTCCAATATTGGTAGGCGTCAAGTTAGTTCTCACGTATTTCTCAACTAGTGCCTGTTCGTCAAGACTGAGTATTTTAAGCTCCTTCTTTTCGGTTTGTGGTTTAAAAATCGGTGTACGAAGCGGGGGACACATCTGTTCTGCAACTGCGAAACTTAACGCAGAATTAACGATTATCTTCATGCTACCTACATATGATGAAGATAATCCACCTTTTCCATCAAGCCTTCCGCTTGTCAATTTCTTTAACAAAAAAGTGTTCACCGTGGTGGATGTTATTTGTGATAATTTCATTCCGCCTAATTCTGGAAGAATATGGGTTTTTATCAGAAAATGGTATCTCTGTTCCGAACCTCCTTTCAATCTAATACGATTTGTTTCCTCCCAGAGATAAAGGACTTCTGAAAATTTTCTTTCAGTATTGACTACTACTTCTTCATTAAATTGGGAATGCTTTGCAAGTAAAAGCTTGTCCTTAACCTCCTTATACGACTTGCCATAAACAGAACCGTAATCAATTTTGCCATTTTCTTTAACGCCTCTTTTGAAGCGCCCCTCCCAACGACCATCTTTGCGCTTTCGAATATTCTCGCCTTTTCTTGACATGAACATTTCACTCCTTTCTTTTGGTTTGTATGACGAAACTGTAATTATCGTCATTAATTATATAATAAAATCCAAAAATCTATAGAAAGAGAACTTTTTCTGAATGTTTGTAAAACTAATAGGTTTGACCATAATATTGACCCCTTAAAAATGTAATTGTCCACTCTACGAAAATCAAAAACGGAATAAATTTCAACTTTTCTGCAACAGCATTTCAAAAAAGGTATTGAACAGGTTGATTTTTCTGTCGTTTTATGTTATATTGTGTCAAGAATTATGGTGATGGAACTATATATAGATGTATTAGTTCTACGCAAAATTCGACCATTCACAGTTACAAAATGAAACCGGCGATTTTAAAGTCGCCGGTTTTTTATATTTCAATAGTTTTTGTAATTATCGTTATGATGGTAGTTTACTACTGATACTAAAGAATTAAATGAATTTTACAAGAGATTATTATAATAGACGCAACCATATGGTGCAAGCGCTTTTTGATATTTTTGTGCAAGCACTTTTTGATATTTTTATATAGAATATCCTCGATGAGATAGTTTACTTTTTTACTCTCCTCATCCACACCACTCCCCCAATCGTTGCAATCGCTGTCGCTCCAACAATTGCTCCAATTCGTAGTAGCACGTCTACATACATATTGTTGAAAAACATCCATACGCTCCTGTGTAATGCCGGGTTTAGCACCCAGTTGCTGTTGGTAAAACACAGTCGATGAAAACCGTCGATGACGAGATGCAGGTCCACGCATGCGACGATTCCGATGATTGCCGAGAGAATGAGGAGTATCCCCCAGGCACCATACACACCATAGGCTATGGCCTTGTAATTTCTTTTCCGAATCAGGAAGACTTCGCCCGATATAAATACAAAGAATAAAGCCAGCATGGATATCATGACTTTTTGTATCAATGCTCGTACATCAGCCAGATGCTTTAGTTCATAGTCTGTAAAGAACTCCTGCATATTTTCCTCTATCATGACACTGACCTGTGCATCATCACTTTGTCCCTTTACATAGGAAATCATGGAATCGACCACAAGCTCCAGAGCATCATCACTCATGTGCAGATGGTCTGCGACGTCATATTTCTGATTGGTCCCATTCAAAAATTCTTCCTGTACGAGTATGGAACTTATGGCTAATAAAATCACAAGAAGTATTCCGGCCAAAGCCGAAATACTTCCTATTAAAATGTTTATGTACTTCACGATGAACACCTATATTACATATTCAACAGATTCATCAGAGTAGACATTTCTGATAAAAGGTCTTCCAACATACCTTTGAGTACCGTAGATGCAATAATGGAAAGGACTACGATAACTACGATATTTACAATCGATACCAGATATGCTCTCTTGTTGATGCCAATCGTTTCAATTGCACTAGCACCTTCTACAAGGAATACAAGTGAAACAATAAGTGCCATTGCATTCACGCCTAGACCAAAGCCTGGATTGATAAATGTAAAGATGATTCCAAGCAAGGTAAATGGAATTGCTGCTACGCTTCTTAATCCAGCTAGGCAAAGCACTTCCTTGGTAGTTGTGTTGGCTTTCATGATACGAAGTACTACGATAAATGCCACCACAAAGATAGCAGAAATAACAATGGAAATGATTGCTGTCATAAAGAAGCTCTGTCCATAAGGAAGCTCAACCTGTGTGGATGGTGTACCTGTAAAATTCATTAAGGAATTTACACCACTTAAAAGTGTCTGTAAGGTTTTATTTAAAAATGCAATGACTAATAATCCGGACAACACTGCCTGAATAACCATAAAAATAATAGCATCTGTCTGGTTTCCGTATTTTACGAACTGAACTGAAGCCTCTGCTGGTTTCTTCCAGATTGCTAAAAACTGTCCGAACAGACCATTGGCGATATTCTTGCTCTTGTTCAAGATTTCGTTGTAATCAACGTTCGTACCAACTGGGATATCCTGCTGTGTATACTGAGTCTGCTGTGTCTCAACCGTTGGTGCAACTGGTGTTTCTTGCTGTACTGATGCCTGTGGCTCTACAGAAGCCTGAGGCTCTACTGGTGTTGCTACAGTTCTTGCCGCCACTGCTTTTTCACATGTACACAATTCACCTTCTTGTAACTGTGTACCACAATATTTACAAAATGCCATTTTCATATCCTCCTAATTAATCTTCGAATCTAGTGCCACACTGTGTACATACCAATGCGTCTGCATCGCGTTTTGCACCACAGTTTTCACAGAACATTGGCGCCTCTTCCGGCTGTACTGGTGCCGCTGGTGCCGCTGGCGTGACTGGTGCTGCAGTTGTCATTGGTGGTACTGGTGCTACTGCCTGTTTTGCAGCTATCATTGCTTGTACTTTATCAAAGACACCCTCTTTCTTCATGATGAGAATTGCACATGCAATTGCAACCAGTATCAAGAGATAGAAGAACAATGCCCATAAGTTAAACTGAGTACCGTAGGTAATCATGTTCACACCACTGAGAATATTACTATCCATGATAACCTTATTGCCATCAATAGTTGCAACTGGTTCACTTGCATTTATATTCATATTGGTGTCTGTTACCTTACTTAAAAATCCTGTATTTAATGTATATGTAGCTTTTACATCTTCAGCAACGTAGTCTACAAAGTCACCGAATGTGAAGTTGTCATAAACTGCTACAGCGTAGTTTAATTTTGCAAAGCCGAAGTCCTTGGTACGATACATATCGCCTGCATTTCCAAACAATGCTTCACTGGAAGCTTGAATGTCCTCTCTGCTGCCCTTCTGGGTAATGGTGAGTGTATATACACCCTTCTCTACCTTATCCTCGAGCTTTACGTTCCATTCTGGTTCCGCAGGTGCTTCTGTTCCCTCTACCGTTTCTGTTCCGTCTACTGTTTCTGTGGCTTCCATAGCTTCTGTAGCATCCACATCGGATTCAGCTTCTTCTGTTGATGCTTCCTCCTGTGCTTTTACCATATCATATGCAGCACCAAGTGCTTCTATATTGCAAAGCATCATTTCTTTTTCTTCGTCCGTTGGTTCCACTGCAAAGGTAAAGTCTATCTGACGCTTCAAGCCGCCGAATAAACCAACCGAAGATTTCACGTTCAATTCGCTGATTCTATATACCTTCTGGAAATATGCACTGCAGTTGCGAAGTGTTGCATCGTCATATTCGACTGTTCCATAGCGGTAGCCTTCATAATCTGAAACTACATCATCTGTTTCATCATATCTTGCAAGTTGGTCCAGATATCTGCCACCTACATAGCCATCTTCGCCTTTTACAAAGTATTTTACCGTAGTATTGTAAGCTCTATCACCAACGAGGTAATTACTTAAGTCAACCGTTTCTACCAAGCTGGTATTGAAGGAGAATGGTGACATGTTTTCTGTAATAGACTGTTGTTCTACTGTACATAGGTCACTTACAAAATATTCATTTAAGAAGGTCGCAAGCTCTTTGGCAGTCATGCCATCTTTGCTTACTGTATATATAGATTCGTTTTTAGCTTCTTCCCAAGCTGCCTTTGCACCGCTAGGTACATTGTCCTTCAACCAAGCCTTAATCTCTTCGCCCTTTGTCTCCATGGATGCTGCTGGGATGCGAAGTTCGATAGTCTTGTCATAGACATCCATGCCTTTGGAATCTGTAAATAAATGAATCGCATTAATCTTTACATATTCAATTTCGTCTATATCAATGCGATCGGATGCGGAATAGTCATTTGCTCCGAATTTTACATTGGTAGATCCAGACTGGAAAATCTTGTCTGAGTTGGAGGAGGATACAAATCCAGCTTCTACGATAGCAGTTTTAAGCCATTGCATAAGGTCTGTACTAGTAAAGCTTTCGTCTACATAGACACCATTTGCCCATACGCTTTCTGCCTTGTTGATTGTAACAGTAGCTTCCGCTCCTTCTCCTAAAATAGTATTGGCTTTTGCCTGATAATCCTGCGGACTAGTGAAATTCAAGGTAAAGGTATATACCTTGCTTCCTGTAGATTCATCATATACCCAGGTCATTTCCTGTGGACATTTCTCTGTGATTAACGCATTCAACTGTTCAATCGTACCTGTAAAATACTCTTGAAATACGCTATCTGCGATTGTGATACTCATAACTCTTGAGCCTGTTAAGTCTTCATTGATGTTCAATGTGGTTTCTATCGTAGAACCTGCATTACATGCTGTCAGTGCACTCATAATGAAAACCATCAATACTGCAAGAGCAATTTTACGAATTCTCTTCATGTTTTTCTCTCCTGTATTTTATTCCAATCCTGTGTAAATATATTCCTTGCCATCGATTTCAATAGTTGTTTCTTCTTCGGCAGAAATACGATACACCTTGTCACCGGATTTAATCACAACAACGGTTGGAATATCCTTGGTGTCTTCTTCTTCTCCCTCTTCTGCGTCTGCAACTAATACTTCGAATTCATACTCACCCTGAATCCCTGCTAGGGCAAGCAAAGCAGTCATCGATTCCAAATTCCATTTTGATACGCTGTCATCCTGGAGACATTCAGCCAAAAGCTTGGAATCCTGCTTATTCATCGCCTTTTCTACTTTTTTGAGAAGGGCTGATGATGGATTGACCACTGTAGATACTATGGCTAGTATAATTGCACATAGGAGTGAACCTACTCCAATCAGGAACAATGGATTTTTTACCACTTTCATATCTTTTCCTCCTTTTTCTTTTGTAATCATAAGTTGTCCGCAACGTTTAGTCCAACTTATCATAACAATATATTAATTATGCCATAATTTGACATCTTTTGCAATGTTACTCCAATGCGATTTTCTCTTCTTCTTGTCTTCTTAAAATATCGTATTCGTCCAATTCCATACCCAGGTCTACATAGAATACCTGCTGCGGATGTGGACAGGCTTCCATTTCCTGTCCCTTTTCGTCCACCATGCGTTTTACAGTTACTACGATATTGTCACCATTTGGTTTCATGACCTCAATTTCTTCTCCCACGGAGAATTTATTTCTCTGCTCGATACGGTAAAGGCCTTCCTCGTTGACAGGGCCCACAAAGCCTAAGTAGGTATAGCCTTTTTCGTAGGTGTTGTTGTCGTAAATTTGAGTTTCATTGGTTGGTTTTCCGTAAAAGAAACCGGTGGTAAACTGACGATAGGTACAGTTGCTAATCTGGTCTAAGTACCAAGGCATATTCTGCTGATATTTTTCTGGTGATTCGAGATAATCGTTGATTGCCTTGCGATAGGTGCGTGCTACAGTGGCTACGTACAGGGCGGTTTTCATTCGTCCTTCGATTTTGTAGCTGTCGATACCTGCTTCAATCAAATCTGGGATATGCTCTATCATGCACAAATCCTTGGAGTTAAAGATATAGGTGCCGCGTTCGTTTTCATATACAGGGAAATATTCACCTGGACGCTTTTCTTCCATAACGGAGTATTTCCAACGACATGGATGTGTACAAGCGCCCTTGTTGGCATCTCTTCCGGTAAAGAAATTGGATAATAAGCATCTGCCAGAATAGGATATGCACATTGCTCCATGAATGAAGGTTTCGATATCCATATCCTCTGGGATATGGTCGCGGATTTCTTTGATTTCGCGTAGGGAAAGCTCACGCGCTGTTACCACACGCTTTGCGCCCATCTGATACCAGAAATTAAATGTGCCATGATTGGTATTGTTCGCCTGCGTACTGATATGACGCTCGATGTCCGGACAAATCTCTTTGGCAATCATAAAAATAGCTGGATCAGCAATGATGAGCCCGTCTGGTCTGTCTGGCTTCATATTGTTCAATTCTTCAAAATATCTACGCACTCCATCTAGGTCATAATTATGTGCCAGAATATTGGCAGTGACATAGACCTTTACGCCATGGACATGGGCAAACTGGATACCCTCTGCCATTTCTTCCATCGTAAAATTTTTGGCTTTGGCGCGAAGTCCAAAGGCTTCACCACCGATATATACTGCATCTGCACCAAAGATGACTGCTATTTTAAGCACCTCCAGACTGCTAGCTGGACATAGTAATTCTATTTTTCTCATAATTTCCTCCAAACAGTTCATGCAAATGGCGCGTGCTAAACTGTCATTCGTTTATTTCTTTGTGCTTACGGTTATCCCATCTCCGATGGGTAGCACTGCGGTTACCAAATCGTCGCGATGGGTTAGCTCGTATAGATATTCTCGCATTCTCTTGTGAATGGTTCGATTTCTTCTGGTCACTACAAAATGGGACTCTATGATGTCTCCATCCTGAAGCACATTATCGGATACCAGTACTCCGTCTTTTTTCAAAAGCCTCAAAATGTCTGGCATGAAATGTATATACTGCCCCTTTGCAGCA
This sequence comes from Agathobacter sp., assembly GCA_045603165.1. Classification (GTDB taxonomy): domain Bacteria; phylum Bacillota; class Clostridia; order Lachnospirales; family Lachnospiraceae; genus Roseburia. The sequence continues at coordinate 16,897 of JAZULP010000048.1, read as the reverse complement.
TCCATAAAAATCATATCAAAGGGCTCCTCGAGAGTTTTCAATACCTCTGCGGCATCTCCCTCAATGAGTGTAATCTGATTTTCCCTTCCTGCTCGGCTGAAATTCTCCCGTGCAATGGGAATTCTTTTTTCATAATTTTCTATGGTAACAATCTCACACGACTGCGGATTATACTCTGCCATAAGGAGGGCAGAAAATCCAACTGCGGTACCCACTTCCAGAATGCGTTTTGGCTTTTGCATGGCCAAAAGCAATTTTAAAAAGCTCTGCATTTCTTTCCGAATAATCGGAACATAGGAATCCAGAGCTTCTCTTTCTATGGTGTCGAGTAGGGCGGTATTTCCACGATCCAGTGAGTTAATATAGGTTACCAAACGCTCGTCTACTACCACTGTTATTCACCTGTACTTTCAATTTATTCTTCTACTGTTTCGCTATCCTGTATCTGTTCTATAACCGAATGATATCCAAAGTCAAAGGCTTTTGAGCTGATACGCATGGTTGCATACACCAGCAATAAAAACAGCATAATGATAAATGCAATTTTAACCACCTTATATATTACTTTGTTAATATCCATACGTTACTCCTATACTTCCATGATGATTGGCAAAATCATCGGACGACGTTTTGTCTCCTTCCATACAAATTCGCCAACTGCATCTTTTACTTCTGTTTTTATTTTGCTCCAGTCTGTAATACGATGGTCTACACAGTAATCCATAGTATTGTTCAAGACTTGCTGCATTTCATCCATAAGTGTTTCTGAATTGCGGACATATACGAATCCACGGGAAACGACATCTGGTCCCGCCAGCACCTGGCCGCTGATGCTATCCAGGGTCATGACAATGATAATAATACCATCATCCGCCAAACGCTGTCTGTCACGGATGACGATGTTGCCGACATCACCCACACCATAACCGTCAACCATGACGTTGCCGACCTGTACACGTCCGGTCACTTCTGCCTTTTCCTCATCCAATTCTAATACATCACCAGAGGAGAGAATCTTGATATTGTCCTTGTCAAAGCCTAGCTCTTCAGCAATTTTAGCCTGAGCAATTAAATGCTTGTATTCCCCATGAACAGGGATACTGTATTTTGGATTTACCAAGGAGTAAATCAGCTTGATATCCTCCTTGCAGGCATGTCCAGATACATGAACATCCTGGAATATAACATCTGCTCCCTTGCGCATCAGTTCGTTGATGACTCCAGTAACGGATTTCTCATTTCCTGGAATCGGTGAAGAACTAAATACGATGGTATCGTTTGGTTTAATGACAATCTTGCGATGTGTTCCGTTTGCCATACGGGAAAGTGCTGCCATGGATTCACCCTGACTACCCGTTGTAATGATTACGGTCTGTTCGTCTGGATAATTGCGAAGCATTTCTCCTTCAATCAAGATATTTTTTGGCAAGGAAAGATATCCCAGCTTTGCTGCAATATCAATCGTGTTTACCATGCTTCGACCTTCGATGGCTACTTTTCTATTGTATTTATAAGCAGTGTTGATAATCTGCTGCACACGGTCTACGTTTGAGGCAAAGGTCGCAATAATAATACGCTGTTTTCTATGGTCATCAAAGATGTGGTCTAGTGTAGCCCCTACGCTCTTTTCTGACTGTGTAAAGCCGGAACGTTCTGCGTTGGTACTGTCACACATCAGTGCCAATACACCTTTTTTGCCGATTTCACCAAAACGAGCCAAATCAATGGCATCGCCAAATACGGGTGTGTAATCCACCTTAAAGTCTCCTGTATGCACAACCGTTCCTGCTGGCGAATAAATTGCCAAGGCTGCTGCATCCTGGATACTGTGATTGGTTCGAATAAATTCTACGCGAAAAACGCCAATATTGATATGTTGTCCGTATTTTACCACCTTGCGTTTTACTTTTTTGAGCATCTCGTGTTCTTCCAGTTTATGCTCAATAAGTCCGATTGTAAGCTTTGTTGCATAAATAGGAACGTTGATATCTCGAAGCACATATGGAATTGCACCAATATGGTCTTCGTGTCCATGCGTAATAAAGAATCCTTTGACTTTATCTAAGTTTTCCTTGAGATATGTTACATCTGGAATAACCAGATCCACTCCTAACATATCGTTTTCTGGAAATGCTAAGCCACAATCGACAACAATAATACTGTCTTCATATTCAAATGCAGTAATATTCATGCCGATTTGCTCCATACCACCTAAAGGGATTATCTTTAGCTTGCTATTTGGTTTTTCAATTTTTGACATATTACCTCCTGTCATGCATTCCGAAAAAGGTCCATAAACTTTTTCGGTAATCCGTTCTAATATTCAATGTCTGTTTCTTCATCAACAAGCTCGGTGAAGACTTTTGCCAATGCCATGAACTCCACTTCATCTTCTACTACCTGGTAAAGTACCTCGTCGTTCTCGTCAACTACTTCTTTTAAAATATAAGCATCTAATGTGCCATCTTCTGCATCTTCGGATACCAAAAGGTATTTCACACCGTTTAGCTGTGTTTCATCTTCAACAGCAAATTCTACTGTCTCCTGTGTATCTGGGTCTGTAAATGTTACTTTTTCCATATTTCACCTCTTCTATACCTAAAAAGAAGTTTATCCACTTCTTTTTTATTTATAACAACACAAAGTGGATACCTTGCTACTATTCAGGAGAAATTCTATTTCGCCTGATTGGATAGGTAATCAAGGTATCCTTGTAATATAAATATAGCCGCAATTTCGTCTACATATTCTTTGCGGTGTTCACGACGAATTCCCATCTCCATCATGGAATTGTCCGCAGCCACCGTAGTAAGGCGTTCGTCCCAAAGAATCACTTCAAGTCCCGTACGTTTTTCTAGCATTTCCTTGAATTCTTTTGTTCTTTCGCAGCGTTCGCCCTCAGTATTGTTCATGTTCTTGGGATATCCCAGCACGATTTTTTCTACCGCATACTGATCTATCAATTCTTCGATTCTGGCCAAGGTCTGTCGGAGCTTGGTTGGTGCTTTCCGACGCACAATTTCCACTCCCTGGGCGGTAATCAACAGTTCATCACTGACTGCTACCCCCACAGTCTTAGTTCCAAAATCCAAACCTAATATTCTCATAAATCACCTTACCGGATTAGTTCCAGGCTTCGTTCTTGATATAGGCTCTTAAGATTTCTTCTACGATTTCGTCTCTTTCTACTTTCATAATCAGACTTCTAGCGTTGTTGTGACTAGTGATATAGGTCGGATCACCAGACATAATATATCCTACAATCTGATTGACAGGATTATAGCCCTTTTCTTTCATTGCTGCGAAGACAACTCTCAGAACGTCTTTTACCTGAACCTCCGGCTCCTTTGCTACTTTAAAATATTGTGTGTTGTTTAAATTTTGCATAATTTCACGCCCTTGCTTTTGTTCTTTGTTTCCGTAAGCCTTATATGATTACATTGTAAACTAAACAAGCTAAAAAAACAACCTTAAACCATGAGATATATTTCATCATTTATTGGTTTTGTAAGGATTCCTCTTACCAATTGATTATCCAATGGAATATCGGAAAGCTTTGCTACCTTTACATATTCGCGAGTGTAGCCCACATAATAGGACACGCCATCTATCATAGCCTTTTCTTCAAATAAGACCTCTTCTTCTTTTCCTAAATAATATCGGCGGAATTCATTCGACATCTTAGCGCCCAATTCGATTAAATTGCCGCTTCTTTCTGTTTTTATCTTTTCTGGAACCTGATCCTTCATAACTGCAGCACGAGTGCCCTGACGCTTCGAATATTTAAAAATGTGCATTTCATAAAAATGAATCCGTTCCAAAAACTCACGGGTGATAGCAAACTCCTCCTCCGTTTCCCCCGGAAAACCAACGATGACATCTGTAGTGATAGCCGGATGTTGGAAATACTTGCGAAGTATCTGACACCCTCTTTCATATTCCTCTGCTGTGTATCTGCGGTTCATGCGCTGCAAGGTCGCATCGCATCCACTTTGCAGGGATAAATGGAAATGTGGACAAACCTTCTTCAATTTACTCAGTTCTTGTGCAAACTCCTCGGTGACTATCTTTGGCTCTAAGGAACCTAGGCGGATACGCCTTATTTTTTCAAGCTTGTGAATTTCCTGTATCAGATGCAGGAGACTTTCTCCTGTTTCAATACCATAGGAGCTTAGATGTATCCCCGTCAGAACTACCTCCTGGTATCCATTTCCTGCCAGTCGCTGCACCTCCTCCAATACGGATTCGAGCCTACGGCTACGCACACGACCTCTTGCATATGGGATAATACAGTAGCTGCAAAACTGATTGCAGCCATCCTGCACCTTGATAAAGGCTCTGGTGTGTTCTGATGGCTGGTCCAGATAAAGCTCCTCAAACTCCTGTGCTTTGTCGTTGATATCCAGCACTGCTTCAATTTTGCCGCTGTCGCGGAAATATTCATCTAAGCGAGTCACGAGTTCATGTTTTTTATTGTTCCCAATAATGATATCTATCGTCTCATCCACCAGTGCTTCCTGCTCCTTGGTCTGCACATAGCAGCCTGCGGCTACTACAATACTTTCCGGATTCTGCTTTTTCGCACGATGAAGCATCTGGCGCGACTTGCGGTCTGCCATGTTGGTAACCGAGCAGGTATTGATGACATAGACATCGGCTGTCTCTGTAAATGGTACAATTTCATAGCCTGCCGCCTCTAACATCTGCTGCATGGCTTCTGTTTCATAGGCATTGACTTTACAACCTAGGTTGTGTAATGCTGCTTTTTTCATTTTAATTCCTAACTTTCTATGTATTGACTTTTCCAATAAAAACCATTAGTATCTAGGTGTAGATATGAAATAGTTTGAAGGAGGTTCCAAAATGAAAACAGTACAGATTTCATTAAACTCTATTGGAAAAGTAAAATCATTTGTTAATGCAATTTCACAGTTCGAATACGATTTCGATTTAATTTCAGGAAGATATGTGATTGATGCAAAATCAATAATGGGTATCTTTAGTTTAGATTTATCAAAACCGATCGACCTTACGATTCATACAGATGAAAATCTGGACGATATCATGGAAGTGTTGAAACCATATTTGGTTGATTAATTTTGTAAGATTTTATTCTGCGCCCACGCAATATATAGAATTGCGTGGGCGCCGTTTGGTTTTCGAAAAGGACTACTCCGCCTCTACTAGGATAGTCTCTGTAGTTTCGATGGCGGTTGCCAACAGCTCATCGATTTTTTCTGCTAGTTTAGTTTCTGATTTCTTGATATAGTCCACGTTTGGTTTCGTCACAGGGTGTTTTGCTACGAAGATGGTACAGCAATCCTCAAATGGTAAAATTGAGGTTTCGTAGGTATCGATTTTTTCTGCAATCGTTACGATATCCTGCTTGTCCATGGCAATCAATGGACGGTATACCGGCATAGTGCACACCTCGTTGGTAGCTGCGAGGGATTGCATCGTCTGGCTGGCTACCTGTCCGATACTTTCTCCCGTAATCAGTCCCAGACATTTTCCTTCCTGTGCAAAATGCTCTGCAATTTTCATCATGTAACGACGCATGATGATTGTGAGCTCTTCGTGCGGACATTTCTCATAAATATACAACTGTATATCTGTAAAGTTTACAATATTAAGCTTGATAGGTCCTGCATAGGCAGCTACTTTTTTAGCCAAATCTACTACCTTCTGTTTTGCACGCTCGCTAGTGTATGGCGGTGCATGGAAATAGGTAGCCTCGATGGTCACACCTCGCTTGGAAATCATATAGCCGGCAACTGGACTATCAATCCCACCGGAAAGTAACAGCATCGCTTTTCCTGCAGTGCCAAGAGGCATCCCACCTGGTCCAGGAATTTCCGTCGAATAAATGTTGATCATTGGGCGGATTTCGATATTGATCATAACCTGTGGATTGTGTACATCTACTGAGGTTTCCGGAAATGCTTCCAGGATTTTCTCACCAACGGCTGCGTTGATTTCCATGGATGTCATAGGGTAATTCTTTCTGGCACGTCTGGCATTTACCTTGAAGGTAAAGTGCTTGTCTGTATAAGCCGCATCAATGTGCTCAACTACTGTTTTGCACAGAGCTTCAAAGCCTTCATCTTCTACCAAAAGAACAGGGCAAATGCCTACGATACCAAACACTCTTTGAAGTGCAGCTACGGTTTCATCGTAGTCATAATCCCCTTCTGCCTCTACATAGATACGCCCATTTTCCTTGCGCACCATGAATGTTCCATCTACATTTTTCAACTGGTAACGGATGTTTCTTACCAGTGCGTCTTCGAATATATATCTGTTCTTTCCTTTGATTGCGATTTCTGCGTATTTTATCAAAAATGCTTTATACATCATGCAACTATTTCGAACTGCTAAGAAATGTCGCAGTTCGTTCTCCTTTCTTCTTATATTAATATCTAGTATATTTTTGCAGCATTGGAATGGTTTCTCTCATAACCTCCAACGCATAATCCAATTCTTCTTTTGTAGTATGAACGGAAAAACTAAATCTTACCGTGGAATCCAGTAATTCCTTTTTCAAACCAATACTCTGCAGAGTGCTGCTGATTGCCGGCTTGTTGGATGCACAGGCACTGCCTGCAGACACATAAATATGTCTGTCCTCCAAGGTATGGAGAATGACCTCTGCACGAACGCCGTCAATACTGACACTGATGATGTGCGGTGCGCTGTTATGGTCTTTTCTGCCATTTACTGTCACACCATCAAGCTTCTCTGCTTCCGCTATAAAATAATCGCGAAGTTTAAACAACTGTTTTCTGTTTGCTTCCAAATCACGATACATCTCTTCTGCCGCTACCGCAAGCCCCACAATGGCTGGCACATTTTCTGTACCAGAACGCATCCCTTTCTGCTGTCCGCCACCATGAAGGATAGGCTTGATTTTCGTTTTATCCTTGATAAAGAGGAACCCGCTACCCTTTGGCCCATGTATCTTGTGACCGCTGACAGAAAGCATGTCCACATTCCATCGCTTTGGAAAAATCGCCATTTTGCCATAGGACTGAATGGCATCCACATGGAAAAGTGTCTTCGGATTGGCAGCTTTGATTATTTTTCCAGCCTCCTCGATAGGCTGTAATGCACCAATCTCGTTGTTGACCTGCATGATGGAAACCAAAATGGTGTCCGGGCGAATGGCTTTTTTCAATTCGTCCAAATCAATCTGTCCATAAGAGTCTACGCCCAGATATGTCACCTCAAAGCCATTTTCAGACAACCAGACAAATGGATTGGTTACCGATGGATGCTCGATAGAGGTGGTAATCACATGCATACCAGCCCGTTTATTGGCAATGGCACTACCGATGATAGCCAGGTTGTTGGACTCGGTACCGCCTGAGGTAAAATAAAGCTCCTTTTCCTCTACCTTTAGAGTTTTTGCAATTGTTTTCTTTGCTTCTGTAATGTATTTCTCCGCAATGACACCCTTCATGTGCATGGAGGATGGATTTCCATAATCCAGTGTCAAAACCTCTACCATCTTGTCTGTAGCAGCTTTGCTACATCTGGTGGTGGCGGAATTATCTAAATATGCTTCCATATCAGTTCAGAACTGCCCAATCTATCATATGCAGTTCTGTACCTCCTTTTCTTTTACTTATTCATCCAGACATAGGATGAGCATAGACAAGGTCGCAAGACCCGCAGTCTCAGTGCGGAGAATACGTCTGCCCAGAGAAATTCGATGTATTGACACTGCTGTGCTATCTCCTACTGGAGCTATGGCATCCATTTCCCCTCTATCTCCCGCTGGTGCAATGGCTTCAATTTCCTCTGGCGCATAGCCACCCTCGGGGCCTACAAATATACCAATGCTTTGTCCGTGCTGTATGCTCTGCATAACCTCTCTGGTCGCTTCCATACCTCGTTCATTTTCGTATGGCACTAAGACGATATCCAAATCCTTGGCTTTCTGCAAGGCATTTTTCCAAGTCATAGGAAGCTGTATTTCCGGAATGATGGTGCGCTTGGACTGCTTTGCCGCACTTTCGGCAATCGCCTGCCAGCGCTTTACCTTGCTTGCAGCCTTTTTGTCGTCCAGCTTTACAACACAGTTTTTCATAGCTACAGGTATGATTTCGTACACACCAAGCTCTACTGCTTTCTGGATAATCAGTTCCATTTTATCGCCCTTTGGAAGTCCCTGAAACAGATAAATACGGTTCGACAACTCTGTGCCTGCTTCGTCTTCCTCATCAATCAGCACCACTACCGCATCTTCTGTGATGCTATCTAAGCTTCCAAAAAAGCTACGCCCATTGTCAGCGACACTGACGCGTACCCGTTCCCCGGACTTCATACGAAGTACGTTTTTGATATGATTTACATCACTGCCAAGGATGGTAATTCTATCCCCAGCAAGCTGATTTTCTTCTACGAAAAATTGATACATGTTTTTCCTCTTTCATACCCCAACAGGTCACCGCTTCTAGTTCTTGCGGGCTGTGATATTTACCCATTCTCCCTGATGATTAATCTGTACTACCTCTAAGCCAGCCTTTTCGATAGCCTCTTTTACTTCATTTTCTTTGAAGTCTATGATACCTGAGGTAATAAAATAGCCACCTTTTTTCAATCGCGCTGGAATCACAGGAGCCATAGGAATGATTACATCTGCCAGAATATTGGCAACTACAATTTCAAATTCCTCAGTTCCTACTTTTTCCTGAAGCTTTTCATCATCAATCAAATTTCCTACATAAAATTTGCCGAGGCTGGCATCCAAGTGGTTTACCTCCATATTGTCTCTGGTCGATATCATACAGTCCGCATCAAGGTCTGTTCCTACGACCTCTCTCGCTCCAAGCTTGAGTGCCACGATAGAAAGAATTCCACTACCGCATCCAACATCCAATACCTTTGGATGGTCTTCTCCCACGTACTTGATTAACTCTTTGATGCAAAGCTGTGTCGTTTCATGCTTACCCGTACCAAAGGAAATACCAGGGTCAATTTCGATAAGAAGCTTGTCTGTATCTTCATCCTTCAAGGTTTCCCATGTTGGCTTGATAAGTATATTGTCTATGGTAAAAGATGAAAAGTATTTCTTCCAGTTATTTATCCAGTCCAAATCCTCGGTCTCAGAAGAAGAAATCACTCCACTTCCCACTTCAACCGTGGAACGCAAATCCTCCAAACCACTCTTCACCTGCTTCAAAAGCTCAGTTTGGTCGTTACCATCGTCTTCCATATAAAAGCTTACATAGCTAATACCCTCATCCGGTGGAAGCTCTGGCAAAAAGTCGATAAACATATCTGCCTGCTCTGCCTTGGTAAGAGGCACATTGTCTTCGATTTCAATACCTTCGATTCCAAGCTCCATGAGCATAGAGCTCATGTAATCCTCTGCTACTGTTGTCGTTTCTATCGTATATTTTTTCCACTTCATAAGTTGTTTCCTTTCGTTTGCATCCCATTTCGTATACAAGGGATATCTGTGGTAAACCTTTTCCTTGGTATTATACGAAAAAATGGATGGATAGACAAGAGAAAAAGACCAAGCTGCCATTCAGAAAGCTCAAGCTACCATTTGGAATGTATATTTTTGGTTAAAAATTTTGTATATTTTTGTATATTCTTGTTCTCTCGGATTGAGAACAATGTATTTACATGATATAATCTGTAAAATATAGGGGGAAAATTACCATGATTGAAAAATTAGAGATTCTATTAGTTGAAGATGATACAGTAGCGTGTAAGGAATTCGTTTCTCATATTGATGAATCCACCACTATGACCTTGATTGGTGTGACAAATAACGCTACCAAAGCATTGGAATATATCAAAGAATTTTTGCCAGATGTCGTGATTCTGGATTTAGAATTGCATTTAGGTGAAGGAAGTGGATTAAATGTATTGGCAGATTTGAAATCAATGCCACTCAACAAATCACCATATATCTTGATTACAACTAACAACACCAGCCCTGTCACCTACAATACCGCGCGAGAGTTGGGTGCTGATTACATAATGTCTAAGCATCAGGACAATTACTCTGTGAAAAATGTACTTGACTTCCTGCAAATCCTTTCTCCTTCTATCCTTGGCCGGAGAAGGCTTAGTGGCGCTGATTCCACGCTTGAAACGCCAAAATACAATCAAAAGCGCACCATTCGTCGTATCACCTCCGAGCTGAACAACGTCGGCATCAATCCGAAATCTGTCGGCTACCAGTATTTAATAGATGCGATTGAGATTATGATGAGCGAACGCACACAGAATGTCAGCAAAATTATCGCTGAAAGGCACAAGAAAACAGAAGTCAGTGTCATCCGCGCCATGCAAAATGCTATCGAACGCGCTTGGAAAACCACAAACATTGATGACCTGCTGCAGTTTTATACCGCTACTATCAATTCTGCAAAGGGCGTACCAACTATCACAGAGTTTATTTGCTACTATGCAAATAAGCTGAATAATGAATATTAGTAGAAAGAAAAAAAGCAAGTCCAATGGCTTGCTTTTTAAGGAATCGTCATATTATGTTCTCATCACATAGCACAACCATGTCCAAAAATCCGACCACATAATGTCATCCTCCTTTCTTTCCCAATGTAAAAATTGTAGAAAAGAAATAAATTTTTCTAAATTTATTGGAGGAGTGTTATTTGCGGTTAATCATGTATCATTTTGTAGAGGTATATTATGTTTCATCCACTTACCAAGTATTTTTTTATTGTCATTTGTAGCTTTTATTTATATAGAAAATTTTTAAATTTTTCATGTTCTAGACGACAACTTTTAGCACGTACCATTTACTCTGCTTTATTATCGTTGTTAACATATTTTATACGACTTTATATTTCAATTGGCGGTATTCTCATTTTAATAATCGCATTTACAGTTATTAACTATTTGCTATATAAGTATTCAATTAATGTAACTATAGTTTCTTCCATTTTAGCCATGGGATGTAGTTATGTACTGTTCTTACTTTCAGCATTAATTGTTTATCCTTCAATATTACTTTTGTCACAAGCACTAGAAAACACTGCTATATATGACATCTCATTTTTGCTAATTGGATGTTGTCAATTAATTATAGCTACCATACCATTTCGTTTTAATCGTCTAAAAAATGGAATGCCTTTTCTAAAACAACCGGTAAAAAGTGAATTAGGGGTATTTATTGCAATCTCCGCACTCTATGCAACTTCATTATTTTATATAATTAAGGAAGATCATTTATATCTGCTAATCCCAATATTCTTTATAGCGCTTAGCGGTATCCTGATTTTCTTCTGGTGGAAACACAAAATTACAGAAAGCTATCTCACGAAGCTAAAAGAACGCGAAGTCAATGTGTTAAAGAAAGAGATTGCAGAATTAAAAGAATATAACGCAACCTTGGATAAGGTAATACATAAAGATAACAAATTGATTCCAACTATGGTGTATGAAGTACAAGAAGCTTTGACAATTGTCCGTGCTCATGGAAATCAAGAGGACTGCAAAGTCCTTGAGACTTCTCTTTTGAAATTGCAAACCATTTCAAAAGAGAGAAAAGGCATTGTACAATTTAGCGACCATCAGGCTAAAACGACATATATAACTGGCTCTAGCTCCATTGATGGTATATTAAAATTTTTAGCTGCCAAAGCGTACGCCAATCAAACGTTCTTTGAAGTCGTGATTTCACAAAATGTACAGACTATTATTCCGGATATTATTTCTGAAGCAGATTTTCGTACTTTAGTGGCTGATTTGGTAGAAAATGCCTTGATTGCCGTGAAGAGTGAACCGCAACGCAATGTACTCTTTCACACTAGAATGGAAGACCATGTATTTTATGTGGATATTTACGATAGTGGTGCTGCTTTTGACAAAGAAGTTTTAGAGAATCTTGGTAAGAATGCCATTACCACTCACAAGAACGACGGTGGCAGTGGAATTGGATATATGAGCACGTTCGAGATATTGAATCGTTGCAATGGTGGTTTGGATATCAAAGAGGATCTAGAGATGGATACATATACCAAGAGGGTAACTGTATATTTTCGGTTAGCAGAATGAATTTCATATGTGTTGTAGGGACAAAAAAGATGCGTCCCTCGGACAAACCAATGTGTCCAATTCAACCGACAGCGTCGGTTAAATTTGGTATGTTTTTGCATAACCGTCTGTATCAACGCATATAATAACATTGCCACTTTTGAAAATTCATTTGACTTTCATTAGTTCATAATGTATATTATCTTTAGTGGTTGTGCTGTGGATGCTCGAGGGGCCCACAGCCGGAGGAGTCCATGCGTGGGCTCCTTTTTTTACCCTATAAGCAAAGAAAACGAGGTCACTAAATGGCACAGAAATTTATGACATACGAACAACAACTACATAAACTGCAAGCCGAAAAAGGGTTGAATATTCCTGATGTTGACTTTGCTCGAAAAACTCTGGAAGAAATCAGTTACTACTCTTTAATCAGCGGATATAAAGGATTGTTTTTACATCCAGCATCCAAGAAATATAAATACGGCGTTACTTTTGATGAAATCATTGCATTTTATCATTTCGATGAACAACTCCGTAGCCTATTTCTAAAATATATCTTACAAGTAGAACGCCATTTAAAATCAATGATTTCTTACTACTTCTCCGAAAAACATGGTGAGAATCAAACCGAATACCTGAATCCTCAAAATTATGATTATACCAATCATCCAAAACAAGTTAACCGACTTATCAATTCTTTAAAACAAACAATTTCCCTTCCAAGTCATTATCGTTACATTGCTCATCACGCTCGTAAATATCATAACGTTCCATTATGGGTAACGACAAATGCAATGACAATAGGACAAACCTCTGCATTCTATCAATATATGCCAAATGATATTCAAGTAAAAGTTAGCAAAGCGTATCCACAACATACTGAGAAGCAATTGCACCAATTTATAACAATCCTTGCTAAATGCCGAAATGTCTGTGCGCACGGAGAACGCTTATTTGATTTCCGAACAACCGATATGATTCCGGACACATTATTACATAAAAAGCTTGGCATCCCTTGCAAAAAGGGATTATATCAGAATGGTAAAAAAGATTTGTTCTCTGTTGTGATTTCACTCAGATACCTAATTTCTAACGAGGAGTTTAAAATATTTCGTAGAAATTTAGCATCTCTAATTAAAGATGTTCTCAAAAAATGCCCTCATCTTACAGAAGAACAGTTGTTGGAGGAAATGGGCTTTCCTAAGAATTGGTCAAAAATAACACGGTATACAAAATAAATTGAAGAAGGTCCTAAAAAAGTATAAGCCTTCCAATAAGACTATGTTAATACTATTATGCTAATACCTGACTGAGGTACTGATATTCCTTGTTAATCTCAAGGACGGTACTGTTGTCACCATCCGCGTTGTCGGGATGGTAAATCTTAATCAAATCCTTGTAACGCTTCTTCAAGGACTACTGACTAGCTATGCCACGAAAGAACAGTTCTCCAGCAACCGTATATGGTTCAGCGATTTGTCGGTTATTTTTCGCATGAAATTCTTCCACCATATCGTAAAAGGCTTTTTTCTTTTCGATTTCTGCACGTTCTTCTGCGAGCTTTATCATTTCCTCTTCTAAAATACGGAACTTTGTCTCGAACAGATTCTTCTGTTGTTGCAATCTTTTGTCTTCTATTTCTACGTGTCTTAAAAACGCCTTTTGTTCACGTTCAAATGTACGTCTTTGTTCATCTAATTCTCTTCGTTCTTCACTGAGTGTCATGACACAACCCTTTCTTTCGTATCAACACCTATTACACTTCCACTATAACCACGATAAGATTGTTCTGAGACAATCTTTTAATAAAACTAAAAATAGTTGGTGCAAGGACAATATTTAGTTCTTGCACCGAAGATATAATACTACATTTTGTGTCATATTTCCATAGGCAATTTGTACTAAAGTCGGTGTCTGTTATAAGATTTTCTAATAATTCTTATAAGTCATCCAGTGATTCTTTGATTTTGTCCATGAAACCTTTCTTCTTCTTTTCGGTAGATGCTCCTCCCTCTTTTGTAAGGGAACCGCCTGTCAACTCGTCGAATTTACGAAGAGTTTCTTTGGCTTCCTTGCTAAGACCTGTTGGAGTAGCTACTACAAGTGTTACATAGTGGTCTCCACGTACCTCTCTGTTTCGAACGGAAGGAACACCTTTTCCTTTCAGACGGATGCGTGTTCCGGTCTGCGTGCCAGGATTTACAGTATAGAGGATGTCTCCATCGACCGTTTTAATGCGCACATCACCACCCAATGCTGCAATAGCATAGGAAATGTTTGCGTCTGAGAAAATATTCATATCCTGACGTTCAAACTGTGAGCTTCTAGATACTACAACCTCTACCAGCATGTCGCCACGTGGGCCGCCGTTGATACCTGGTTCACCATATTCGCGAACGCGAACACACTGACCGTTATCTATACCAGCTGGAATCTCTACTTTTTTCTTAATCTTCTTTACGATATATCCGCTTCCGTAGCAGTCGGTACAACGTTCTTTTACTACCTTACCAGTACCATTACAGTCTGGACAGGTGGTTACGTTCTGCATCATTCCAAAGAGTGACTGCTGGGTCATGACAACCTTACCTTTACCACCACACTTTGTACATGTCTCTGGACTAGTACCTGGCTTTGCGCCACTTCCTTGGCATGTGCTACAGGTTTCCTTATAAGAAAATTCTATTTCTTTTTCACAGCCAAAGACCGCTTCTTCAAAGGTTATACGTACATTCATGCGTACATTGGCTCCCTGTCGTGGACCATTGTTGGCACGTCTACCTCCTCCAAAGCCACCTCCAAAGCCGCCTCCAAAGAGGTCACCAAAGATATCTCCAAAGATATCGCTCATATCCATGCCTGAGAAGTCAAAGCCACCGGCTCCTCCAGCACCATCAAATGCCGCATGACCGAATTGGTCATACTGCCTACGTTTTTCTGGATCACTAAGTACAGCATAAGCTTCTTGAGCTTCTTTAAATTTTGCCTCACATTCTGCATCTCCTGGGTGAGCATCTGGATGATACTTTTTCGCCAAAGTACGGAATGCTTTTTTTATTTCTGCGTCATCAGCGGTTTTGGATACGCCGAGGACCTCGTAATAATCACGTTTTTCCATATCAGTTCAGAACTGCCGAAAAAATCATTGAAATTGCGTGCAAAATTATTTGCATAAGCAATTTAATGATTTTTTCGATTGGCGGAACGCCAAACGTGATACACAAGATTGGTTACGAAGTAACCGAATTCTACAAAGTAGAATTTAATCTTGTGTTCGCGTGTAGGCAGTTCATTTCTCCTTATTAATTCTTAATCCTATACCTCTTTGAAATCAGCATCAATTACATCATCTTCTGGAGCAGAAGAAGCATTTCCTCCCATGTTGCTCATGTCTGGACCTGCACCAGCTGCTCCCTGCGCTGCCTGTGCCTGTT
This sequence comes from Agathobacter sp., assembly GCA_045603165.1. Classification (GTDB taxonomy): domain Bacteria; phylum Bacillota; class Clostridia; order Lachnospirales; family Lachnospiraceae; genus Roseburia. Next base: position 1,445 of record JAZULP010000048.1, on the reverse strand, counting down.
CATACATCTTAGCAAATACTTTCTGAGCACTTTCTGTGAGTTTTTCCTGAGCAGCCTTAAGCTCTGCTACTGTAGCTTCACTCATCTGATCTGCTTCTGGGTTTGCATCCAAGATTGTTTTTACAGCGTTGATATCAGCTTCTATCGCTGCTTTGTCTTCTGGTGAAATCTGTTCTCCTACCTGGTCAAGTGCCTGCTGTGTCTGGAATACGAACGCATCAGCATCGTTTCTTGTGTCGATAGCTTCTTTACGTTTCTTATCCTGTGCTTCGAATTCAGCAGCTTCTTTTACTGCTCTATCGATTTCATCATCTGACATGTTTGAACCAGCTGTAATAGTGATGTGCTGTTCTTTACCTGTTCCTAAATCTTTTGCTGATACGTTTACGATACCATTTGCATCGATGTCGAAGGTAACTTCAATCTGTGGTACACCACGACGTGCTGGAGGAATACCATCCAGACGGAACTGACCGAGAGATTTGTTATCTCTAGCGAACTGTCTTTCACCCTGTACTACATTGATATCTACTGCTGTCTGATTGTCAGCTGCGGTAGAGAACACCTGGCTCTTCTTTGTAGGAATGGTTGTATTTCTTTCGATAAGTCTTGTAGCAACACCACCCATTGTTTCAATAGAAAGTGAAAGTGGAGTTACGTCAAGAAGTAAGATTTCGCCTGCACCAGCATCACCAGCAAGTTTACCGCCCTGGATAGAAGCACCGATAGCTACACATTCGTCTGGGTTTAAGGATTTGCTTGGTTCTTTGCCTGTTAACTGACGTACTTTGTCCTGTACAGCTGGGATACGTGTAGAACCACCAACTAATAATACCTGACCGAGGTCAGCGTTTGTAAGACCAGCATCTTTCATAGCGTTCTGAACTGGGATAGCTGTTCTTTCTACTAAGTCATGTGTTAATTCATCAAATTTTGCTCTTGTAAGGTTCATATCAAAGTGTTTTGGACCTTCTGCTGTAGCTGTGATGAATGGTAAATTAATGTTTGTTGTTGTAGCTGATGATAATTCTTTTTTCGCTTTTTCTGCAGCTTCTTTTAATCTCTGAAGTGCCATCTTGTCTGTAGAAAGGTCTACGCCTTCTGCTTTCTTGAATTCATCAATCATCCACTGTGTTACTTTGTTGTCGAAGTCGTCTCCACCGAGAGCTGTATCACCGTTTGTAGATAATACTTCGATAACGCCATCACCGATTTCGATGATAGATACGTCGAATGTACCACCACCTAAGTCGTATACCATGATTTTCTGTTCTTTTTCGTTGTCAAGACCATAAGCCAAAGCAGCTGCTGTTGGTTCGTTGATGATACGTTTTACATCAAGACCAGCGATTTTACCAGCATCTTTTGTAGCCTGACGCTGAGCATCGTTGAAGTATGCAGGTACTGTGATAACTGCTTCTGTCACTTTTTCTCCTAAGTATCCT
>JAZULP010000047.1:0-41800 GCA_045603165.1 Agathobacter sp. | reverse complement strand
CATACCCGCAGGAGATCGACTCTGAAAGGGAGTTGATGATCATTGCAAAAGACAGAAACAGAAAAGAGGAAAATAATGAAAAAGATCAGTAATGTAATTTGGGGAATCCTGCTTATTGCCGTTGGTACGGTATTTGCATTGAATGCTTTGAACGTAACGAATATCGATATTTTCTTTGACGGTTGGTGGACGTTGTTTATTATCGTGCCATGTGTCGTAGATTTATTTACTGAGCGTGAAAAAACAGGCAGTATCATCGGTATCGGCATAGGTGTGTTGCTACTGTTGTGTTGCCAGGATATATTAAGCTTTTCTATGCTTTGGAAGCTTCTTGTACCCGCAATTATCGTAATCATAGGACTTAAGATGATATTTACGGGACTTTTTGGTAATAAAGCAAATGAAATCATAGCCAAAATCAAGCAAGAGGGCGGCGAAACAACGGTTGGCTGTGCTGCTTTCTCCGGTTGCGATTTAAATTTCGACAATGAAGTATTTGAAGGCGCCGAACTTACCGCTGTTTTCGGCGGCGTAAAGTGTGATTTACGAAATGCTATTATCGAAAAAGACTGCGCCATTCAGGTTTCTGCTATATTTGGTGGCATCGATATATTTGTTCCCGATAATATCAATGTAAGGGTGAGCTCCAACTGCATCTTTGGCGGTATATCCAATAAAACTTCCGCGCACAAAGACGCCCCTACTATTTACATAAGCGGCACATGTATGTTTGGAGGAGTTGAAATAAAATGACCACTTTTCAGAAAGTAATTAAAAATTTAGCGTTTGTCTTTGCCATTATTCTTACGATCAGCATTATAGAAGGAGTTTTAAGTATGTTTGCTTTGTTCGGTGGATTTTTCGATGGAGATGGAGTAACCGAAGATGTTAAAACGTATGCAGTAGCATCCGATATAAAGAACCTCGAAGTAAAGATTAATGCTGCTGATTTTACAATCAAGCAAGGTGAAAGCTTTTCGGTTGAAAGCAATTTAAAACACCTCACGGTTGAGGATAAAAACGGCGTTCTGACTATCAAGGAAACAAAAAAGTTCGGCAGCACTTATACAGGAGCTGTTCTGACACTCTATATCCCTGTGGACACGGTGTTTGAAAAAGCAAATATTACAACTGGAGCAGGCAGGCTGACTGTAGATTACTTGTCTGCCGGCACAATGAATTTGGAGCTTGGGGCAGGCGAAGTAACGATTGATACACTTATTGGCACCTCTGATGTGGACATTGACGGGGGAGCCGGTAAGATTACTATATCCGGCGGCGCGCTCCATAATCTTGATTTGGATATGGGTGTCGGTCAGTTAAATCTGACTTCTGCTCTTACAGGTGAAAGCGATTTTGATTTAGGCATTGGTGAGTCAAATATAACCATAATCGGAAATAAAGATAATTACAAACTTGACATAGAAAAAGGAATTGGCAACATCACCATTGACGGTACAAGTGTTTCTAATGTCAAGGGGCAAGGTAACGGGGATAACGGCATAGAGATTAGTGGCGGAATTGGTGCCATTAACGTGAAATTCAAGGAGTCGTGAACAAAATGATTTTAATTTGACGAACTATTATCGTAAGTATCAGTAGTGTAATACTTACTAGGCATTAAACAAAAAATCCGTGCTTCCCATAAGGGAAACACGGATTTTTAGTCGATGCGACAGGATTCGAACCTGCGGCCTCCGCGTCCCGAACGCGGCGCTCTACCAAACTGAGCCACGCATCGACATTGATAATGGCATTATAGCACAAACATAATATATTTTACAATTCAAAGGTGTTAATTTCTTATCTTGCCATACAGATTTTTAAATATTTTTTATATTTTCTTCATTTTACTACGATAGCGGCTCTTGTTTGGGGAAAATATAGATAGTGTATAAGAAATGTAAAATCTTTGTAAAGTCTATATTTTTGGCTTTAGTTGAAGTTTACAAAATAAAATTTCTATGCAATAATCACGATGTATGGGTTAATTTTTGGTAAAGAATTATTAGATGAAAAGGAGCCAATTATGGATTTTTTTAATTTATTAACTATGGTAGGCGGTCTCGCCATGTTCCTTTACGGAATGAATGCAATGGGCGACGGCTTATCGAAATTATCAGGCGGTAAATTAGAAAGTATTTTAGAAAAACTTACATCAAACCGCTTAATTGCAGTATTATTAGGTGCAGGTGTAACTGCGATTATTCAGTCTTCATCTGCGACAACCGTTATGGTAGTAGGTTTTGTTAACTCTGGTATTATGAAGCTTCAGCAGGCAGTGGGGATTATCATGGGTGCAAATATTGGTACTACCATGACCTCATGGTTGCTTTCTCTTATTGAGGTAGAAGGTACAAGCTTCTTTATGCAGATGTTAAAACCAACATCTTTCTCTCCAATTTTAGCAATTGTTGGTGTTATTATGATTATGTCAGCAAAGGATAACACAAAGAAGAATGATATTGGTGCGATTTTGATTGGTTTTGCTATCCTCATGTTTGGTATGGATACGATGAGTGACGCAGTAAGTGGATTAAGAGATGTGCCAGAATTCACAAGCCTCTTAACGACATTTACCAATCCAATTCTAGGTATGATTGCAGGTGCTGTTCTTACAGCGGTTATTCAGAGTTCTTCAGCTTCTGTAGGTATTTTACAGGCACTTTGTGCGACGGGAGCAGTAAGCTTTGGTGCAGCCATTCCTATTATTATGGGACAAAATATCGGTACATGTATTACAGCTATTATGTCAGCATTTGGTGCAAGCAAAAATGCCAAAAGAGCTTCCATGGTACACTTGTATTTTAACTTAATTGGTACTATAGTATTTATGATAGTATTCTATCTCATCAACGCAGTCATGCCATTTGAATTTTTAAATGAACCTGCTGATGCAACAGGAATTGCTATTGCACACAGTATTTTTAATATTTCATGTGCTATTTGCTGGTTCCCATTTGCAAATGTCTTGGTAAAACTTGCAACACTTACTATTCCATATAAAGCATCCGACAAGGAAGAGAAAAATGAATTTGCTATTTTGGATGAACGTTTCTTGGAACAGCCTGCATTTGCAGTAGAGCTTTGTAGAAAAACATCTGTCAAAATGGCAGAGGTTGCAAAAGATGCAGTGCTTTTAGCATTGGACAGTCTTGATAACTACAGTGAAGAAAATGAACAGAAGGTTCACGAAATGGAAGCAGAAGCAGATAGATATGAGGATGCGCTTGGTTCATACATTGTGAAGCTGAATAATAGAGACTTAACAGCAGCAGATAGTCGTTCACTTTCAGTGATTCTTCATAGTATGAATGACTTTGAACGTATATCAGACCATGCAGTAAACATTATGGATTCCGCAAAAGAAATGCATAAGAAACAGCTAAGCTTTTCTACAAATGCTACGAAGGAATTCGAAGTGTTTACCAATGCGCTTCGCGAAATTTTAGAAACCGCTGTGAGAGTATATACCAACAATGATGTAGAAAATGCAAAAATGGTGGAACCGTTAGAGCAGGTTATCAACGGATTAAATGCCGAATTGAAAAAGCGTCATATCAAACGTTTACGTAAAGGTAAATGTACCATTGAGCTGGGGTGGGTTCTTCAGGATCTCTTAACCAATATCGAACGTATATCAGACCATTGTTCGAACATCGCGGTAGGTGTAATTGAAATCAAGGAGGACGAATTCGATACACACAGCTATTTGGACAACCTGAAAGAATCAAACGTAAAATGGTTTACCAATGCAGTTTATATGCTGCAAGATAAATATGCGCTTCCAGAACGTTCAATTAACGAAGAGGAATCCGTTCTGGGACTTGTTGTAAATCAGGCTCCACAGAAAGAGAAGGAATGAGTTTAATTTATATCGTAGAAGACGATTGTAATATTCGTGAAATTGAAACAATAGCATTAAAGAATAGCGGTTATTCCGTAAAAGCCTTTGAAACTGCTATAGAGTTTTACAAAAAGGTTGAGGAGCATATTCCTGATTTGGTTATTTTGGATATCATGCTTCCAGACGAAAGCGGATATGATATCGTAAAGAAAATTAGAAAACAGCCTACCACAAAAAAGCTACCAGTAATTATGGTAACTGCAAAAGCACAGGAAATTGATATGATAAAAGGCTTGGATGATGGTGCGGATGATTATATCAAAAAACCTTTTTCCATTATGGAACTAATTAGTCGAGTCAAAGCATTACTAAGACGTACTACATCGGAAGATACAAGGAATCTTCAGCTAGATGAACTTCGTATTGACCATGAACGCCATGCAGTGTATGTTGGGGAACAGGTAGTAGAGTTGACCTTCAAAGAATATGAGCTTTTAAGGCTTCTCTTGTCAAATGCAGGGACTGTTATGTCCAGAGAAAAAATCATGATTCATGTATGGGGAACGGATTTCGAAGGAGAATCCCGTACTGTGGATATGCATATCAAAACCCTGAGACAGAAATTGGGCGAAATGGGTACACGCATCAAAACCGTGCGAAACGTAGGCTATGTAATTGAATAAGAGGTGTGAGACATGAGAAAGAAGATTTACACTCGATTAATCGGAATCGCACTAATAGCAATACTAGTCACTCTGATTGGAGTGACTAGTATTTATTATTATTTGTTTAAAAATCAGGTGGCTATTAATGCTAGTAGTGGCACTAGTATTTTCATAAACGCGATACCGATTGTTTTAGTTATTATAGTTCTGATTGTTATCCTATGTGTTTTGTTAGCAGATTACTTGACTAAAAAATTAGTCAATCCGATTGCGGCTATGGCTAATATAATGGATGACACAGAAGGCAATCTACAGAACAATGAAGTCTATAAAGAGTTGGAGCCATTCGTGCAAACGATTCGCGCTCAGCATGAAAATATTCTGGCAGCGGCAAAAATGCGTCAGGATTTTACAGCGAATGTTTCCCATGAATTGAAAACACCATTAACTGCAATATCCGGCTATGCAGAGCTGATTGCGAATGGAATGGTAACGGAGGAGCAGACCGCTATTTTCATAGGGGAAATTCGAAAGAATTCAGATAGACTTTTAACTCTGATTAATGATATTATTCGTTTGTCGGAGCTGGATCATGCCGATATGCTTACAGGATTGGAGCGAATGGATTTGTATGAACTGGCGATAGAATGCTTTGATGATTTACAAGTCAATGCATCTCGTCGCGGAATTGACTTTACTTTGGAAGGTGAAACGTGTATCATTCGAGGTAATCAGGATATGCTTCGAGAGCTGATTGAAAACCTATGTGAAAATGCTATCCGTTATAACAATGATGGTGGATATGTCCGTCTTTTTGTAGGAGAACTGGGTGGAAAAAGTATTCTTTCGGTAGAGGATAATGGTATAGGAATTCCAACAGAGCATCAGGATCGAGTGTTTGAGCGTTTCTATCGCGTAGACAAGAGTCGTTCCAAAGCGACTGGTGGTACAGGCTTAGGGCTAGCTATTGTTAAGCATATAGTCGCAATTCACGAAGCAAACATTACATTGAATAGTGAAGTGGGAAAAGGAACCACAATTACAGTTATATTTTAGTTAACTGAGGAAAAGGAGAATCTCATGTATCAGGAAGTTTCACAATTACTTATGTATGGCGATATGGATGAAAACGAGATTTTATTTCAGATGGGGCAGCTTTTTGCTCGCTTTGAGCGTGGCGGCTACGACAAAATGGAATTGGTACGTGACATCAACACGCAGGTAAAACGTATTTTGAAGGTAGCGACGGATTATGGTTTTGATGATAATCTATGGCACAACTATTTAACCTTTTATCTGATGATGAACGAGAACCCATTTAGTATGACCTGTGAAAAGGTGGGAGCGAGTGAAGGGAGCGTAAATAGTCTTGTCGAAAAGGATTTTGCTATTTTCAAAAAGCTTTTTGATTATGATTTTTCTCGTATTGAAGAGGCATTGGAGATTTCCTGCTTTACCAGCATTTCCAATTACAAAGCAATTGTAAAAAAGGAGCTGATGTATAATAAAAATGTCAGCGAAAAAGTACGTGTTCTTAGCAAAAAGCTGGAGGGAGCGAAGAATGACAAAGCATTCTTCCAGGTAATTACGGAATTTTACAAGGACTATGGTGTAGGCATGTTCGGTATGAACAAGGCGTTTCGTATTGAGGAAAGAGCGGAGGGTGGAATCTGCTTCAAACCAATTAACAATATGGATAGTGTTATGCTTGACGATTTGATAGGGTACGAAATTCAGAAGAAGAAATTGGTGGATAATACGCAGGCTTTTGTAGATGGCAAGAAGGCAAACAATGCCTTGTTATTTGGCGATAGCGGCACTGGCAAATCTACCAGCATCAAGGCTATTGTCAATCAGTTTTATGATGATGGCTTACGTATGATTGAAATTTACAAGCATCAGTTTAAGTATTTATCTGCAGTTATTTCAGAAATCAAGAACCGCAATTATAAATTCATCATTTACATGGATGATTTATCCTTTGAAGAATTTGAAATCGAGTACAAATACTTAAAAGCTGTTATTGAAGGTGGAGTAGAAACAAGACCAGATAATATTTTAATTTATGCGACATCCAACAGGCGCCATCTGATTAAGGAAACATGGAGAGATAGAAACGATGTGGATACCTCCATCGACAGACATCATTCAGATACTGTGGAAGAAAAGCTTTCACTCGTTAATCGTTTCGGCGTAACGATTAGTTTCTCAAAGCCTAGCCAGAAGGAATTCTTCAACATTGTCATAGAATTGGCACGACGTGAAGGTATTACGATGTCGGATGAAGAATTAAAAGCGGAAGCAAACAAATGGGAGTTAAGCCATGGAGGACTCTCAGGTAGAACTGCACAACAGTTTGTAAACTACTGTTTAGGCATGCAACAGGTTTAAAACAGACTGCGTCAAGCCGGCATGTAGGCAGACACTTATGTTGGGACAAAAGTAAATCTAGCCTTCCTAATGGCTAGATAGGAGGAATTATGTTATATCAAATTTCAAATGGCGCGGTTGTGTTTGGTGACGATGTCATTTTACATGATATCAATTTCGAAATACGAAGTACAGAAAAAATTGCAGTAGTAGGCCGAAATGGTTGCGGTAAAACTACCCTGCTTAAGCTGATTTCTGGTGAAGTAGATATGTACAAGGAAGATGGCGAAGAGGGCACGATTGCCATGGCAGGGAAACCACAGATAGGTTATTTGAAGCAGATTGCCTTTGACGACCCAAATCTAACTCTGGAAAAAGAAATTCGCAAGGTTTTTGCGCCAATGATTGCGCTGAAGGCAGAGGTAGAAGCTGCTGCAAAGGTGTTGGAAACAGACCATTCCGAGGAAAGGGTAAGAGCCTATACCACGCTGGAAGAAAAGTTTCGTGAGTCGGGTGGATATTATTTTGAAAAAGAATACGAAGTACTGATTCGCAAATTTGGTTTTTCTGAGGAGGAACGAAAAAAGCCGCTTTGCGATTTTTCCGGTGGACAACAGACGAAGATTGCGTTTATTAAGCTTTTGTTAAGCAAACCAGATATTTTGCTATTGGATGAACCTACCAACCATTTGGATGTAACTACCATTGAGTGGCTAGAGGGATATTTGAAGAACTATCCTAAGGCAGTGGTTGTAGTTTCGCATGACCGTATGTTTTTGGATAATATCGTAGATGTAGTCTATGAAATTGAGTATGGAAGTGCAAAGCGTTATCCAGGTAACTATACGAATTTCATGGCACGTAAAAAAGAAAACTATCAAAAGCAGTTGAAAGACCATATTGCCCAGCAAAAAGAGATTGAGCGTCTGCAGCGTATGGTGGATCGTTTCAAAGGAAAGCCAACCAAGGTTTCCATGGCACGTTCCAAGCAAAAGGCCATTGAGCATATGGAGATTATTGAGGCACCAGACCGCTATGACAACAAAACCTTCCATGCGAATTTTCAGCCACAGGTACAAACAGGAAATGATGTGCTTATGGTTTCTAATCTGGTAATAGGTTATGAGCAGCCGCTTTCCACAGTTTCTTTGGATTTAAAAAAAGGCGAGAAGCTGGGGATTTTAGGAGGTAATGGACTAGGTAAATCTACATTTTTAAAAACAATTGTAGATACAATCCCGGCGATATCAGGCAAGTATAAATATGGTGTGAATGTACAGATTGGTTACTTCGACCAGCAGATGGCCATGTATCAAAGCAACAAGACCGTTTTGGATGATTATTGGGATGAATTCCCAAATCTGACTGAGACAGAGGTCCGTAATGCATTAGGTGCGTTTTTGTTTACTGGAGAAGAAGTATTCAAGAATATCACCATGCTCTCCGGTGGAGAAAAAGTACGTCTCGCTTTGTGTAAGATATTAAAGAGACGACCAAATGTATTGATTCTCGACGAGCCTACCAATCATATGGACATCATTGGAAAAGAAACGCTAGAAACCATGTTAAAGGAGTTTCAGGGAACCTTGATTTTCGTATCGCATGACCGATATTTTGTAAAACAAGTAGCTACCCAGCTTTTGGTATTTGAGGATGGCACCACCAACCTATATAAATTTGGATATGAGGAATATCAGGAGAAATTAAACCGTGATGTAGAAAATGACAACGGAGCCTATAAGCCGACCATGGATTTAGGTGGTCTCATTAGTAATAAAGGACGTATTGCAAATGGTGTAGTTTCGTCAGAGGAATCAAAAAAGAAACCAAATATCAATATTGGTAAAGAGCGCTCTAAGGTAGAGAAAAAGGTAAAACGCGCAGAGGAAGAGCTGGCAGAAAAAGAAGAAAGGCTTGCAGACTTGCAGGCAGAGCTTCTTCGTCCGGAATATCAGTCCAGCTACTCCAAGCTGACGGAAATCCAAAACCAAATAGAGGAAATAGAAGAAGAAATTATGATGGATATGGAGGTTTGGGAAAAACTTTCCTCAGAGCTAGAAGCACTTTTAGAAGTAGAAAAGTCTTTGAAACAAAGTTGAGTTGTCAGAAAATTGATAAAAATAATCAAAATTGCATAAATTACTTTACGTTTTTGTTTAATTTGTTTATAATAAAGCTATGATAAAGAAATCTTTATTAAATAAACTGCAAAGGGGTTGACAGTATGAGAATTACAATCACAGGTAGAAATATCGAATTGACACCAGGAATCAAGGAAGCAGTGGAGGAAAAGTTAAGCAAGCTTGAAAAGTATTTTAAGCCGGATACAGATGTTTTTGTTACATTAAGTGTAGAAAAAGATCGTCAGAAAATTGAAGTAACGATTCCTACCAAGGGTCATACGATCCGCGCAGAAGAAGTTAGCAATGATTTGTATGTATCTATTGATTTGGTAGAAGAAACTATCGAAAAACAATTATTGAAATATAGAAGCAAGATTATCTCAAAGAAAATGAATGCAGCAGCAAGCTTCAAGGCAGAATATTTAGCAGAGCCAGAGGAGGATGATGAAGAAATCAAAATTGTCCGTACCAAGAAATATGATTTAAAGCCTATGTATCCAGAAGATGCATGTATTCAGATGGAATTGATAGGACACGATTTCTTCGTATTTGTAAATGCGGAAACCGATGATGTAAACGTCGTTTACAAGAGAAAAGGAAACACTTACGGTATTATTGAATCAGAATAAACCAAACATCATATCACAAAAATTTGAGTTTGTGTAAAAAAGGTCGCGAAATGTGAGCTCACGTTTCGCGACTTGCTTTTTGTCTTGACTACCTCATATAGTGAATTTGTAAGTGCACTTTACAAATATGACAAAGGAGGAAACAAGTATATGCTGGCAAATATAAGTGTAGCAAAATATTTATATCGCATATTAACGGAGGAGAACTTAGAATACAAAAAGGCAAAGCTTTTCAAGGAGTGCAAAGACACACAAATTGTTTTGCTGTGGAAAATTCTTTTTGAAACGGAAATTGGGGATACAGATGTATTAAAGGAGCGGATATATAAATATGGTAGCATTTTAAGGGAACAGGATTATCTTGGAAGAGAAATATTTCTATGCCTTGTTGCAGTGCTTAATCTTGTTATAAAATAGAAAACGTGATACTATATATTAAGTAGTTCAGCTGTAGGATGTGCAATGGACGAGACATGCTTGCAATGGCTGAACTATATTATATATAAACGAGGTTATGATATGGATATCGTAGTTTTAGCCGGTGGTCTTAGCACCGAAAGAGATGTTTCCTTTAAAACAGGAAGCATGGTAACAAAAGCATTGCGGGGAAACGGACATCGTGTCATTATGTTGGACGTTTTTATGGGATATAGTGACAAGGAAGAAGATTTGAAAGGCATATTTGAGCGTGCAGAGGAAATCAGTGTACAGGTATCGGATATTCCAGAAACAGCTCCAGATTTGAAAAAGGTAAAAGCCTCCAGAAAGGACCAGTCGGATTGTTTTTTTGGACCGAATGTGCTTCGTATGTGTCAGATGGCAGACATTGCATTTATGGCACTTCATGGCGAAAATGGTGAAAATGGCAAGGTACAGGCAGCATTGGATTTGTTTGGAATTAAATATACGGGTAGCGATTATTTAAGCAGTGCCATTGCGATGAACAAGGGGATTGCAAAGCAGTTTTTTCGAGCAAATGGTATCCCGACACCGAATGGTCTGGCGATGTCAAAAGAAAAGAGAACGGATGATTTAGCAGCACTTGATCTTCGACTGCCTGTAATTGTAAAACCTTGTTGCGGTGGCTCAAGCATTGGTGTTACCATCGTACGAAGCAATGAGGAATTCAAGGCGGCATTGGACGAAGCATTCCGTTGGGAGGATGAGCTCATCATCGAAGAATTTGTGCAGGGTCGGGAATTCTCCTGTGGCGTTATCGAAGGAAAGGCATTGCCAGTTATCGAGATTGCTCCACTTCAAGGCTTTTATGATTATAAGAACAAATACAAAGCCGGAAGTGCTGTAGAGACCTGTCCGGCAGACCTTCCAGAAGATGTGTCTGCGCAGATGAGAGGTTATGCAGAAGCTGTGGCAAAGGTAATTGGTCTAGATACCTATTCTCGTTCTGATTTTTTGATCAGCGAAGCAGGGGAAATGTACTGCTTGGAAGCAAATACACTTCCAGGAATGACCCCTACCAGCCTACTTCCACAGGAGGCAGCAGCAGTAGGAATGAATTTTAATCAGCTCTGTGAGAAAATTATTGAGATTTCCATGAAGCGTTATCAGAAATAAAATTATTTAAATTTCCATGAGGTATTATCAGAAATAAAATTGCATAGAAACCATAATATGGTTTCGTGCATATGATAAACCAAATTTTGGAGGCAATTATGAGCATAAAGAAAGAAATGCCGAACATGACCTTAAAGAATATTACAGAAGCCTGTAATGGTATTTACGTAGGAACAGCAGAGCGGGAAGATAAAATAATTTGTGGAGCAGTGATAGATAGTCGTCTGGTGGAAGAGGATTATCTCTTTATTCCTATCAAAGGAGAACACGTGGACGGACACAAGTTCATTCCGCAGGTATTTGAAAAAGGTGCCTGTTGTGTGCTTTCTGAAATAGATTTAGAGCATTCCGCAGGACCATATATCAAGGTTTCGTCCACAGAAGACGCATTAAAGCAGATTGCAGCTTTTTATCGTGAGAGCCTTCCTATAAAAGTGGTAGGTATTAGTGGAAGTGTTGGGAAAACGAGTACAAAAGAAATGATTGCTTCTGTAGTTTCACAGAAGTATTCCGTACATAAGACAGCGGGAAATTTTAACAACGAAATCGGTCTTCCACTTACGGTATTTGGTATTCGTGCAGAGCATGAAGTTGCTATTTTGGAAATGGGGATTTCAGATTTTGATGAAATGCATCGTCTTGCCACAGTAGCACATCCAGACATTTGCGTCATTACAAATATCGGCCTCTGCCATCTCGAAAATTTAGGAACTCGAGATGGTGTTTTGCAGGCAAAGACAGAGATGTTTGCACATATGAAGGAAGGCGGAGTCGCTATTCTAAATGGTGATGATGATAAGCTTTCTACCAAAACTATTGTAGGCGGCAGAGAGACTGTGTTTTATGGAATGGGCAAAGAACCAGAAAAACACGTAACTGTAACTAAAGCTATTTATGCTACAGAAGTAATGAACCTTGGCTTTGAAGGAATGGAAGCAGTTATCCACACACCACAGGGTGCTTTTAAAGCGAATATTACGATTCCGGGTGAGCACAATGTATATAACGCATTGGCTGCAACTGCAGTTGGTTTGGAGTTAGGGCTTTCCTTGGAGGAAATCAAAAATGGTATCGAAATGGCCAGAACCATAGCAGGCAGAACGAACCTGATAAAAGCCAATGGAATGAGCATCATCGACGATTGCTATAATGCAAATCCAGTATCCATGAAAGCGGCTCTTGATGTATTATCTCACGCAAAGGGGCGCACCATTGCAGTTTTTGGAGATATGGGCGAGCTTGGAGAAAATGAGAGAGAGCTTCATTTTGGCGTAGGAAAATGTGTAGCCCAAAAGCATATTCACACGCTTTTTTGCGCTGGTACATTGGCAGCGGAGTATAAAGCTGGTGTAGAAGCAGTAGGAAAGGAATGTAATGTTTTTTACTTTGAAAGCAGAGATGAAATGATACAGAGCCTGAGTTCTTATGTACAGCAGGGAGACAGTATTCTTATCAAGGCTTCTCACTTTATGGATTTTCCAAAGGTAGTAGAAGCACTTACCAAATAGGAGTAAAAATTCAGAGCCAACATTTGCAAAATCGCCTTGTCTTTGAATTTTATCAAATATAAAGAAAAGAGGAAATTAACATGGCACAGAATCCAATAGTAACATTTGAAATGGAAAACGGAGGGGTTTTTAAGGCAGAGCTTTATCCGGAAATCGCACCAAATACCGTTAATAATTTTATTAGCTTAGTAAACAAGAATTTCTACGATGGAATTATTTTCCATCGCGTTATTCGCGGATTTATGATTCAGGGTGGTGACCCAACAGGAACAGGAATGGGTGGACCAGGCTACGGTATTGATGGTGAATTCGCACAGAATGGTTTTACAAATGATTTGAGACATACAGAAGGTGTTCTTTCTATGGCACGTTCTATGATGCCAAATTCTGCAGGAAGCCAGTTCTTTGTAATGCACAAAAACTCTCCACATCTTGATGGTGCTTATGCTGCATTCGGCAAGGTTATCGAAGGCATGGACGTGGTAAACGCGATTGCCGAAACTACGACTGATTACAGTGACCGTCCATTGGAAGACCAGGTTATGAAAAAGGTAACCGTAGATACTTTTGGTGTGGAATATCCAGAACCAGTGAAAAATAATAACAGATAATAAATGAGAACTCCTATATTGAATGGCATGCGCTCGCAATAGCTATGTATTCAATATAGGAGTTCCTTTGATGAGGAATCATTTTGAAATTAAAAGTATTACTTGGGATTAAAAATGAAATATGTGACGTCCTGAAGCCATTTCATTCACAGTTTTCTATAGAACTATTTACGACGAAAGAAGCATTGCGACAGAAACTTCAGACAGAGAGCGAACTATATAAAATAGGTTTGCTTATTGCTGCCACGGATGAAACAATTGCCTTGGGGGAAGAACTAGAAATTGCAACGCTGGCATATGCAAATCCTGATATTCCAGCTCAGAGCTACAGAGGCGTGGAAATGCTAGTAGAGGGTTTTGAAGAAGTAGATAGAGATTTTTTGGAAAAGGTATTTCAGAGGTATCACCATATTCCATGGACCATTCTGGAAACAGAACGCTGTATCTTACGAGAACTGTCTTTGGCTGATATGGACGAGCTATTTGCACTTTATGAAGGCGAGGGAATTGGTAAATTTATAGAAACACTATATCCGTACGAAGAAGAAAAGGAGTTTCAACGTGCATATATTAACAATATGTATCGTTTTTTCGGCTATGGTATGTGGTTGATTTTTTCCAAGGAAACGGGAAAAATGATAGGAAGAGCAGGATTGGAGCATAGAGAGTATCACGAAAAAATAGAATTGGAGCTAGGGTATCTTATCGGGACACAATACCAGAGACAGGGCTATGCAGAAGAGGTTTGCAAAGCAATTCTGGATTACGCAAAAGAAAATACCAGCTTTGAACGGATTAATTGTGTCATTGCAAAAGAGAATCTTCCATCTATTCGACTGGCAGAAAAATTAGGATTTTATCATGCGGAGGACTATGATTTAAATAAAAAAATAATGCACAGATTCATGCGAGAATTGGTGTAAAATATTGCAATTTGTCATTTTATAAAATATAATATAACAATTAAGATCTGATGTAATTTTGCGTGTATGGATGAAGTTATAAAGGGAGGTGAGTCCTGTGGCAGATTATTCGATAGAGCAATTAGAAAAACTAGAAAGAGAGTTTCGAGTTGGAAGCAATAACATTAAAGCAATCAAAGAGTTTACGAGTCCAGAAGAGCTGTATCAAGAGTTGATTGCTAGTATTCGTAAATACCATCCGTCTGCCGATATTTCTCTGGTAGAAAAAGCATACAGGGTCGCCTATGATTCGCATGATGGACAGATGCGAAAATCCGGAGAACCATACATCATCCATCCACTTAGCGTTGCGATTATTTTAGCAGAATTGGAGTTGGATAAAGAGACCATTGCAGCCGGACTTTTGCATGACGTTCTAGAGGACACTGTCATGTCACCTCAGGAGATGAAAGAGGAATTCGGAGAAGAAGTTCTACTCTTAGTTGATGGTGTAACTAAGTTAAAGAATCTAAATTTTACAGATAAAGTTAAAACTCTAAAAGACAAGAATGCAGATCGTCTGGAGATGCAGGCAGAGAACCTGCGCAAGATGTTCCTTGCTATGGCAAAGGATATTCGAGTCATTATGATTAAGCTGGCAGACCGGCTTCATAATATGCGGACATTAAAGCATCAGTCTGAAGAAGGGCAGAAGCGTATTGCTCGGGAGACACAGGAGATTTACTGTCCTATCGCGCAGCGTCTCGGTATTAGTCGTATCAAGATTGAATTAGACGATTTGTCTTTGAAATATTTGAATCCAGAAGCCTATTACGATTTGGTAGAAAAAGTAGCAGTGCGTAAGGATACTCGTGAAGAGTATATCAATAGCCTAGTAGAAATGGTACGCCAACAGGTTGTAGAGGCAGGTGTAGAAGCAGAGATTTCTGGTCGTGCAAAACACTTTTTTAGTATTTATAAGAAGATGGTAAATCAAGAAAAAACTATTGACCAGATTTACGATCTTTTCGCTATTCGAGTAATAGTTGATTCCATCAAGGATTGCTATGCAGTTCTTGGTATCATGCATGAGAAATATATTCCTCTTCCAGGAAGATTTAAGGATTACATTGCCATGCCTAAACCAAATATGTACCAGTCTCTCCATACTACCTTGATTGGACCAAGTGGTACGCCATTTGAAATCCAGATTCGTACCAAGGAAATGCATCGTACTGCAGAGTATGGTATTGCAGCCCATTGGAAGTATAAAGAAACCAATAATGGCAGTGCAACTGCCATGGCTCAATCAGAGGAAGAAAAGCTTAGCTGGTTGAAACAGATTTTGGAATGGCAGCAGGATATGTCGGATAATAAAGAATTTATGTCACTTTTAAAGAGTGATTTAGATTTGTTTTCAGATGCTGTTTTTTGTTTCACTCCAAATGGTGAAGTAAAAAATCTTCCAACCGGTTCTAACCCAATCGATTTCGCATACAGCATTCACTCTGCTGTAGGAAATAGAATGGTAGGAGCCAGAGTAAATGGTAAGCTGGTAAATATCGATTACGTGATACAGAACGGTGATCGTATTGAAATCATTACTTCACAGAATTCGAAAGGCCCTAGCCGTGATTGGCTTGGTATGGTAAAGAGTTCTCAGGCAAAGACAAAAATTAACCAGTGGTTTAGAAGCCAGTTAAAAGAAGAAAATATCGTAAAAGGTAAGGAACTCATCATTGCTTACGCAAAGGCAAAAGGATTTCCGTACCACGATTTTTATAAGCCAGAGTATCAGGAAAAGGTACAGAGAAAGTACGGTTTCCATAGTTGGGAAGACTGCCTGGCTACAATTGGACATGGAGGCATTAAAGAAGGCCAGATTGTTAACCGTATGTACGAGGAGTATAAGAAAGATCACCCTGTACAGCTAACAGATGCAGACGTATTAGATTCTGTTACAGAAAACAAATCATCACCACAAAAGCATCATTCTAAGAGTGGTATCGTAGTAAAAGGCCTTTATGATATGGCGGTACATTTTTCAAAATGTTGTAGCCCAGTGCCTGGAGATGAAATCATTGGTTTCGTAACCAGAGGTCGTGGCGTATCCATTCATAGAACGGATTGCGTTAACATGTTAAATCTTACAGATGCAGAACGTGTCCGCCTTATTGAAGCAGAATGGCAGGCTGGTGCAGACGAAGAACTAGGCGAATACTTTACAGAAATCAAGATTTTCTGTAATGATAAACCAGGTATCTTAGTAGATGTATCCAGAGTATTTGCAGAGCGAGATATTAATATTTTGGGTATTCATTCTCGTTCAAGTAAACAGGGCGTAGCTACTATTGAAGTATCCTTCAATACCAAGGGTAGACAGCAGATTAGTAGCTTGATAGAACGACTTCGTCAGATTGATAATATTATTGAGATTCAGAGAACCACCGGCTAGGTGGTTCTCGTTTCGCACTCTATTAGTAAAAATTTTAAAACGTGGAGGATATTATGAGCAAAATGAAAATCAACCACTACGTAGTAAGCATGGCGCAGACCAACTGCTACATAGTTATCAATGATGAAAATAAAGAATGCTTTATTATAGATCCAGGAGCATCTGGGAAACAGCTGGCTGAACGCATTCGTCAAGACGGATTGACACCAGTTGCAATTCTTCTCACTCATGGTCACTTCGATCATGCAGGAGCAG
The DNA here is from genome assembly GCA_045603165.1 of Agathobacter sp. Lineage (GTDB taxonomy): Bacteria > Bacillota > Clostridia > Lachnospirales > Lachnospiraceae > Roseburia. The sequence continues at coordinate 24,860 of JAZULP010000047.1, read as the reverse complement.
CGAAGACGTTGGCAGATGAATTTGATATCAAGGTGTATGCTCACGAGGCGGAAGAAGACACCTTAAAAGACCCACAGAAAAATGTGAGCTGGATGATAAATTGTAAGGAAACCTATGATGCAGATGTTTTTCTAAAAGATGAGGAAGAGATAAAACTTGCAGGCTTTCAAATCAAAGTGCTTCATACTCCAGGACATACAGAAGGTGGCTGCTGCTACTATATTCCATCAGAGGCTGTAGTTTTTACAGGGGATACACTTTTTGCACAGTCTGTAGGAAGAACCGACTGTCCAGGTGGAAGCATGTCCCAGATTGTGCACTCCATACAGGAAAGGCTTTTGACTTTAAATAAGCCAGGAAATATAGAAACAGACATCATGGTTTACCCAGGGCACAATGACCTAACGACGATTGAAACAGAGAGGATGCAGAACCCTTACCTATGATAGTAATTAATTTTAACAAACCAGAATTTGAATATGATGTGTACTCTATGGTAAAGGCATTTCTGCCAAAAGAAGATGTGGAGATGTATTATACGTGTTCTGAGGCAGAGGTAGAAGGCAAAAATGTAGCCTGTACCCACAGAGAACTTGCATCAAAGAACATGGGTGAAAACAAGAAATCAAGAGACAACGATGTAGATAGAAATGAAGCTATCGTGGAAGAAGCAGAGTATGTTTTCTATGTAGATTATTTAGAAAACAAGATTTCTATCAAATGGATAGAAGGTGGAAAGAAACTTCATGCCAGCGATTTCTTAGTGGATTTTGCAGATAGAAAAGAAACCAAGAATTCTTTAAAACAGCACTTGTATGACCTTCTCAAGGAAGGAACAGGAAGAGAACTTCCATGGGGAACACTGACAGGGATTCGACCAACTAAGATTCCCATGAAGCTTATGGAAGAAGGAAAATCGGATGAAGAGATTTTCCAGTATATGAAAGATACTTATTTTGCAACCGATGAAAAGATTCGGCTTTCCATTGATATTGCAAAACGCGAACAAAAACTCTTAGAAAAGATAGATTATGAGAATGGATATAGTCTTTATATTGGCATTCCATTCTGCCCAAGCACCTGTCTGTATTGTTCCTTTACCTCCTATCCTTTGGGGATGTGGAAGAACAAAGTAGATGATTATTTGGATGCCTTGGAAAAAGAAATCACTTTTACTGCAACTAAGTTCTATCACAAGAAACTAAATTCTATTTACATTGGTGGTGGGACACCAACTACTTTAAATGCACAGCAGCTCGACAGGCTCATTCGTAAAATCAAGTGCAGCTTCGATTTACAGCACTGTGTAGAATTTACGGTAGAAGCCGGTAGACCAGATTCCATTACCAAGGATAAATTAGAGGTGTTAAAAAAACATGGTATCGTAGACCGTATTTCGATTAACCCACAGACTATGAAGCAGGCTACGCTGGATTTGATTGGAAGACATCATACCGTAGAGCAGATAAAGAATAGCTTTGCCATGGCCAGAGAAGTTGGCTTTGCCAATATCAATATGGACCTTATCATGGGACTTCCTGAAGAGACTATTGAGGATGTGCGAAATACCATGGAAGAGCTAAAAGCCATGGAGCCAGATAATATTACCATTCATTCGCTAGCAATCAAACGTGCTGCTCGCCTTAATATGTTCAGAAACGATTACAAGGACATGCAGATGGTTAATACGCAGGAGCATATGGACCTTTGTGCAGATTACTGCAAAGAGATGGGACTGCAAGCCTATTATCTCTATCGCCAGAAGGGTATGGCAGGCAATATGGAGAACGTTGGATACGCAAAAAAAGGTAAAGCAGGCGTATATAATATCTTGATTATGGAAGAAAAACAGACTATAATGGCACTTGGTGCAGGTGCAACAACGAAGTTTGTTTTACCTGAAGTAAATCCAGACGGCAGTCAACGTATTGAGCGTGTGGAAAACGTAAAAGATGTGAAAAATTATCTCGAGCGTGTAGATGAAATGATAGAAAGAAAAATTCGTAAAATGGAGGAAGTAAAATGGCATTAAGCAAAAAGCCAGTAAATGGCATGAAAGATATATTGCCAGCTGAGATGGAAATCCGCGACTACGTGACCAGCGTAATCAAAGAAACCTATCGAAGCTTTGGTTTTACCCCAATCGAAACACCTTGTATGGAAAATATTGCAAACCTTTCCAACAAGCAGGGTGGGGAAAATGAAAAACTGATTTTTAAAGTATTAAAACGTGGCGAAAAGTTAAACCTCGAAACAGCCACAGAAGAAGCTGATGTGGTAGACTTCGGTATGCGTTATGATTTAACAGTACCTTTGACACGTTTTTACTCAAACAATGCAAACAATCTGCCAACACCTTTTAAGGCATTACAGATTGGTAATGTTTGGAGAGCAGACAGACCACAGCGTGGACGTTATCGTCAATTCACCCAGTGTGACATTGATATCTTGGGCGAACCAAGTAACCTTGCAGAAATCGAGCTCATTACTGCAACGACAACTACACTTGGTAAGCTCGGCTTCAAGAAATTTGAAATTCATATCAACGAACGTCGTATCTTAAAAGCTATGGCAGCTTACAGTGGATTTGCAGAAGAAGATTACGACAGCGTATTCATCACTCTTGATAAGATGGACAAGATTGGTGTAGAAGGCTGTGCGGAAGAATTAGAGCGTAATGGCTATGACAAAGTAAACATTGAAAAATACCTTGGTCTTTTCAAACTCTTAGAAGAAAAGACAGACGTAGCAGAAGGCGTAGCTTTTCTTGCAGATACCTTGGGTGAATACTTAGATGCAGATGTAGTAAAAAATATGATAGAAATCGCTACTGCAGTAAATGCTACAAAGACAGCTGATTTCCAGCTTGTATTTGACCCAACACTCGTACGTGGCATGAGCTACTATACAGGAACGATTTTTGAAATAGCAATGCCAGAATTTGGTGGAGCTTGTGGCGGCGGCGGTCGTTACGATAAGATGGTAGGTAAGTTCACAGGCAACGATGTACCAGCCTGCGGCTTCTCTATCGGATTTGAAAGAATCATCCTCCTTCTTATGGAAAGTGGATTCCAGATTCCGAAAAGCCCAAAGAAGGTAGCTTACCTCGTAGAAAAGAACTACCCAGCAGACAAGCTTGTAGAAGTTATGCAACAGGCAAAAGAAGCAAGAGAAAACGGACAGCAGATTCTTGTAGTAAGAATGAACAAGAATAAAAAGTTCCAGAAAGAACAGCTTACAAAAGAAGGGTATGAAGAGTTTGTTGAGTTCTTCAATAACTAAGCTCATCAATTTCAACGAGTTTTATACAGAATAATTAGAAGAATACCTCGCATAGTATCTCTGTGAGGTGTATACTAAATCGTATTATAAAAAGAGGAGAACATTATGGCAGAATCAATGCAGGGCTTACACAGAAGCCACAGGTGTACAGAAATATCGAATGCCAATATCGGTGAAAAAATTACCGTTATGGGCTGGGTACAGAAGAGAAGAAATTTAGGAAGCTTGATCTTCGTAGACTTACGTGATAGAAGCGGAATTTTGCAGATTGTATTTGATGAAGAAAGTGTTGGAGCACAAGGCTTTGAAAAAGCTGGTACACTTAGAAGCGAATTTGTAATTGCAGTAGAGGGTACTGTTGCAAAGAGAAGTGCTGCAGTAAACGAAAACTTAAAAACAGGTGATATTGAAATCATCGCAACAAGTCTTCGTGTTTTATCAGAAGCGCAGACACCACCATTTGCAATTGAAGAAAACAGCCTAACAAAAGAAGACATTCGATTAAAATATCGTTACTTGGATTTAAGAAGACCAGATATCCAAAATAAATTAATGCTTAGAAGTAAAGTACTTCGCCTCATGAGAGACTTCATGGCAGATGAAGGATTTCTTGAAATCGAAACACCTATCCTTTGTAAATCAACACCAGAAGGCGCTAGAGATTACCTTGTACCAAGCCGTGTGCATCAGGGGAAATTCTATGCGTTGCCACAGTCTCCACAGCTTTTCAAACAGCTTTTAATGGCTTGTGGATATGACCGTTACTTCCAGATTGCACGTTGCTTCCGTGACGAAGACCTTCGTGCAGACCGTCAGCCAGAATTTACACAGGCAGACATGGAATTATCCTTTGTAGATATCGAAGATGTTATTGATGTAAACGAAAGATTGTTAAAACACATCTTTAAAGAAGCAATTGGTGTAGATGTACAGATTCCATTCCCAAGAATGCCATACCAAGAAGCTATGGACAGATTCGGTTCTGACAAGCCAGACACACGTTTTGGTATGGAACTTGTAGATGTATCTGACGTAGTAAAGGACTGTGAATTTGTAGTATTCAAGGGTGCTTTAGAAGCAGGCGGAACAGTTCGTGGTATCAACGTAGAAGGGCAAGGTGCTATGCCACGTAAAAAAATTGACAAGCTCGTTGAGTTTGCAAAAGGCTATGGCGCAAAAGGTCTTGCTTATGTATGCATCAACGAAGATGGCACATACAAATCTTCTTTCGCAAAATTCATGACAGATGAAGAGATGGCAGCTTTAGTAGCAGCCATGAATGGTAAACCAGGCGACTTGTTACTTTTCGCAGCAGACAAAAAATCCCTTGTATGGAATGTGCTCGGTGCAATCCGTCTTGAGATGGGCAAAGAACTTGGACTTATTGATGAAAACAAATGGAACTTCCTATGGGTAACAGAATTCCCATTATTCGAGTGGTCTGAGGAAGAAGAAAGATTTATGTCAATGCACCACCCATTCACAATGCCAATGGAAGAAGACTTACACCTTCTTGATACAGACCTTGGTGCAGTTCGTTCCAAAGCTTATGACTGTGTTTTGAATGGTACAGAACTTGGTGGTGGTTCTGTTCGTATCCACCAGAGTGATATTCAGGAAAAGATGTTCGAACTTCTTGGCTTTACACAGGAAAGTGCACATGAACAATTTGGCTTCTTGTTAGATGCATTCTCATATGGCGTTCCACCACACGCCGGACTTGCTTACGGTGTAGACCGTATTATCATGCATATGAGCCACACAGACAACATCCGTGAAGTTATCGCCTTCCCTAAGGTAAAAGACGCTTCATGTATGATGTCAAAAGCTCCAGGAGCTGTAGATGGAAAACAGTTAGAAGAACTTGGTATCACGATTGTGGCACCAGTTGAAGAAAAAATAGAAGTAACTGAATAAAAAGGTAAGCGGTCATCTAGTTGGACTAGATGACCGTTTGTTTTATTACTTGAACTCGGCAATTGTTACACCAGCATCGCCCTCGCCAAATTCTGCAAGCTTGTAGGATTTTATATAGTTCTGGCGTTTTAGATGTTGATGGACCGCATTCCGAAGTGCACCTGTTCCTTTTCCATGTACAATACGAACAGAAGGAAGATGAGCAATATATGCATCATCCAGATATTTGTCCAATTTAGCAATGGCTTCGTCGGACATCATTCCAATCAAATTGATTTCGGTAGAAACACTAGCAGATTTACCCATTTTCAGCTTACTGGTGCTACCACCATATTTCTTAGTTGGGGAAAGGACATCCTCATCCATGAGTACCAAATCATTGATATTGACCTGAGAGCGAAGGATACCCATCTGTACAAACAAATTTCCTTTTGCATCAGGAAGAGTGTGAACGGTACCCTTCAGGTTCATGGAAAGCACCTTTACTGTATCGCCAATACGAAGCTTTTTAGGAGCCTTATGGTTGACCGCCTGTTTTTTTATGCTCGTGAGTTTCTTTTCTTTCTCAGACATCTTGTTACGCAGGTAGGTACGTTCTTTTTCCATCTGGCTCATATCAGAGCTCCCTTGTCCGTATTTATTAAAGTTGCGTATGGTTTCGTCAGCCAAATCTTTGGCTTCCTTTATAATGTGGAATGCTTCTTCATTGGCTTCTCGAAGGATTTTTTCCTTGGACTGATCAAGACGTTCCTGCTTATTTTCAAGCTGTTTTTTTAATGCTTCAATTTCCGCTTTATATTGTTTAATCTCTAGCTGCTCTTTTTCAATCGTAATTCGACTAGCTTCTAGGTTGGAGATTACATCCTCAAATTCTATATCTTTTTTATTCAAGCGGTTCTTAGCATCTTCGATAATAGACTGCTCTAGTCCCAGCTTGGAGGAAATTGCGAAGGCATTACTCTTTCCAGGAATACCGATTAAAAGGCGATAGGTAGGGCTTAGAGTTTCCACATTGAACTCACAACAAGCATTCTCAATGCCATCGGTGGTCAGGGCGTATACCTTTAATTCGCTGTAATGAGTGGTTGCCATAGTGATGGCACCATAAAGGTGGAGCTTGCTTAAAATAGAGATGGCTAACGCCGCCCCCTCTGTTGGGTCTGTCCCTGCACAAAGCTCATCAAAAAGAACCAGACTACGACTATCGGCTTTCTCCAAAATATTTACAATATTCACCATATGAGAGGAGAAAGTACTAAGACTCTGCTCAATGCTCTGTTCATCTCCAATGTCGGCAAATACCTCTTCGAAAATAGATAGTTCCGAACGGTCGCCTGCAGGAATGTGGAGACCTGCCTGTCCCATCAGGGTTAACAAGCCTACTGTTTTTAAGCTGACGGTTTTACCACCGGTATTAGGTCCCGTAACGATTAATTGTTGAAATTCATTGCCTAAATATACATCAATCGGAACTACTTTTTTGGCATCCAAAAGAGGATGACGAGCTTTTCGGATATTGATATAGCCTCTTTCATTAAAAATGGGAGCTACACCATTGTAGGATTTTGCCAGATGTGCTTTTGCGAAAATAAAATCCAATTCAGAAAGTACCGTATAATCATTGGCTAAGGCCATTTCATACCCAGCTACCAGTTCGCTCAAGTTTGCTAAAATATTGTGAATTTCATCCTTTTCCTTGATAAACAGCTCTTTTAATTCGTTGTTTAGATTTACAACAGCCATAGGCTCAATGAAAATCGTGGAGCCAGAAGAAGACTGGTCGTGCACCATACCAGGGATAGCAGATTTGTTGGATGCTTTTACTGGCAGACAATAACGTCCATCGCGCATAGTAACCACTGCATCCTGTAAATGCTCTCTCGTTGTGGCATTGTTCATAAGCGAAGCCAGCTGCGCATGGATTTTGTCATTCATGCCGCGGATAGATTTTCTGATTTTGAATAAGGTGGGGCTGGCATCATCGGCAATTTCATCTTCTCCAAGGATACAACGCTTGATTTCCTCGTGAAGCGGAGTCAGGGGCTCAATCTGAGCAAAGAGCTCGGTTAATGAGTCCGTCTTTTCTTCTGCGCGGTCAGAGCGATCATATGCCTTCGCACGTTTTGCTACCTCCAGCAATGAGCTTATCTGCAATAGCTCCATCGTATTTAAAGAGCCACCAATGGACAGACGCTTCAGGGAACCATTGATATTGTGGAGTCCCGCAAAGGTAATATGGTTACTTTTATAAAGTCGACCCAAAGCATCCTTTGTGGTCTCCTGCAAATGATGGATTTCTGCCATGTCTGTGGAAGGCATCAAATCAGCAATCCTTTTTTTCGTTTCCTCTGCAGCTGCATAACCTGCTAGCTGTTCTAATATTTTATAATACTCTAATGTCTTTAAAACTTTCTGATTCATACATACCTCAAAATATCAATAGATACATACATTATATCCTATTATGGGAATTTGGAAAAGGCAAAAATACTTGCAAGGCTTTATCATTCGCAATATAATTAACTTGGTATGTTATTACTGATGAACATTTAAAGAAAGTATAGATGGAGGCGTTATGAAATATATCGATAGTTTTCGCGAAGGAGAACGCATACAAGATGTCTACCTTTGCAAATTTAAACAGGCTGCTTTAACAAAAGCGGGCAAGCCATATGACAACGTGGTGTTACAGGATAAAACGGGCACCATAGATGCCAAAATATGGGATCCGGGTTCCGTTGGAATAGATGAGTTTGATGTCATGGATTATGTCTGTGTTACAGGCGATATCACTAGCTTTCAGGGAAACCTGCAGCTTTCTATTAAGCGTGCGCGCAAGGTAGGCGAAGGGGAATATGATCCAAAGGATTATCTGCCAGTGAGTGATTATGATATTGATGGTATGTTCGTTGAATTAATGGGTTATATTAATTCAATTAAAAATCCATATTTAAGACAATTGTTACATAGTTTTTTTGATGATTCTGCATTTGAAAAACGCTTTAAGTTTCATTCAGCGGCAAAAAGTGTACACCACGGTTTCGTAGGCGGTCTATTAGAGCATACACTGAGTGTTACGAGAAACTGTGATTTTTTTGCAAAAAATTACGCCATTTTAAATAGGGATTTGCTGCTTACTGCTGCTATGTTTCATGATGTAGGGAAATTAAGCGAGTTATCTACTTTCCCAGAAAATGATTACACAGATGCGGGAAATCTTCTCGGACATATTGTGATGGGTTGCGAATGGGTTGGTGATGAAATTCGAAAAATTGATGGTTTCCCAACCGTTCTTGCCAATGAATTAAAGCATTGCATTCTGGCTCATCATGGAGAATTGGAGTTTGGCTCTCCAAAGAAACCGGCGTTGGTAGAAGCTCTTTGCTTAAGCTTTGCAGACAATCTGGATGCAAAAATGGAGACCATGAAGGAACTGTTAAACGGTATTTCTGACAATCACCTAGAATGGCAGGGTTACAATCGACTGTTAGAGTCAAATTTCCGTAAAACAAGTTCCGAGCTGCTCTAGGAGAATGTAAATGAAAAAGAATGATTTATTCGAATTAGAAATAACAGATATGGGCGTGGATGGAGAAGGAATTGGACATTATGAGGGTATGACATTTTTCGTAAAAGATGCCTTATTTGGAGATGTGATTACCGCCCGGGTTATGAAATTGAAAAAGAATTATGGATATGCAAGAGTGGAAGAGGTGATTACTCCTTCCACTTTTCGTATAACACCAAAATGTCCACATCATAGACGCTGTGGTGGGTGTCAGATACAGGCACTTTCCTATGAGAAACAGATGGAATTTAAACAGGAAAAGGTGCGTGGCAATCTGATTCGCATTGGTGGTTTTTCTGCAAAAGAAATTGATGCAAAAATGCTACCTGCGGTCGGCATGGAGGAGCCCTTTCGTTATCGCAACAAAGCACAGTTTCCGGTGGGGATAGACAAGGAAGGAAATGTTATCACTGGTTTTTATGCAGCCAGAACGCACAGTATCATCCCGGTGGAGGACTGTTTCCTTGGCGTAGAAGCAAATGCACCGATTTTAGAGTGTATCAAGGCATGGATGCAGGCGAATAAAGTCAGTGCTTACGATGAAGCTACAGGAAAAGGGTTATTACGCCATGTATTAATTCGCTTCGGATTTACCACGAAAGAAATTATGGTTTGTCTGATTATTAATGGAAAGCAATTACCTGCTCAGGAAGCATTGATAGAAAATTTGACAAAGCTTGCCGGCATGACATCTATTTCTATTAATATCAACACCAAAAACACGAATGTAATATTGGGTGAAACTACACAATGCATTTGGGGACAAGCATATATTACAGATTATATTCATCTGAGAAAAGGACCAGACTTTGCATTGACAGAGGATGCAGTAGCATATCGTATTTCACCACAGTCATTCTATCAGGTAAACCCTGTTCAGACCGAAAAGCTTTACAGTACAGCATTGGAATATGCCGGATTAACAGGGAACGAATATGTATGGGATCTATATTGTGGCATCGGAACCATTTCTTTGTTTCTTGCACAAAAAGCAAAGAAGGTTTATGGTGTGGAAATCGTGCCACAGGCAATCGAGGACGCAAAAAACAATGCTATATTAAACGCTATTACAAATGCAGAATTTTTCGTTGGAAAAGCAGAGGAAGTCCTACCTGAATTCTATCAGAACCTGTCAGAGTCGGATGCAATGCGTACTCCAGATGTCATTGTGGTAGACCCTCCACGAAAGGGCTGTGATCAGGCATGCTTAGACACAATGTTGAGAATGAAACCAGAGCGTATCGTATATGTTAGCTGTGATTCTGCTACCTTGGCAAGGGATTTGCGTATCCTCTGCGATGGCGGTTATGAATTAAAGAAGGTGCGAGCGTTCGACCAGTTCCCTCACAGTGTACATTGTGAGGTAATAACCTTGTTGCAAAGGGTTATCTAAAGTAACCCTACAAAAACATTTAACCGATATGAAATCAAAAGTAGAACTTAGAAAAGAAATTTTACAAATCCGAGATGCGTTGTCACAAGAAGAACGCCAGAAAAAGAGTCGGCAAATAGTCGAAAAGGTAATTGCATATAAATCCTTTCGAGAGGCAGACAAGATTCTCCTCTTTGCTTCCCATAAAAGCGAAGTGGATACCACAGAAATTTTTGCGACAGCACATCAAATGAAAAAGAAGGTATATTTTCCTAAAGTCATTCAAAAAGAGATGGAATTTTATCAGGTGCATCATGAGAAGGAACTGCTAGAAGGATATCGTGGTATTCGTGAACCGGAAATAGATGAAACAAAGAAGTTTATTCCACAATCAGAAGATAAAGTCGTGGTTATTATGCCCGGTGCAGTTTTTGATACAGAAAGAAATCGTATTGGATATGGCGGTGGCTATTATGACAAATTTCTACGATACATAGAGGAAAAAATAACACAAGGTAACCTATGTAAAATAGCGGTAGCATTTGATTGTCAGCTAATCGAGAAAGGAAAGATACCAAAAGAGAAGCACGATATTAGACCAGACTATGTTCTGACAGAGACAAAAATGGTCTTATAGAAAATAAAGTTGTAACATCTTCATTTTTATTCGGTTTTGTAATGTTGCACTGTGCTATAGGCAGATGTTTGCATCCAATACCTTTATGCTTGACAGTTTTGTAGCTGAAGAGCAGCATAGAGAATAGGAAGAGAAATCGATTTATACAAGGAGGGGTCACATGTATCAAGCATCAGTAGAACGCTATAATACTATGTCATATCATAAATGTGGAGGTAGCGGATTGAAGCTACCAGCAGTTTCCTTAGGGTTATGGCATAATTTTGGGGAGAATGCAAGTTATGAAAACATGAAGGATATCATTTTTACTGCATTTAACCATGGAATCACGCATTTTGACCTAGCAAATAATTATGGACCGGAACCAGGGCGTGCAGAAATTAATTTTGGACAGATATTCAAAGAAAACTTAGGATCATATCGCGATGAAATGATTATTAGTACAAAAGCAGGATATGAAATGTGGGATGGACCTTATGGAAATTGGGGTAGCCGCAAATATCTCCTTGCGAGTTTGGACCAGAGTTTAAAACGCATGGGACTAGACTATGTAGATATATTTTATCATCACCGTATGGATCCAGAGACCCAATTGGAAGAGACGATGGGAGCATTGGCCCAAGCGGTATCAAGTGGGAAAGCATTGTATGTAGGGCTTTCAAATTACGATGGGGAAACTCTCGAAAAGGCCACAGCGATTCTAGACGAACTAAAATGTCCATTTATCATTAACCAAAACAGATATTCTATATTGGACAGAACCATAGAGGCAAATGGATTGAAACAGACAGCCGAAAAGCTTAAAAAAGGCATCATAGCGTTCAGTCCATTGGCACAAGGATTATTAACAAATCGTTATCTCAATGGTATTCCAGAAGATAGCCGAATAAAAACAGATGGACGTTTTTTGAAGGAAAGTGCATTGACAGAAGAAAAACTATGTCAAATTCAGCAGTTAAATGAACTAGCAGGACAAAGAGGACAGACGCTGGCGGAAATGGCACTTAGCTGGGTTTTAAAAGATGAAGTTATTACAAGTGTGCTCATAGGTGTCTCGAAATCGACACAGCTTCTAGACAATATAAAAGCTATCAACAATGTAACATTTAGTAAAGATGAGCTGCAAATGATAGATAATATAATAAACGGTACTTATAAATTTCCTCCAAACTGCAAAAACTAATAAAAAGTTAGTGCAGGAGGAAAAGATGGAATCATTATGGAGTAAAACAACCCAGTTACCAGAGAAAGAGGCGTTAACAAAGGACCTGCGTGCGCAGAATGTAGTAATTGGGGCAGGAATAGCTGGAATCTTAATTGCGTATCTTTTGCAGGAAAAAGGACAAGAGGTTATCGTATTAGAGGCAGATAAAATTGCCAGCGGACAGACGAAAAACACCACTGCCAAGATTACCAGTCAGCATGGGCTAATCTATAATGATATGATAAAAAATGCAGGAAAAGAACGAGCCTTAGGTTATGCCCAGGCGAATGAAGAGGCCATTCATAAATATAAGGAAATTATTACAAAAGAGGGAATTGCTTGTCAGTTTGAGGAGCTTCCCTCTTTTTTGTATACTACTAAACAGACTGGAATAGAAAAATTAAAGAAAGAAGCGGATGCAGCAAACGAGTTGGGAATCAAAGCGGAGTATCTGCAGGGAGATAAAATCAGAGAACTCCCATTTGGAGTAATGGGTGCTGTTCGATTTAAGAATCAGGCGCAGTTTCATCCGCTGGAGTTTATCCAGCAGATTGTCCCAAAACTCAACATCTATGAACATACAAGTGTATTGGAGGTAGATGAGCGATTTGTCATAACAAACAAGGGGGTAATTGTAGCCGACAATGTTATTTTCGCAACACACTATCCATTTCCAATTGTGCCTGGGTATTATTTTTTGCGACAGCATCAGAGTAGAAGCTATGTCCTAGCTTTGGAAGGAAAAAACGTACCATCCAACCTAAACGGAATGTATTATAGTATAGATAGAGACGGGTTTTCCTTTCGTTGTGCGGATGGAAAACTCTTGTTTGGTGGTAGCTCACATAGGACAGGAAAAAGGTTTCAGTTAGAAAAAACAGCTCATACAAAGCAATATCCAGGGACATTCTGCCACCTGCGAGAAAAAGCGAAATCCTTTTATCCTAACGGAGAAGAAATTGCTCACTGGGCAGCACAGGATTGTATGCCCCACGACAGAGTCCCTTTTATAGGAAGATTTTCTGCAAAAAAAGAACACTGGTATGTGGCAACGGGCTTTCAGAAATGGGGGATGACTACGGCTATGATAGCAGCCATGATTATCAGTGATAGGATAACAGGAGAGAACAATCCCTATGAAAATGTATTTACACCTCAGCGGTTTCTGGTAAAAGCGGGATTCAAAAACTTTTGTATCGACGTAGGAGAAAGTGTAGTAGGACTCACAAAAGGTCTGTTTATAAAAAAGGAGCAAAAATGTCGTCATATGGGTTGTGCACTAGCATGGAATGAGGAGGAGCAGAGCTGGGACTGTTCTTGTCATGGCTCTCGCTTTCAGAAGGATGGAACACTTTTGGACAACCCGGCGCAAACGCATTTAAAAGGAAACTAATATACCATGAAGTTATCTTCTTGTAGTGGCGATAACATATGGTACCTTATTAGTTTTATAAGTATTTCTAATAGCGCCTATATATTGACTTTGTATCACTTATTAGTAAAATATTAGTGTAGCAGAAATCTTATTTACAGGAGAGGAGTTATCATGTTAGAAAAATTTTTTAAACTAAAAGAGAATAACACGAATGTAAAAACAGAAGTTATTGGTGGTATTACCACATTCATGACAATGGCTTACATTCTTGCCGTTAATCCACAGATTCTTTCAGCATCTGGCATGGATTCACAGGCTATTCTTATGGCAACTGCACTTGCGGCATTTATTGGAACAATAGCTATGGCGCTTATGGCGAACTATCCATTTGCTTTGGCTCCAGGACTTGGGCTTAATGCATATTTTGCATTTACAGTATGTGGTGCTATGGGTTATAGTTGGCAGTTTGCATTATTTGCAGTATTTTTAGAAGGTCTTATATTCATTGCATTATCACTTACAAACGTACGTGAAGCTATCTTCAATGCAATTCCAATACAGCTTAAGAAAGGTATCTCAGTAGGTATCGGCTTATTTGTTGCATTCATCGGTTTACAGAATGCTAACCTTGTTGTAGCTAGCGATTCAACAAAGGTTACAATTGTTGATTTTACAGCAAATTTTAGCACAGTAGGTATCGGTGCACTCCTTGCAATTATTGGGACACTTCTTATCGTAATTCTTTCTGTAAAGAAAGTAAAAGGTTCTATCCTTATCGGTATCATTGCTACATGGTTACTTGGTATCGTATGTGAACTTACAGGTATCTATACAGTAGATCCAGAAGCTGGTTTCTATTCATTACTTCCAGCTTGGTCAGAATTCAACCTTGGAGCTATCGGACAGACATTTGCTCAGTGTTTTGAACCAGAAGCATTTGCAAACATGAAGTGGTTAGATTTATTCGTAATCATGTGCTCCTTTTTAATGGTTGATATGTTTGATACACTTGGAACTGTAATCGGTGTTGCAAATAAAGCAAAGATGCTTGATAAAGATGGCAAGCTTCCAAGAATTCGTGAAGTATTATTAGCAGATGCTGTAGCTACTTCAGCAGGTGCTGTGCTTGGTACATCTACAACTACTACTTTCGTAGAAAGTTCCGCAGGTGTATCTGCAGGTGCTAGAACAGGTCTTGCATCTATAGTAACAGGCTTCTTATTCTTAATTTCTATCTTCCTTTCACCAGTGTTCTGTGCAATCCCAGGATTTGCTACAGCACCAGCACTCATCTACGTAGGATTCCTTATGATTTCTGCTGTAGTTGAAATTGACATGGAGGATTTATCAGAAGCGATTCCAGCTTACCTTTGCTTAATCGGTATGCCACTTTTCTATAGCATTTCTGAAGGTATTGTATTTGGTGTGGTTTCATACGTAGTAATCAACATTTGCTGCGGTAAAGCTAAGAAAATCACACCACTTATGTACATTTTGGCAATCTTATTTGTATTGAAATATATTTTCTTATAAAATTAGGATAATAAATATGATATTTAAGCTCCCGGACTTTAGAAATAAGGTTCGGGAGCTTATTTACAATATGAATTTTTTTTAGTAGAATAGACAATAGTGGGGTGATTGTGCCCCAAAAGATCTTTTAGAATAATAGAGGGAATGATAATGAAGAAAAAACTAGCTGTGTTAGGTTTTGGGCTTTTGATGCTTTTTGTAATTACGGCACCAAAAATAAATGCAGATGAGAATACAAAAACAGTCGATATTATGTTTCTACACGATACGCACTCTCATTTAGATGCATTCACCACCGTAGAAGGAACAGAATCCGTTACTATGGGTGGATTTTCCAGAATTAAGACATTAATTAATGAACAAAAAGCAGAGAATCCGGATACCTTATTATTAGATGCTGGAGACTTTGCCATGGGAACTCTGGTTCAGGTTGTATACGAAGAGGAAGCAGCAGAGCTTCGTATGCTTGGAGAATTGGGAGTAGAAGCTACCACATTAGGTAATCACGAGTTTGATTACAAGGCACAAGGTCTTTCTAATATGATGAACGCGGCAATAAACAGTGGGGATGCTTTACCTACGATGTTGCTTTGTAACATGGATTGGGATTCCATGAAAGCAGCTGGACTAACAGAAGACCAGCAGTTGATTTTGGATGCCTTTGAAAAGTATGGTGTAAAGGACTATATGGTTGTAGAAAAAGACGGTGTAAGCATTGCAGTAATCGGCGTGTTTGGAAAGGATGCCGCAGATTGCGTTGCACAATGTCCTGTTGTTTTCGAGGATCCAGTTGAAGCAGTGAAAGAAACGGTAGCGGACATCAAGGCAAACGAAGATGTAGATATGATTGTCTGCATTTCTCACAGCGGTACATGGGAGGATGAAGACAAATCCGAAGACGAAATTCTTGCAAAAAGTGTTCCTGAATTAGATTTAATCATTAGTGGACATACACATACGAAGCTAGAAGAACCTATTCAACATGGGGATACTTATATCGTATCCTGTGAAGAATATGGAAAATACCTTGGAGATATTTCCCTAACGCAGAATGAAGACGGACGATGGGGCGTTACAGATTATGATTTGATACCTATTACACCAGAAGTGGAGCAGGATACAGCTACACAAGAAAAGATAAGCTACTTTATGGACATGGTGGACGAAAAGTATCTGGAACAGTTTGGCTATACAAAAGACCAGGTGCTTTGTACGAACGAAGTACAGTTTGCGCCACAGTCGGCAGTTGGTGAGCTCCATACCGAAATAAACCTCGGCAGTATTATTGCAGACGCTTACACCTATGCTGTAGAAAATGCCAGCGATTATGACGGTGTGCCCGTAGCTGTGAGTGTTGCACCAGCGGGAACTATCCGTGATACCTATGCAATGGGCAATATTACCACAGAAAACGTATTCAATTCCTTTTCCCTTGGAATTGGTGAAGACGGTATTCCGGGCTATCCACTCATTAGCGTATATTTAACAGGGGAGGAATTAAAGCTTGTAGCTGAAATTGATTCTAGCATTTCAGACCTTATGACGACCGCCCGTTTATATACCGACGGCTTATGCTGGCACTATAATCCGAATCGTATGATTTTAAATAAAGCAACAGATGTATTTATTATCAATGGTGATGGCAAAAGAGTAGAATTAGAAGATGATAAGCTTTATCGTGTAGTAACCGATTTCTATAGCTCACAGATGCTTGGTGGCGTAACAGATATGTCCTATGGGCTTTTGTCGATTGTACCAAAGTTTGCCGATGGAACACCAATTGAAAACTACGAAGATGCAGTCGTTATGACAGATGGTCGCGAATTAAAAGCATGGGTGGCGATTGCGCAGTATATGAGCGCCTTTGAAGATACAGATGGCGATGGCATAGGAAATGTGCCAGCGGTATATGCGACTGAAGAAGGCAGAAAAGTCGTAGAAGACAGCAAAAATCTTGGTGACTTATTGAAGAATCCAAACAAATTCTTCTTCATGATAATTGGTGTGGTAATCGTGCTACTACTTATTATAATACTTATTGTTATGCTGGTAAGAATGCTTTTGCGTAAAGCGGGAATTGTCAAAAAGAAAGCAAAGAAGAATCTTGATTAGTTATCACACGAAATATATAGAAATAAGAGGCAGTATTCATGGAAAAAATAATTTTAACAGGTGACAGACCCACAGGGAGACTTCACGTAGGACACTATGTTGGTTCTCTTCGCAGAAGAGTGCAATTACAGAATTCTGGAGAATTTGACAAAATCTTTATTATGATTGCAGATGCACAGGCGTTAACAGACAACTTTGAGAATCCAGAAAAAGTACGTCAGAATATTATTGAAGTAGCCTTGGACTATTTATCTTGCGGACTTGACCCGGCGAAGTCGACACTGTTTATTCAGTCTCAGATTCCAGAATTGACAGAGCTGACATTTTTCTATTCCAATCTAGTTACAGTATCTCGTTTGCAGAGAAACCCTACTGTAAAAACCGAGATTAAAATGCGCAACTTCGAAACCAGTATTCCAGTTGGTTTCTTTACCTATCCAATCAGTCAGGCAGCAGATATTACTGCTTTCAAGGCTACCTGTGTGCCAGTTGGAGAAGACCAGCTTCCTATGATTGAACAGACCAGAGAAATCGTGCGTAAGTTCAACTCTATCTATGATGAAGTATTGGTGGAACCAGATGTATTGCTTCCCGACAACGCAGCTTGCTGTCGTCTGCCGGGTACAGATGGAAAACAGAAAATGAGCAAGTCCTTAGGTAACTGCATCTATCTTTCTGACACAGAAGCAGATGTTCGCACCAAGGTCATGAGTATGTACACAGACCCAACCCACATCCAGATTTCAGATCCCGGCCATGTAGAAGGAAATTGTGTATTTACCTATCTAGATGCGTTCAGTAATCAGGGACATTTTGAAGAATATCTGCCAGATTATGCAAATCTGGACGAATTAAAAGCCCACTATACTCGTGGTGGACTGGGCGATGTGAAAATCAAGAAGTTCTTGAACAATGTATTACAGGAGGAATTAGCACCTATTCGTGCGAAACGTGCAGAATACGAAAAAGACATTCCTTTTGTTTACGATATTTTGAAACAAGGTAGTGAAATAGCCCGTGCAAAAGCGGCAGAGACTATGGACGAAGTAAAACGCGCAATGCGTATTAATTACTTTGATGATTCAGAGCTGATTCGTGCGCAGGCAGAGAAATACAGCAGAACAGAAGATTAATATTATATTAGAAAGAAATATGGTTTTTGCGAACCGAAGAAAAAGGAGGACAACCACATGGTAAAATATTTTAAAACAGACAATCGTCATATCCATGAAGAAGAAAAAATAACGGATGGAGTGTGGATCCATATGGTTGAACCCTCGGCAGAAGAAACCAATCAAGTGGCAGAGGCGTTGGATATCGATGTAGCCGATATTAGAGCTGCACTTGATGAGGAAGAAAGCTCCCGTATTGAATTAGAAGATGGATATACATTAATCCTTATCGACGTTCCATCTACGGAAATTCGCCATAAAAAGGTCATGTATACCACAATTCCGCTTGGTATCATTCTAACACAAGATGTTATCATAACGGTATGTACAGAGGATTTGCCGGTACTGCAGACATTTATCAATAACCGAGTAAAAGAATTCAGCACCAAAAAGAAACTCCGTTTTGTATATCAGATTCTATATCGTACTACAGTTGTATACCAAGGACATCTACGAACCATTGATAAGAAACGCAACGAGATAGAAGAACGAATTGAAAACGACACACGAGAAGACGATCTTATCGCCTTGCACGAACTGGAATCCACACTGGTATACTTTGCCACATCCCTTCGAGCAAACGGAAACGTACTTGACCGATTGACCCGTTACAAGAGATTGGAGCAGTATCCAGAAGATAAAGAACTCCTAGATGACGTAATTATCGAAAATAAACAGGCTATCGAAATGACAGTTATCTATCGTGATATCATCAATGGTACCCGAGAGCTGATGTCATCGGTATTGGATAACCGTTTGAACAATGTTATGAAATCCCTTACATCAATTACACTCATCATGGCAGTACCTACCGTCATATCCGGTATCTATGGTATGAATGTAAATTCCGAAGGAATGCCATTCGCAAATTCACCACTTGGTTTTGGAGCAATCGTATCGCTGATTGTGGTAGTTTGTATTGTTATGATGCTATTTTTAAAGAGAAAGAAGATATTGTAAAAATCTATATAAAGTATGACTATGACTCTGGAATTTATTGACATGTCGAAAAAGGTAGAATATAATAAATATACCTATAAAATATAACAGAATAAAGGAGATTTAGGTATGGATCAACAGAAAGTAGACATGTATATCATGACTAACCAAAAATACTTTCCAGAAGAGAAAGTTGTTTATTTAAGAGAAAAGTTAGCAGGTGCAGATGATTCAAAATTTGCAATGCTTTCAACTATTTCATTCAAAGACCCTATGGTTCTTTTACTTGTATCTATCTTTTTAGGTAGTTTAGGTATCGACCGTTTCATGCTTGGAGATACAGGAATGGGTATCTTAAAGTTATTAACATGTGGATGCTGCGGTATCCTTACAATCATTGACTGGTTTACAATTGGAAAGAAAGCAAAAGAAAAGAATTTTAATTCAGTTATGATGTTACTCTAGTATGAAATTTTTGAAAAAACATTTGCTGGTATTTGTAGGGATTGTTCTATATTTTGGGTTATGTCATCTTTTGAATATCACATGTCCGATTAAAGCGGTGATAGGAATACCGTGTCCGACTTGTGGTATGACCAGAGCGATGATATCGTTGTTCCGAGCAGATATAAAAAGCTATATGACATATAATCCTATGGCATTACCTATGATAGTGGCGGTGTTGCTATTCATACATAAAAGAATATTAGGGAATAAGAAATGGATTACATGGTTTATGGGTATTTCACTAGGTATGACCCTAGTTGTTTATGTAATTCGATTCCGATAGTAAATATTAGGGCTATTGCAAGTGCCATTAATTATGGATTTGCAATAGCCCTATTTATATTTGATAGGAGATTCCCATCGAATAAAAACGCTTCGCATAAGCGAATGTCTTATTTATTTCCCTTCAAATCTACCACTCGCACCACAAGGAAGTACCAGCCCTGTCTCAGAAACCGTAAGACCGATTTCATCTGCAGTAGTAGTTCCCTCAAACTTATTAAGTGCAGTACCAATCATATACGTAAGAACTGCTGGCTGCAAGCCAGTCGTATATGAATTTACCAAGAAGAAAAGAGGTTTATCTGTAAGAAGTTGAGCACATAGCTTGATAAGTGGATATACGGCATCTTCAATTTTCCAGATTTCTCCTTTAGGACCACGACCATACGAAGGCGGATCCATGATAATCGCATCATAGTGATTACCACGACGAATTTCTCGCTCAACGAATTTTACACAGTCATCCACAATCCAACGAATAGGTGCTTCTGCCAAACCAGAAGACACAGCATTTTCCTTTGCCCATCCAACCATACCCTTGGAAGCATCTACGTGGGTCACGCTCGCACCAGCCGCAGCAGCTGCTAAAGTAGCACCACCGGTATATGCAAATAGGTTCAATACCTTAATTGGTCTGCCCGCATTTTTTATTTTTTGTGAGAACCAATCCCAGTTGGTTGCCTGCTCAGGGAAAAGACCTGTATGTTTAAAACTAAATGGCTTTAAGTTAAAGGTGAGCTGTTCACCAATTGGCAAGTCATAATGAATACTCCACTCATTCGGTAAATCAAAAAACTCCCATTCACCGCCACCTTGTTTGCTTCTATGATAATGTCCGTTTAATTTCTTCCAATTCTTATTCTTTTTTGGAGTATCCCAAATAACCTGAGGGTCTGGACGAAGTAGTACATATCTGCCCCAGCGCTCTAGCTTTTCACCCTGCGAACAATCAATTACCTGGTAATCCTTCCACCCATCTGCAATCCACATAATGAAGTCCTTTCTTCTATATAAAGTATAAGATATTTTTCTTTTCTACAATATGATAATGGTTTTTCCGTAAAAAGTCTACCAAATTCAGCAAAACTATGTTATGATTGTCGACGTAATTGATATAGATTCTATGCAAGGGGAAACAGGTGCAAATCCTGTACGAGCCCGTCGTCGTGAGGTACACATTATAGGATTGTACAAACACAATCTTATCTAAAAAATACTTATCTACTTGGATGCCACAATCTGGGGAAAGTCATTGGGGAAACCTGAGAAGGCGGATAAGCAAAAGTGCCGAGTCGAAATATCCGAGCATAGAGCTCCTTCATTATTACAATCGCGAGTGCCGATGATCGAAGGAAAACGTATACGCAGATGAATGCGTGAATGAAAAAAAGGAGATTAAGAATATGCAAAAGAAATGTAAAAGAACACTTTTGTCACTCATTCTTAGTACAATGCTTATTGTGGCTATGGCATTTAGTATGACAGCGTGTGGTGACAACAACACAGAGAAACCAAACTCAGAAGGACAGAGTATCGCTGGCGGTACAGAAGACGATGCGCAGGGTAATGTGCAGGATATTGCTGGTGTGCAGAAAGACACAACGGTTCTTGGTCAAGGTTCAACGGTATTCACCTTTGTGGTGGTAGATGGAGAAGGAAATGAAAAGGTCTTTGAAATCCACACAGACAAAACCACAGTGGGAGATGCATTGCTAGAAGAGAAATTGATTGAAGGTGAACAGGGACCATATGGGCTTTATGTAAAAACTGTAAATGGAACCACGCTTGATTACGACAAGGATGGTATGTATTGGTCTTTTTACATCAACGGAGAATATGCGATGACAGGTGTAGATACTACAAATGTGGAGGAAGGAACTACCTACTCATTTAAGGCCGAAAAATCATGAAGCTAAACACACGTCAACTAGCAATATTCGCAATGCTAGGAGCAATCATGTATCTGTCCAAAATAATTATGGAGTGGATACCAAATGTGCATTTGCTTGGTGCACTCACCATGGCATATACTTTAGTATATAGAAAGAAGGCATTATATCCTATCTATGTGTATGTGTTTTTAAATGGAGCCTTGACAGGTTTTAATACATGGTGGATTCCCTACCTATATATATGGACGGTGCTTTGGGGTGTGACAATACTTCTTCCAAAGAATATGCCAAAGAAAATGGCGCCGATTGTTTATATGGTAGTTTGTGCATTGCATGGCTTCTGTTTCGGAATCCTATATGCACCAGCCCAGGCGATTATGTTTGGCCTAAGCTTCGAAGCAACACTTACTTGGATTGCTACCGGATTTTATTTTGATATAATACATGGAATCGGTAATTTCTTCTGTGGAATGTTGATAGTACCGATTGCATCTGTACTTCGGATGCTGGAGCGTAGCTCTGCTCAGGAATAAAAGAATATGTTTTCATAGGAGCCTTGCAGAGATGCAGGCTCCTTGTTTATAGAATAAACTATAATTCTTAACAGAATAATTCCAAAATGATTCTATCTATCGTCTCTGTGGTTAACGGTTTGTCCGATGTTTCATAAATAGTAATCAAGTCAATAAGTTCTTCGAGCTTTTTAGATAGGTATTTCTTTTCGGCAAGACGTTGGGTAAAGTGAAGATTGCATTTAAGCATATTTTCAGAAGAAAGCGAATCGGCTAGTAGAAATACCTACAAAACCACCACATTTAGTATCTGTTTTGTGCGAAACCTACTAATTTAAAAATGCACAAAAATTTTTTAAAAAAATTGTTGCAATTGCTGATATTCTCGTGTATAATGATTTTTGCTGTGGCATGATAGCTGTGAAGCGTGAGGTTGCTGCCAAGCTAAATTGGCAGGTTTTCCGTGGAGCGAATGTCAAGTTAGGAAACTGACGACAAGTCACTGTACCCACATACGGTCTGCGAAAAGCAGAAACAACGTGTGAGAGTCTTTAGGACACACACGGAGAAGTGTACAGTCACCGCTTGTCGTACTGAAATTTTAAGTGCGAAAAGGAGGCGACTTTTTTTATGGCAAGTCAAGTAATGAGAATCACTCTCAAAGCTTATGATCACGAATTAGTTGATTCATCGGCTAAAAAAATTATCGAAACTGTAAAGAAGAATGGATCACAGGTGAGCGGTCCTGTACCTCTTCCAACGAAGAAGGAAGTTGTTACTATCTTAAGAGCTACTCACAAGTATAAAGATTCACGTGAACAGTTCGAACAGAGAACTCATAAGAGACTCATTGATATCATTACACCAACCCAGAAGACAGTTGATGCTTTATCACGTCTTGAGATGCCAGCTGGTGTTTACATTGATATCAAGATGAAGAACAAATAATTCTTCAAACAAAACTACCTTATATTATGCGCTGCATTAATAATAAGGAAAAAACAAAGAAATATCCCTGAATGGTTTACATAGATAAACTGCTCTAGGATGAACGGTTCCGCTACTCACTCGATTCGAGCATGAAGCGTTCCGCTGTAGAAAACAGGAGGTAAAAAATGAAGAAAGCGATTTTAGCAACAAAAGTCGGAATGACTCAAATCTTCAATGCTGATGGAATCTTAGTTCCAGTAACAGTATTACAAGCTGGTCCATGTGTTGTTACTCAGGTTAAAACTGTAGAAAACGACGGATACAGCGCGGTTCAGGTTGGTTTTGTTGACAAGAAAGAAAAAGTTGTTAACAAAGATGCAACAGGAAAGAAAGAAATTAGAAACAGACATGGCGTAAACAAAGCTGAAATGGGACACTTTGCAAAAGCTGGTGTAACAGGAAAGAGATTCGTTCGCGAATTTAAATTTGAAAACGCTAGTGACTACAATTTAGCAGATGTAATTAAAGCTGATATCTTTGCAGAAGGCGACAAAGTAGACGTAACTGCAATTTCAAAAGGTAAAGGCTTCCAAGGCGCTATTAAGAGATTAGGCCAGCACAGAGGACCTATGGCTCATGGTTCTAAATTCCATCGTCATCAGGGTTCAAATGGTGCGTGCTCATCACCTAGCCGTGTATTCAAAGGAAAAGGAATGCCTGGTCACATGGGTGCTGTAAAAGTTACAACACAGAATCTTGAAGTAGTAAGAGTAGACGCTGAGAACAACTTACTCCTTGTAAAGGGTGCTGTTCCAGGAGCGAAGAAAGCTCTTATTACAGTAAAAGAAACAGTAAAAGCTGGTAAATAGTGCGAAAGTATTGAAAGGAGGAACTTTACGATGGCTAAAGTAGCTGTATTAAATATGGCAGGTAACGAAGTAGATACTATCGAATTAAACGACGCTGTTTTCGGTGTAGAAATCAACGAACATTTAGTTCACATGGCGGTACTTCAGCAGCTTGCAAATAATCGCCAGGGTACTCAGAAAGCAAAAACACGTTCTGAAGTAAGCGGTGGTGGAAAGAAACCATATAGACAGAAAGGTACAGGTCATGCAAGACAGGGTTCTACAAGAGCTCCACACTACACAGGTGGTGGTGTTGTATTCGCTCCAGTACCAAGAGACTACTCATTCAAATTAAACAAGAAAGAAAAGAGAGCGGCATTAAAATCTGCTTTGACTTCTAGAGTAGTAGAAAACAAATTCATCGTTCTTGATGAACTGAAATTAGACGAAATCAAAACTAAAAAGTTCGTAGAGGTTATGAACAACTTAAATGTAAACAAAGCATTAGTAGTTCTGAACGACATGGATACAAATGTTATTGCTTCTGCAAAGAACATTCCAACTGTAAAAACAACACAGACAAACGAACTTAATGTATTCGACGTATTAAAATATGACACAGTAGTAGTTACAAAAGCTGCTGTTGCAACAATCGAGGAGGTGTATGCATAATGGCAAACGTACAGTATTATGATGTAATCCTCAAACCAGTAGTAACTGAAAAGAGTATGAACGCTATGGCTGAAAAGAAATATACTTTCTTAGTTCATCCAGAAGC
>JAZULP010000046.1:0-54596 GCA_045603165.1 Agathobacter sp. | reverse complement strand
CCTGTATATCGGGACTTGGTTTTATTCCGGAGGATGAGGCGTTGTTCTCAGACGGACATCTACATCCAAATGACGCAGGTTTTAAGCATTATTCGGAAAATGTGTGTGCGGAGGTTCTTGCGATTTTGGGTAAGTAATAGAGGTTATGCCATTTATGAATCACACTGGAGATAATTGCTTCGTATAAAATTCAACTAATAGTTCATTGAGGAAGGCTGGGAGAGTGGTCACGAGGAAAAGCAGCGTCTTGTTATAATGAATATGTTAAAAGAAAATGAACCTATTGAAAAAATCTGCCGCATTGCCGAATGTGACGAGGAATTCGTAAAACAAATAATACAGGAATGATAAAGAACAGCACTCACAGCTATCCGTGAGTGCTGTTCTTATTTTTGAACATTTATTATGATTAAATTTCATCGCTTAAATGAAAAACTAAATTCTAGATTTGCACAACTAGAATTTAAATTTTTAATTAACGGACGCATTTTTTTAGATGGTTGTGTGCTTAGTCTCGTATTAAGTAGTAAAAATTGGTAAAGAACAGCTGTTGACAAAATAGAACATTTGTTCGATAATATATTAAACAAGTATATAAAACCTAAAGTAAAGAAGGAGGCAGCAGATGAAAAAAGAAAGAAAATATTTGTGTATTGACTTGAAGTCCTTCTATGCCTCTGTGGAGTGTGTAGCGAGGAATTTGGACCCACTCACTACCAGACTGGTAGTGGCAGATCCGGAGCGTACACAGAAAACGATTTGCCTTGCAATTTCTCCAGCGATGAAAAAGCTCGGAATCAAAAACCGATGTCGTGTGTTTGAGATTCCACCGAATGTGGATTATATTATGGCACCACCGCGTATGCAGAAGTACATTGATGTATCGGCAGACATCTATGCCATTTATTTGAAATATATTGCAAAAGAGGATATCCATGTTTATTCCATTGATGAGGTGTTTATGGATGTGACAGATTATCTGGGGATGTATCAAATGAGTGCCGCTGCATTGGCATCTCGTATCATGGCGGATGTGTTGGAAAATACAGGGATTACAGCAACCTGTGGTATTGGATCGAACATGTATCTTGCGAAGGTGGCTTTGGATATTTCCGCCAAGCATATCAAGGGGAATACCGCCTTTTTGAATGAGGAAATCTATCAGAAAACCCTGTGGAATCATCGTCCGCTCACGGATTTCTGGAGAGTGGGTGCAGGGACTGCGAAGCGGTTGGAGCGTTATGGTATATATACGATGAGGGATGTTGCTATGGCAAAGGAGGATACTCTTTATCATTTACTCGGAGTGGATGCAGAGCTGCTTATCGATCATGCTTGGGGAAAAGAGCCTACCACGATAGCAGAGATAAAGGCCTATCAACCAAAGCACAATTGTTTGAGCAGTGGGCAGGTCTTGGATTGTGAGCGCTCTCATGAGCAAGGAAGACTGGTTGTAAAAGAAATGGTGGATTTGTTATGCTTGGAGCTGGTAGAGAAAGGGTTGGTGACGGATTCCATTACGCTGCAAATCGGATTTGAGAATCGACTCGAGCTACCAGTTGTTCGTGGAACTACAACCTTACCGATTACGACTAGTTCCTCTCGAACTATGATGTCTTATATTGAAAAATTATATGAGCGCATTATTCCACAGCATTTAGGGATTCGTCGTGTGAATTTGACGTTTAACAATGTCATTGACGAAGCTTACCAGCAGTATGATTTGTTTATAGACCCAGCGGATTTGGAGCGTGAAAGAAAAATGCAGCGCGCTATGATTGATATCAAAAAGAGGTATGGAAAGAACGCCATATTAAAAGGCATGAATTTGGCAGAAGGCGCGACTACCATGGAGCGTAATCTTCAGATTGGTGGACACAAGAGTGGAGATGGAGCGGTAGAAAAAGAAATCTACGTGAATGGAGAGAGTGGAGGAGGCAAGGATGGAAAATAGAGCGAAACAGTTTGTTCCTTTTGCGGCATTAAAGGGCTATGAAGAGGCACTTCGTGCTAAAGAACAAATGATAGTAGACGAGATAGAATTATTGGAGGAGAATGAAGAAGATATCACTTGTTGCATAGAGGTTTCTTTGTTAGAATAAAAGTATCGACTTAGTCGGTGAATGTATTAAACATGAAGAATGGGAGGTATTTATAAATGGGACAGTTTGTAAAATTGAATCCGCAAAGCTTGAAAGAGCTTCGCAAAATCAATCCTGCGTTGACAAGCTACAACGTAGAGATGACAGAAGTAACAGGTGGTACATTCTGGAAGGCTTATACGCCAGAACAGGTTGCTGGTACACAGGAGGTTCCACCACCAGATTTTAGCAAGGGTGGCAATCCACTTGCTGCTATGCATCAGTGGTACGACCCAATCGATACGACGAATCCTAGACTTATCAAATTGGCAAAGGCTATCGCACCAAAATTATGGGTACGTGTTTCTGGTACATGGGCTACCAGAACATACTACGATTTTGAGGGAGCGGGCAAAGCTCCAGAAGGCTACCAGAACTGCTTAAGCAAAGAACAGTGGATAAACCTATTGAATTTTGTAAAAGCAGTAGATGGCAGATTGCTTATTTCAGTAGCGAACTGTGATGGTTTGCATAGTGCAGAAGAGCCATGGAATCCTAGCCAGGCAGAAAAGATTTTCGCACTCAGCAAAGAACATGGTGTGCCAATAGAAGCAGTAGAATTCACAAATGAACCAAATATGATGGAAGGAACAGGGTTCCCGAAAGGATATAAAGCAGAACATTTTCGCCGTGATCAGGATTTGTTCCACAAATGGGTTCGCGAGAATTATCCAGAAACCATTATCGTTGGACCATGTACCTGTGATCCAGAAGCAATGAAGGATGCAATGGGTGGTGATGATAATAGTTCTGGTGGAGCAGGTATTGCAGACGTATTGCCAAGTTGCACGACAGGCGACCTCATGGATGGTTGTACAGAAAAATTAGATGTATTCAGCTATCACTACTACAACGGTGTGTCTGAACGTATGGCTGCCATGATGCCAGCTATGTTTACACCAGCTTCAGAGGCTACATCGGAAAGCTACTTAGGAATGGCTGGTATGTGTGCTAGAGCCTTTGCTCCATATCGTGACAAATATTGTCCAGGCGGAGAAATGTGGGTAACAGAATCTGGCGATGCAGGTGCTGGTGGACATACATGGGCTTCTACCTATTTGGAAGTACAGCGTGAATTAAACGAATTTGGTGAGTTTGCCAAAATTACAAATGGTGTTATTTTCCACAATACATTAGCATCTTCTGACTATGGTTACTTACAGCATGGAACCTTTGTGCCGCGTCCAAGCTATTTCGCAGTTGTGCTTTGGAACCAGCTTATGGGTGACACAGTATACGATTCTGGCGAAGCTATCCGCGAAGGTGCTCACGTCTATGCACATTCACGTGCAGACGGAAAAGAAGGTGTTGCTTACTTAGTAATCAACAGCTCTAAGACAGATGTTACAACAGTTGAGCTGCCAAAAGAAGCAGAGGTTTACCGATTAGATGGCAACGGAAATATGCGTTCTCCAGTTATGTACTTAAATGGAAAAGTATTAGCACTTGGAGAAAACGATGAACTTCCAGTTATGGAGGGTGAGGCAGTAGCTGCTGGCACCGTAGAAGTAGCCCCAGGCTCATGTGTATTCTTCGTTTGCTAAGTTATGCTATCCCGAAAGTGAGATGGTGTCATATGATAATGACGCCGAAACAGCTTGGTAAAATAGTTATCATCCAGAATCCCGCATTGCGGTGCAATAGCAGAAATCGGAAGTCCGGTTGTAGATAAGAGGAATGCGGCATGCTCCATACGCGTTTTGTTTACGTAGTTCGTTAGCGTAGAACCAGTTTCCTTTTTAAATAAATTGGACAGATAACTGGCATTGATATTTAGATGTTCGGCTATGTTTTTTAAGCTTAAATCTGCAGTGATATCAAAATTGATTCGGGTAATTACCTTCTGTATTGGAAGCGAATAGCTTCTCGTATTGTGGTTGTTTACCAGAGCGCAGTATTTTTGAATCATATCCGTCCATAAATCAAAGATGTTGTCCGAACGAGTGAGTTTTTCTATACGCAGAGTAAAGGCTGAGGATAGCTGCTCTACGTACACAGGATGGACGCCGCCATGTTCCGCAGCTTTTCGAAACAGGGTGTTCGAAATAATTGAAAAATTCTTTAGGTTACGAAGAGGCTCTGTTTCGTATTTAAAGCTATTCAATGGTAGATTTGAAAAGATCGCTCGAGCCCGTGCGCTTTTGCCATGAGAAATGGAGTCCATCAGCTCGTTTTCTCCATGATAAATACGTTCCACGATTTCGATATCGGAAGCAAGGTCAAGATGCTGCTTCGGGTCATGTGAAGTGGCTAGCAGAATCGAAATCGCTGGAAGTCCGTTGGTGAAATGTTCGGAAGAATAGTTTTCTTTTCCCCATATAGCTTCTGCAAAGGCATTCAACATTCCATTTAACATATCTTCATTTCGAATGTAAGGTCCAATTGTAAAAAACTTCCTAGGAGAGGTTTCTGGCAATATAATCGATACATAGTGACAACCAAATTCATCCGTTAAATAGCACAGTGTGTTCTCTTGCAGGCTCTCTTGATAAAGCAGTTTCA
The DNA here is from genome assembly GCA_045603165.1 of Agathobacter sp. Classification (GTDB taxonomy): domain Bacteria; phylum Bacillota; class Clostridia; order Lachnospirales; family Lachnospiraceae; genus Roseburia. Next base: position 49,953 of record JAZULP010000046.1, on the reverse strand, counting down.
AATTGGTCAAGCTTTGGAGTGGCAACCCTATGGAGCGACGAATACCGAGGTCCCTAATGCTCTGTGAAATGTCTTCAAAGGTGTATGTATAGTAGGTTATATTACTATAGTCCAGACACTTTTTCAGGAAGGTCAATTCCTTTTCATATTTACTAGTTTCTTTCATCAATTTTATCACTTTCCTTGTTTATGAGATTTTAATAATTATACCATAGAAAATTTATATAGTATATATAAAACCTAAAAATATTACGATTTTTACAAAAATAATGCTAATTGCTTTTAGGGCAATGTGGTATTATTTATTCAAAGTGTACATCGACTTTGAATAAAATCTAAGGAGGTAACAATCGATGAGTAACAACACTACAGCTACTAAAGCTCAGCGCAAGTTTGGTATTCTTGACAGCTTATCATACGCGGCTGGTGACTTTGGTTGTAACATGAGTTTTGCTCTTAAGGGCACACTTATTATTTTCTGGACTCAGTACATGCAGATGAGTTCGGAATTGTACGCAGCATTATTACTTGTTGTACAGGTATGGGATGCTATCAACGATCCGTTAATTGGATCTATTATTGATGCCGACAAACGTCAATACAAGAGGGGGAAATTCTTAGCTTACATTTGGTTAGGTTCTATTGGACTTTTGGTTGCGGGAGCACTTTGCTTTGTTCCATGGCAGGCAGCACCAGCTATGGCTAAGAACATTTTATTCATAGCAGGTTATGTTCTTTGGGATGCGTTTTACACAATCGCAAACGTACCTTACGGTTCATTGTTGTCATTAATTTCTGACGAACCAGCAGATAGAGCTTCTCTTTCCGCTTGGCGTTCCGTTGGTTCTCTGATTGGTAACATGGTACCTATGGTTATTCTTCCAATGCTTATTTACAAAAAAACATTTAGAGAAGTAGAGGTAATGACAGGTATTACTGCAGATGGAAACCCTATCTACAACTTACAGGGAGTAATGGCTGATGATATTCTTGGGGAAAGAGTATTCTTTGTAGCATTTATTATGGGTATTCTTGGATTTATCTCATTCCAGTTCATGATTCGTACAACGACTATTCGTGTTGATGATAATGTGAAATGTAATGAAGAAGAGATGCCTAAGTTCAATGTATTTGCAGCTATGGGCAATTTTATAAAAAACCGTCCAGCAGTTGGTGCGACATTGGCAGCTATGGGTATGTTTATTGGTATGCAGGGTGCGACTTCAGCAGTAACTGTTATGTTCCAGTCATACTTCCACAATGTATCAATTTCTGGTGTCATAAGCATGTTCTCAATGATTCCTATCATTGCATTTACACCACTTGCTCGTAAGATGGTAGTAAAATATGGTAAGAAAGAGTTAGCAACTGTTGGTTCTATCGCTAGTATCGTTGCTTGTGTTGGTATGGTAGTACTTCCAATTACACCAGACGGAACTGGTATTGCGTTATATGTTGTATGCCAGTTAATCAACAGCTTAGGTATGGGTATTTACTCAACTGTATCATGGTCTATGATGGGTGATGCAATTGACTACCATGAATGGAAATTTAATACTCGTGAAGAAGGTACTGTATATTCATTACATTCATTCTTCCGTAAGTTAGCACAGGGTGTAGGACCTTCATTAGCACTTATCGTTATGGCTCAGTTAGGATACAACGAAAGATACGGCGGATATCAGCTTCCAGAAGTTGCACAGAGAATGCGTTACCTTGTAGCAATTCTTTATTTAGTAGCAGCAATATTCCAGTTTGTTGGTCTTGCATTAGTTTATAACTTAGACAAGAAGACACTTACTCAGATGAACAAAGAACTTGAAGCTAGACATGCAGCACAGAACTAATTGTTAGTACATAAAGGAGATGTAATTATGAAGAAAATATTAGCAGTACTCTTACTCTCTGTTATGAGTCTTACTCTCGTTGCTTGTGGCGGCTCTAAGGAAAAGAAACCAGGGTTAGTTGCAGGTGAAGGTCAGGAAGCAATTGATATTACCGCAGAGAATTGGGAGACATATTTCGAATTAGAAGAAGAAGTCAGAAGTCTTGAAAAAGAAAAATTAGATGAAGAAGGCGAAGTTGTAAAAGACAAAGATGGCAATGCTGTGATGGTTACAGTTGCTTATGTTGATTACAAGCTCAGCTTGAAGGACGAATATGTTGATAGCTTTGATGGTGCAGAAGTTGTTTTCACCTATAAGCTTGGAAAACAGGCTGTTAAAACTATTTCATACAATCTTGCTGATGGAACATATGAATTAGAAGATTCTAAGACCAAATGGGCAGCAGATGAGGTAGTTGCAGAAGATAAGCTTCCAACATTCACGATTACAGAGGCCGACACATATTTATACCTCAATGCATACTGTGGAGAAGGTGTAGAAGAAGGTACATATGTGGGTGATACAATGACTCGTCCAGAGTTAGAATTTGCAAAAGTAGAAGGTAATATTATCGTAAACAAATAAGTATATACGAATAGAAAATGCCACTCGAAAGAGTGGCATTTTTTTATGAAACTTATATGTAAACATTTCGAAAAATCCCATAGGATTTATTGAAAATAGGTGTCTTTTGTGAGATAATTAAAGACAGCTATTTGTATTTGAGAAAGATACGGACGGTAAGGTTCGGTTGCTTTGTCAACATAGCAAAAGGGAGACATTATGATTAAAACAAGATTACAAGCACTTCGAAATGAAATGGCAAAGAGAAATATTGCTGTTTACATTGTTCCTACGGCAGATTTTCATGAGTCTGAATATGTAGGGGAGCATTTTACTGCAAGAAAATATATCACAGGTTTTACAGGCTCGGCAGGAGTAGCTGTGGTTACGATGACAGAAGCAGGGCTTTGGACAGACGCCAGATATTTTGTACAAGCAGCTGCCCAGCTGGAAGGTACTACAGTGACTCTCTATAAAATGGGAGAGGAAGGCGTGCCAACGGTAGACGAATATATCGAAAAGACTCTCGCCAAAGGCGAGACCTTAGGCTTTGATGGACGTGTTGTAAACAGTGCCTGGGGCAAAAAGCTAGAAGCAATTGTATCCAGCAAAAATGCGAAGCTGGCTGTAGATGAAGATTTGGTGGATATCATTTGGACAGATAGACCGCCTCTTTCTAAGGAGCCAGTGCGTATATTGGATTTCGAATACACTGGAAAAAGCACAGCAGACAAGCAAGCTGACATAAGAAAAGTCATGGATGAAAAGAAAGCGGATGTACATCTTTTGACCTCTCTTTATGACATTGCGTGGTTACTCAATGTACGTGGAAATGACATTACCTATGTACCAGTTGTATTGTCATATCTTGCCCTTACGCAGGAGGAATGTATATGGTTTGTACAAGACGAAGTAGTGACCGAAGAATTGGCGGCTTATTTAAATGCAAATGATATTACGACAAGGCCATATGACAGATTCTATGCATATGTAAAAGGTATAGAAAGTGGAAAAACTGTTTTGATGAACCAATCCGTAGTCAACTACCGCATCTGTAACAGTATTCCGGAGGGGGTACAGGTAGTGGATGAAACTGACCCATCCGCATTCATGAGGGCTCAGAAAAATGAGGTGGAGATTAAAAATACCAGAAATGCCCACCTAAAGGATGCAGTTGCAATGTGCAAATTCATGTATTGGTTAAAGACAAATGTGGGTAAAATACCTATGACAGAGATTTCGGCATCGGATTATCTGGAAGCTTTAAGAAGTGAGCAGGAGGGTTGCTTTGACTTAAGCTTTAATACCATTTGTGGTTATGCAGAGCATGGTGCAATCGTTCACTATGATGCTACGGAAGAAACCGACGTAGAGCTGAAACCAGAAGGTCTTCTGCTGGTAGACTCAGGCGGACAATATCTGGAGGGAACCACGGATATTACCAGAACCTTTGCATTAGGAGAAGTGACGGATGACATGAAGGCCAACTTCACTCGAGTACTTCGCGCCAATTTGCATCTGGCAAATGCGAAATTCCTTCATGGATGCAGCGGTAACAATTTGGATATTCTGGCACGCCAGCCACTTTGGGAAGTAGGTCTTGATTATAAACATGGCACTGGACATGGTGTCGGTCATGTGCTGAATGTTCACGAAGGACCAAACAGCTTCTATTGGGGGCGCAAAGGCCATGTCGCGACCTTGGAGGAAGGTATGATTACTACGGATGAGCCTGGCGTTTATTTGGAAGGCAAGTATGGTATTCGTTTGGAAAATGAATTGATTTGCCACAAGGGTGAGAAAAACGAATATGGACAATTTATGTATTTTGAAAATATCACCTACGTACCATTTGATTTGGATGCTATTGCACCAGAGCAAATGAATGAAACAGAAAAAGGATATTTGAATGCATATCATAGAGAGGTATTTGAAAGGGTTGCTCCACTTTTGACTGCAACGGAAGCAGCATGGCTGAAACACTACACGAGAGAAATCTAAATCTAAGTCAAAGCTTCAGGAACAAAAAGAAAGGTAATGATTATGAGCGAAAAGCTAGTTTTGATTGATGGACATAGTATTTTAAATAGAGCATTTTTCGGCCTTCCGGATTTGACGAATTCCCAAGGGCTGCATACCAATGCGGTGTATGGTTTTCTAAATATCTTGTTTAAAATTCTCGAGGAAGAACAACCGAATTATCTGGCAGTAGCTTTTGATGTAAAAGCCCCTACTTTCCGCCATGAAAGGTTTGAAGGATATAAAGGAACGCGTAAGCCTATGGCAGAGGAACTCCGTCAACAGGTGCCGATTATGAAGGAAATGTTGCAAAAAATGGACGTGCCTATAGTAGAATTACCTGGCTTTGAAGCAGATGATTTGCTGGGAACTATTTCGGTTATGGGTGAAGCAGCTGGTATGGAGGTGTCCATCGTATCTGGGGACAGGGATTTGCTACAGCTGGCAACAGATCATGTCCAGATTCGTATTCCAAAGACTAAGAAAACGGGTACAGAGATTGAAAACTATTATGCGAAGGATGTGGTGGATCGCTATCTGGTAACACCAAAAGAATTCATCGATGTAAAGGCACTTATGGGCGATGCTTCCGACAATATTCCTGGAGTACCTGGCATAGGTGAAAAGACTGCGTCGGCATTGATTGAAAAATACAAATCCATCGAAGCGGTTCATGCGCATGCAGAGGAGGTAAAGCCTCCAAGAGCAGGGAAAAATATTGTAGAATACTGGGAGCAGGCAGTGATGAGCAAGGAGCTGGCTACCATTGTAACCGATGCTCCTGTGGCAGAGGCACCAGTTTGTTTTACCTTTGAAAAAGCAAAGCTAGAGAGCATCGATGCCCTTTACACAGAGGAGGCTTATCTGCTTTGCAAGGAGCTTGAATTTAAGAATCTGCTGGGAAGATTCCATGTAGATGCGCCAAAAAACAATGCGGAAGAACATTTTGCCTCTGTTCGTAATTTGAAGGAGGTAGACCGCATTTTCAAGGCAATACAAGGAAAGGCTGTGGCATTTACCATCGTTCCATCTGACAATGCTGGGGAGAATATCGAGGCAGATGGACAGATTCGTCTGTTTGCCATGACAGAAACGAATGCTTTTTCCGCCTTGGCCTTGGCTTATGGCGAGGAGGATATTTATTATATCTCCACAGGTGAGGAAGTAACCAGCGCATATTTGTTAGGAGCCATGAAAAATGCAGGAGTCAATACCTGGATTGCTATGGATTTGAAATCAGAGCTTGCGCTGATGAAATATGGAGAGGATATGGATTGGGATGCGTATGTGGCAGATAGGAAACGATATTTCGATGTTACTATCGGTGCGTATCTTTTAAACCCACTCAAGGGAGATTATCCGCATGATGATCTTGCCAAGGATTATCTGGGGCTTATGGTTCCAACCGAAAAGGACTTAAAGGACGATGCTTGTAAGCTGGCATGCTACAAGGCCTATGTGGCTTGGAAGGCTCAGAATGTGATTGCCCAAGCACTACAGGAGCAGGGCATGGATAAGCTGTTTTATGAGATGGAAATGCCACTTGTGTTTGTTCTTTACGATATGGAAAAGGAAGGCATCTGCATGGATGCCAAAGCCTTGAAGGAATATGGAAGCCAGTTAGAGCGCTCTATCGTAGAGCTGGAGCAGAAAATTCATGAAGCTGCAGGTGAGGCGTTTAATATCAATTCGCCAAAACAGCTGGGGGTGATTTTGTTCGAAAAGCTGGGACTTCCAAACGGCAAGAAAACCAAGACAGGTTATTCTACCTCGGCGGATGTGTTGGAAAAGCTGGCAGGGGAGTATCCAATTGTTTCAGATATACTGGAATACCGTCAGCTTGCGAAATTGAAATCAACCTATGCGGATGGGCTTGTCAATTTTATCGGTGCAGATGGCAAAATCCACACCAGTTTCAATCAGACCATTACCGCCACAGGTAGACTGAGCAGTACGGAACCAAACCTACAGAATATTCCAATTCGTATTGAACTTGGCAGACTGATTCGTAAGGTATTTCATCCTATGCCGGGCAATGTATTTGTGGATTCGGATTATTCCCAGATTGAGCTACGCATACTGGCTCATATGTCTGGTGATGAAAAACTGATTGAAGCATATAATAGTGGACAGGATATTCACAGCACTACAGCTTCTCAGGTGTTCCATGTTCCATTTAAAGAAGTGACACCATTGCTGCGCCGCAATGCCAAGGCAGTTAACTTTGGTATTGTATATGGAATCAGTGCTTTTGGTCTGAGTCAGGATTTGGATATCAGTCGAAAAGAGGCGCAGGAGTATATTGACCGTTATTTTGAGACCTATCCAAGAATCAAAGAATTCATAGATAAAACGGTTGCAGATGCAAAGGGAACAGGAAAGACGACCACTATTTACGGACGTATTCGACCAATTCCGGAGCTGACCTCTAGTAACTTTATGCAACGTCAGTTTGGTGAACGAGTGGCTATGAACGCACCTATTCAAGGAACAGCGGCGGATATTATAAAAATTGCCATGATTCGTGTGCATGACAGACTGATTAAGGAAGGTTATACATCCAGACTGATATTACAGGTACATGATGAACTTCTTATTGAAACCAAAGAATCAGAAAAGGATGCAGTCATTGCATTGTTAGAAGAGGAAATGCATCAGGTAGCAGAGCTTCGTGTTCCTCTAGAAGTAGGAACCGAATGGGGTAACAACTGGTATGATGCGCATTAAACAGTTGGATTGTGAGCTACACAATGCTTATTTACTTCTTAGAAATGGAGAGTTATGCGATTTATAGGAATTACAGGAGGGGTAGGAGCTGGTAAATCTGCCATCCTATCTTACCTCGCGAGAAAACCAAAGACGAGGGTTATGCTGGCGGATGAAATCGCTCACAGTCTGATGGAGCCAGGGTCAGACTGCTACCGACAGATTGTGAAGCGTTTTGTAGGAGAGGATATATTTGCTGAGCAGGTGTTTCTACACAGGGAGGAGTTGGGAAAGCAGGTTGCAGCAAATCGTCCCTTTGACAAGGGGAAGCTGGCACAGATTATTTTTTCGAATCCTCGGAAACGTGAGGCTATGAATGCGATTGTTCATCCCGCGGTAAAGGATTATGTGCGTCAGCAGTATGAAAGTGAGCAGAAAAAAGGTCAGATGGAGCTATTAGTTTTTGAAGCTGCTTTGTTAATTGAAGAAAAATATGATGAAATTTGTGACGAGCTTTGGTATATTTATACCAGTGAAGAAAATCGTCGTCAACGTCTAGTGGAAAGTCGAGGCTATTCCCAAGCGAAAATCGATGGTATTTTCAAAAGTCAGTTAAGTGAGCAGGAATTTCGTAAGTTTACACAGGTTACCATTGACAATAATGGTGATTTGGAGGAAACTTACGAGCAGATAGAAAATGCTTTAAGGAGACAAGCGGATGAGTAATGTATTTGGTCTTGATATCGGTACCAGAAATGTAGTCGGTACCGTAGGTTATCGTACAGAGGATGAACAATTTACCGTAATTGCACAATACATCAAAGAGCATGAAACCAGAGCGATGCTGGATGGTCAGATTCATGACATTGGCCGTGTAGCAAGAACGATTCATTCTGTAAAGGAGGAGCTGGAAAAGCAGACGGGTGGTGTGTTGCATGAAGTATGTATCGCTGCTGCAGGTCGTGTGCTCAAAACCGTTACCACTCATGTGGAATATAAATATACGGAAGAAACCATCGTCTCTGGTGAGGATGTACATACCCTTCAGCTTCTTGGTGTGGAAAAAGCACAGGAAGAGTTGAAAGAGAAAAATGATACAAAATACAAATTTTACTGTGTTGGTTATTCGGTGGTGAAATATTATCTGAATGATGAACTTTTCATTAGCTTAGAAGGACATAAGGCAAATATCATTGCCTGTGATATTATCGTCACATTTCTTCCAGAGGATGTTGTGGATGGCTTGTATTCCGCAGTCGCACAGGCGGGGCTTAGTGTTGGAAATATGACTCTCGAGCCTATTGCTGCCATTAATGTAGCGATTCCAGAGAATTTTAGAATGCTCAATATTGCCCTCGTGGATGTGGGCGCAGGCACGAGCGATATCTCCATTACGAAGGATGGAAGTATCATTGCCTATGGCATGATTCCTCATGCAGGGGATGAGCTGACAGAGGTGATTGTTCAGCATTATTTGGTGGATTTCAAAATGGCAGAAGCGATGAAACGCGCTTCAATGGAAAAGGATGAAATAACATACGAAGATATTATGAGTATTCCACATACCATTCCATCTCAGGAATTATGGGATTTGGTTGCGCCTACTGTAGATAAAATTACGAAGGAGGTCGCAGAAAAAATCTGTGAATTGAATGGCGATAAATCCGTGAGTGCCTGCTTCGTTGTAGGTGGTGGTGGAAAAATCCATGGTTTTACGGAAAAGCTGGCAGAGTATTTAGAGCTTTCAAAGGAGCGTGTAGCTCTCCGTGGTGAAGAGGTATTGAAGGAGGTTGTTTTCCAGCAGCCGGACATCAAAAAGGACCCGCTTTTGGTTACACCTATTGGTATCTGTATGAATTATTATGAACAGCGCAATAACTTCATCATGGTTCGCTTCAATGGAGAACGCTTAAAGCTCTATGATAACAATCATCTTACCATCGTGGATGCCGCTATGGCAGCAGATTTCCCAAATGAACAGATTTTTCCGAAGCGTGGAAAAGCTATCAATTTTACTGTAAATGGTGTAGCACGTATTGCAAGAGGGGAAGCTGGTGAACCAGCCGTGGTTACTATGAATGGTAAAACAGTCAATATTAATACGCCACTAGAGCCTAATTCTGAAATCATCATTGAACCATCTACGACTGGTGAGGACGCGGTTTATACCATAAGTCAGTTAGATGAATACAGCACGTCTACCATTGGCTTTGTGGTAAATGGTAAAATGATTACCTGTCCGAAATTTGTGCAGGTAAACGGTAGCTTAGAGTCAGGTTACTATGAAATTCAAGAGGGTGATGTAATTGAAACCAGATACTTCTATACCGTAGGTCAGCTAGTGGAGTTTATGGATGTAGAAGTAGATACAGACAGGGATATTCTGGTAAACAATCGTGTGGCAGATTTCGATTCACTGGTGTACGAAAACTTTTCTATCGAATGGACAGTGCTGTCCTTCGGTGTGGCAGATGTTTTGCCTGAAGTACAGCAGGTAGAGACGGATATCACGGTGTTTGTCAACAACGAACCAGTTCCAATGACTGGTAAAGAGGAATATATTTTTGTAGATATTTTTGACAGAATTACCTTTGATTTAAATGCAGGTAGAGGACGTGCGATTGTGACACTTATCAATGGTCGTGATGCGCAATTTACAGAAAAGCTACACGATGGAGATAAGGTGGAGCTGTATTGGAAAGAGAATTAATCAATTATGTTAGAATTATGTAGTATTGCGAGTGGTAGTAGTGGGAACTGTATCTGCGTAGGAAGTGCCAACACGCATATCCTGGTGGATGCAGGCATCAGTGGCAAACGCATTGAAGATGGATTGAATGAAATTGATCTGAAAACTAGTGAAATGCAGGGGATTTTAATTACCCACGAGCACATTGACCATATTGCAGGACTGGGTGTATTGGCCAGGCGCTATGGAATCCCTATGTATACCACAGAAGGCACAAAAGATGCCATTTTGCACAGCAGGTCTGTTGGAAAGGTGGAGGAATCTCTGTTTCATGTGATTTGTCCGGAAGAGGAATTTACTATTGGAAACTTAACTATCCGCCCCATTTCCATTTCTCATGATGCAGCGGACCCTGTTGCGTATAAGATAAAAAATGCAGACAAATCCTTGGCGATTGTCACCGATTTGGGAAACTATACACAAACAATAGTTGACGAATTGCAGGGACTTGATGCATTATTATTAGAAGCCAATCATGATGTTAATATGTTGCAGATGGGCGGATATCCTTATCCCCTGAAGCAACGTATCTTAGGTGATAGAGGACATTTGTCCAATGAAAGAAGTGGACAACTTCTCTGTGAGCTGCTCCATGACAATTTTGGAACAGTTTTATTGGGTCATCTGAGCAAGGAAAACAATTATGAAAAATTGGCATATGAAGCGGTACGCTTGGAAGTGACAATGGGAGATAATCCGTACAAAGCAGACGATTTCCCAATGTATGTTGCAAAAAGAGATACTGTTTCAGATATTATACGAGTGTAGAGGAGAGAACTTATGGAAAACAACAAAGTAATTATCACGGTTTTAGGAAAAGATACGGTAGGTATCATTGCAAAGGTTTGTACATATCTTGCAGAAAATGGTATCAACATTCTTGATATTTCACAGACCATCGTATCTGGATATTTCAATATGATGATGATTGTAGACCTATCAAAATCCACAAAGCAGTTTGCAGCAGTTTCCAGTGATTTGGAAAATGTAGGACAGGGTCTTGGCGTTTCTGTAAAATGTCAGCGTGAAGAAATATTCGAAATGATGCACAGGGTATAGGAGAAAACAGCATGATAAGCAACTGGGAAGTAATTGAAACAAATCATATGATTGAAAAGGAAAATCTCGATGTGCGTACAATCACTATCGGTATTAGCCTTTTGGATTGTATTGATTCGGATTTAGATAAATTAAACGAAAAGATTTATAACAAAATCACAACTGTTGCCAAGAATTTGGTGAAAACAGGCCAGGAGATTGAGAAAAATTATTGTATTCCAATCGTAAACAAACGTATTTCCGTTACACCAATTGCATTGGTTGGTGGGGCTGCATGTAAATCACCAGACGACTTTGTTACTATTGCAAAGACTCTCGATAGAGCAGCCAAAACAACCGGTGTCAACTTTATCGGAGGATATTCAGCTCTCGTTTCCAAAGGTATGACATCAGCAGAAGAGAACCTGATTCGTTCTATTCCACAGGCACTTGCTACTACTGATTTTGTATGTAGCTCTGTCAATGTAGGTTCCACCAAAACAGGTATCAACATGGATGCCGTTCGTTTGATTGGTGAAGTGATTAAGGAAACAGCAGAGCTTACCAAGGAAAGAGACTCTCTGGGTTGCGCAAAATTCGTAGTGTTTTGTAATGCACCGGATGACAATCCATTTATGGCAGGTGCATTCCACGGAGTAACAGAAGCAGATGCGATTATCAACGTAGGTGTAAGTGGACCTGGTGTAGTAAAAACAGCTTTAGAAAAGGTGCGTGGAGAAAGCTTTGAGGTTCTTTGTGAAACCATTAAAAAGACAGCTTTTAAGGTGACTCGTGTAGGTCAGCTTGTAGCAAAAGAAGCTTCTGCAAAGCTTGGTATTCCATTTGGTATCATTGACCTTTCGCTTGCACCAACTCCAGCAGTAGGGGATAGTGTAGCAGATATTCTCTGTGAAATAGGTTTGGAATATGCAGGTGCCCCTGGTACAACAGCGGCATTGGCACTTCTCAATGATCAGGTGAAAAAGGGCGGCATTATGGCATCCTCATACGTAGGTGGACTTAGCGGTGCATTTATTCCTGTCAGTGAAGATCAGGGCATGATAGATGCAGTCGTAGCAGGAGCGCTTACTCTTGAGAAATTGGAGGCTATGACCTGTGTATGTTCTGTAGGTCTTGATATGATTGCTATTCCGGGAGATACAAAAGCCACAACTATTTCAGGTATTATTGCAGACGAAATGGCGATTGGTATGATTAATCAGAAAACAACAGCAGTTCGTGTGATTCCGGTTATTGGAAAAGATGTAGGAGAAGTGGTAGAATTTGGTGGATTGTTGGGTTATGCACCAGTTATGCCAGTAAATAAATTCTCTTGTGATGATTTCATAAATCGTAAGGGCAGAATCCCCGCTCCAGTACATAGCTTTAAAAATTAGCCCACAAATTATAAGCGCATCTGTTAGGTAATAGATAGAAGGACGCAATGCAATGCTTAGCTTCGTCTTTTCACATATTATCTTCCAGATGCGCATTTTTATTTAAAGAGCTTCTAATTATTTAATTCTGATTCAACAACTTTTTCTAAATCTTCATAATGAAGTGCTTCGAAGAAGATTTTCACAATGACTCCATTTTCATTCAATACAACAGTATATGGATAGGTATCTCTACCGCCAAGTGCACTGTAGTAAACTTCTGTACCACTTTCTGCATCTACATCATCTGTAGCAAACAGAATATTGGAATTCGGATAATGCTCACTGATGTAACCCGCAGCAGTGTTGTTAATCATGTTGGTGTGAACTGCGATAACGGTAACATCATTTGCGTAATTTTCTGCAATCTGGTCGAAGTATGGCAGCTCGTTTACGCAAGGGGTACACCAGGTTCCCCAGAAGTTGATAATGGTTATCTTTCCAGTTTTGGTAGGATTAATGGTTTCATCCAAAATGCCCGTGCTATCGACTCTAGTTAAGTCATAGCTGTAACAGGTGTCGCCTATCTGGTTGCCTTCTGCCGGCTGTACGAAGTCAGGTGTAGATTGCCAATAATATGCGATTACACCGATAAGGAAAGCTGTCATGATAGCAGTAGTAATACCTCGGGTGATATTGCGCGCTTTTTTGTTCTCTTCCGATGTTGCTGGAGTCGCATTGCCTCCTTTACGAAAGAGCCCGGTGCCTTTCCAATGAATGGCATTCGTTGGACATACATCAATACATTCACCACAGCTAATACATTCCTGATCGCCTACGTGGTTTACATCCATCTTGCAATGGTTTACACAGAGGTTACAGTTCGTACATTTGTGTTGTTCTACCTTTACACCAAAAACGGAAATCTTGTTGAAGAGTCCGTATAATGCGCCTAATGGGCATATAAAGCGGCAGAATAAACGGAATACAAATACACATCCTACCATAATGCTTATCATAAGCAGGAACTTCCAAGTAAAGATTGGTCCCAGCATGGAGAAGTAGCTCGCATTTACTTCGTTGGATAGTAGCGTCAGACCGCCCTCGATGGTTCCTGCCGGACAAATGTATTTACAAAAGGCAGGAAGCGGTGTATCGCGGAAGGCATATGTAATAGGTACAATAAATACAAAAAACACTAGGATTACATACTTTAAATAAGAAAGTAATCGTGTTATCCGGTTTTTCTTAAGCTTCGGTGTTTTGATTTTGTACACCAGCTCCTGAATAAAGCCAAATGGACAGAACCAGCCGCAAATCATTCTTCCAAATAGGATGCAGTATAGTAAAAGAATGCCGCCTACATAGAAAAGAGTGCTTTTGTCAGAACTGATTGCACCCTGCAATGTACCCAATGGACAAGCTGCGATAGCTCCCGGACAGGAGTAGCAGTTGATACCTGGTGCACAGAGAATTTTGGAATTTCCTTTATAAATACTACCTTGTACAAAGCCTTTAAGATTTGCGTTAAATAATAACGCTGTATAAAGCTGAATCAGCTTTCGCTTGCTTGGTATAAGATTTTTTATCTTTTGCATAAAGCCTGTCATAATAATCACCCCAATCCAATGCATTCAGTGCAGATGTTAATCGCTTTCGCAAGTACATCCACGGTACCGCCGCTAATCAATCCATAAACGATAAAGACAATTGCAACTGTTACAATAACAGAACGAGAGATGTTCTGTTTTTTCTCGGAATCTGTTTCTTGTATATCCTCGGAAATATCTGCATTTTGTGCTACTGGAAGTTGCTTTATCAGTTCGATTTCCTTTTCTACACTTTTTTCATTGTGAACACTAACGAAGAGCGCATAAGCGAAGGAAATCAGTAAGCAAGGTGTCAGTACCATCATGGCATTTATCATGGAGTTGTTAATTTCACTTTGGTGATAGTTGCTTCCATTTAACGCATACACCAGAAATACAATACTAGAAATGGATAAAACTACAGTTCGGATAATGACATGGAGCTTACGGTTTTTCTGTAAAGCACATATTTCATTTCGAATAGCCTCATCACACTGACGCAAATCGCGATTGCTGTGCAAACGCTCGAGAATCGCTACATATGGTTTGAATACAGGAGCTTTTTCTTTATTAGAAGGAGCTATTACTTCTAATACAAAGCTGATAATTGTCATTGCAAGACACAGATATATTGGAAAAGCAATGCCAGAAAAGGTGGCGGCTACACTTTCTCGGGAGAAAGGCTGGTCGCCAGAGAGGTAAATGCTTAAGCAGCCTGCGATAAGACAGATACCTGCGATGACAATCATAATGCTAAAAATAATGTTATAGATGCGCCTAAGGTTCATCTTAATTTCTTTTGTCATAAAATCCTCCAATCCGAAGTTTTCTAAATTTTACTCAGTACAATATTATAGCATAGGAGAAAGGGAAAGTAAATTTATAAGTCCCTTCGTAGAAAAATATAAGTCCCTTCGTAGAAAAATATAAAAATTAATTATAAAAATTATAAATGGCAATTATGGAATTGCTTGCAAATAATAACAAAATAAGGTAAGATATAATATACTGTGTGATAGTATGCACACATTGTACGATAAATTAGCAAATAAGAGAGAAAGAGGTAACATTCGAATGAAAAGAAACACATTTATAAGCGCATTGAAATCATCCTTTGTGTTCCTTATCATCTTTGGGCTTGTGGCACAGCTAGTACCAGCAGATGTGGTGCTTGCGTCCAACTCGGACTATAAGGCTTCCTTTATTACAGAAAGAGAAGATCTGACTGTGGATCATACACAGTTTTTCGATAGTTCCGTTGTGCTCCAGCTACCGGAAGGTATAAGCAATGATGATGAAATCTCAGTAATTATTACTGTAGGTACAACTACCATCATGGAAGCTTATGAAGGAACAGACAAGGTCATGAGCTTTCAGGATTATGCACTGACAAGCAATGATGCAGCCAATATTAATGCGGAAATCAGCGAAAAGAAGGCTGATATTCTTTCTGAATTAGATAAGCTTGGTGTGGCGTACACTACCGGTGAGAATTACAGCACTTTAATCAGTGGTTTTGAAATTCTTATTAAGGCTGGTGATTTTGCGAACACCTGCTCTGTACTTGACAAAGGCGAAAATATTATCGTTGGTGAAGAGTACGAGGTATGCAAAACAGAATTAGTAGAAAATACAGTTAGTATTTATGAAGATACAGGGATTTTTGATAGTTCAGAATCTGGATATGATGGTTCTGGTATGGTTGTAGCTGTACTTGATACAGGCTTGGATTCCAAGCATACAGCCTTCTCTGTTGATAATTTTACATCAGAAACGCTTGGACTTACCTATGACGAGGTAGCTGAAGTCATTGATGATACGACTGCCAGCACATTGGTAGAGGGGCTGTCTGTTAATGATGTATATATTAATGAAAAGGTTCCATTTGGATTCGACTATGCAGATGAAGATCCAGATCCATATTCTACACATAACAATCATGGTACCCATGTATCCGGTGTTATCGTAGGTAAGGATGATACGATTACGGGTGTAGCTCCAAATGCGCAGCTTGTAGCTATGAAGATTTTCTCAGACGTTATGGATACTGCTCGTTCTGCATGGATTTTATCAGCACTTGAAGACTGTGTTGTACTTGGAGTTGACGTAATCAATATGTCGTTGGGTACAGCCTGTGGTTTTAGTCGTGAATCCGATGAAGAAGTTTTGAATGGTGTTTATGATGAAATTCGAGAAGCTGGTATCAGTATGATTGTTGCTGCATCGAACAGCTACAGCTCTGCATATGGTTCAGACTCGAATGGTAACTTAGGTTTGACCTCTAACCCAGATACAGGTACAGTAGGTTCTCCTTCTACATATGAAGGCGTAATGTCAGTTGCCTCCATCAGTGGTACCAAGACACCTTACATCTTATACGACAACGATATTATTTACTTTACTGAATCGACCAATGCGGCAAGTGAAGAAAACCATTTCTTTGAGACCTTATTAGGTGATGAGGAAAAGGTAACCATGGAATATGTTTTAATTCCTGGTGTTGGTCGTACAGCCGACTATACGGGGCTGGATGTAAAAGACAAAATTGCACTCGTTCGTCGTGGTGACAATACCTTCGAAGAAAAAGCAATCATTGCACAGGAACAGGGTGCAGCAGGTATCATCATTTACAACAACGTATCTGGTGATATCAAAATGAATGTTGGTGATGCAACATTAGCTGTTTGTTCTATTTCACAGGATGATGGTGAAAGATTAGCAGAAGCAGGAAGCGGCAAATTAAAAATTGCAAGCTCACAGTCCTCTGGACCATTCATTTCTGACTTCTCATCCTGGGGCCCATCACCTGACCTTGGAATCAAACCGGAAATTACAGCTCACGGTGGCAACATCCTTTCTGCGGTAACCGGTGGTTCTTATGATAGACTTTCAGGTACATCTATGGCATGTCCAAACCTTGCAGGTCTGGTATTGCTTTTAAGACAGTATGTAGTAGAAAACTTCCCTGATATTGCGGATGACAATGGAAAAGTAACTGCAATGGTTTATCAGCTCTTAATGTCTACTGCAGATATTGCGCTCAATACCAATGGTTCTCCTTACGCTGTTCGTAAACAGGGTGCAGGTCTTGCGAACCTCGAAAGCGCACTTGCGACTACAGCATACATTTCCACAAAGGATGCTGATGGTAATGTTATGGACAAAACCAAGCTTGAGCTTGGTGATGACCCGAAAAAAACCGGTGAATACGAAATGAAATTCACCATTAATAACTTTGGTGACAAAAAACTCTCTTATGAAGTAGGTGCACATATATTTACAGAAGGCGTTAGTGAAACCAAAACCAACGCTGGTAAAACAACTGTTACAGAAGAAGCATACATCTTAGAGGATGCAAAGTTCAAAGTAACAGATGTAGAAGGTGGCAAATTAAGTGGTAAAAGGGTTACGGTAAAGGCTGGTAAATCGGCAGAAGTAACCGTAAAAATCACCCTTGGTAAAAGCGACAAAGAGTATTTGAATAAATCTTTCGAGAACGGAATGTATGTAGAAGGTTTCATTACCTTAACCGCAAAATCAGGTACAAAGGTAGATATGAATGTTCCTTACCTTGCATTCTATGGTGATTGGACAGAGGCTCCGTTATTTGACTTGACTTATTATGAGACAAATCCAGATGAATTGGATGAAGGTATTTCAGAGGAAGATAAGACAAAAGCAGATGCATATGCAACACGTCCAATCGGTGGTGTAAGTGAAGACTATGTAAGCTACCTTGGCTCTTACTATTTCCTGCAGGATCCTAATGATATGGATATTCCTGCCAATATGGAACATATTTCACTTTCCAACCAAGAGGGTACCATTCATTCGCTTCGATATGTTTGGGCAGGTCTCCTTCGTAATGCGCAGAAGGTAGATGTTAAGATTAGCAACAAATCTACGGGTAAGGTTGTTTTCGAAACAACGGATACCGATGTGCGTAAATCCTATGGTGATGGTGGTTCTATTTATCCTGCAAATATCGAGATTGAATTCGATACGATGGAATACAATCTAGCGAACAACAGTGAGTACCTGGTAACCTTAGAAGGTTATTTGGATTATGGAAAAGATGGTGGCAAGAAGACAAATGAGAAGAATGTATTTGAATTCCCTCTTACGATTGACTTCGAGGCGCCAACAGTTACAGATGTAAAATACTATTATGAATATGATAAGACTCTGAAAAAGAATCGTCTTTATGCAGAGGTTGCAGTTTATGATAACCACTATGCTATGTCTTCCCAGCTGGGATATGTAGCCATGGGTGAGGATGAAAACGGCAATGCAACACCAGAAGTAACGCTTTTCGAACAGTACATGACACCAATTTACTCAGAACGTAATGGTACGACATATGTAAAATATGAATTGACGGATTACATCTATGATATTAAAGATAACGCAATCAACGGTAATTCCTTCGTAGTTTCTGTTTATGACTATGCACTAAACTATGCAACATACGAAATCGGTTTACCAGATGCTTATACAGACTTCTATTTTGAGGGCTTGGAAGAAGGTCTTACCCTTAGTCCAAATGAGGTTTACTCCTTAGAACCAGTGGTGAGTCCATTAACAGAATGGAGTGAATTGTTAGAATTCAGCTCTTCAAAACCAAATGTAGTTCGTGTTGTAAACAACAAGCTGGTTGCAGTTAGAAGCGGCAGCGCGATTGTGAAGGTTCAGGATCCGACTACAAACAAGAGCATTACATTCCCAGTAACGGTTCTTGGTGAAGAGGATGACGGATACAGACGCTACGATAAACCGGTAGCAGATATTTTCCGTTTGACTGGCTTTTATACCTCAAAAGCATATTACATATTAGATAGCAATGAAAAGAAGCTGGGTGATACAGGAAGTACCAACTTCTTTGAAGGAAACTACTCCTTAACCATGTATCCTTCCGAATCGGTAGGTCTTACCTATGATTTGGATGCTTACTTCCCAAATGATACCACTGTGGAATTCGAGTCAAGTAACGAATCCATTGTTAAGGTAGAAAATGGTGTGGTTACTGCTGTAGAAGAAGGCTTCGCTTCGGTAACGGTTAAGGTTATGATGGATGATAAGAGTACTTACTACTCAGAGACTGTTTCCGTAGAAGTATTAAACCCATACATTCAGACAGGGGCAAGCCTGACCCATTACTATGGTAATGGTGGTCTGGTAACCATTCCAGAAGACCTTTCCTTAACGGAAATTGGCAACTTTGCTTTTGCAAACTTCGAATATATTTTAAAAACAGAAGAAGAGCTTGCCTTTGACGATGCAGAGGCTACAAAGCAGTGGTACATTGGTGAAAACTCAATCACCAAGGTAGTGATTCCAGAAGGTGTAGAAAAGATTGGCGCGTATGCATTTGCAAATCTTACTGCCTTAGAAGAGGTTGTATTACCATCCACAATGGAATCTATTGAATATGGTGCTTTCGTAGGATGTACCTCGCTCAAGAAGGTGACCTTTAGTGATAAAAACAACTTAAAGATTATCAGCCAGAATGCGTTTGAAAACTGTGCATTAGAGGGTACGATTGATTTGTCTTCTATCTGTATCATTTCTGACTATGCATTTGCTGGTAACCAGAAATTAGAAGGTGTAACAACTTCTGATACACTGCTATCGATTGGTAACTATGCGTTTGCAGGATGTAAGAAGCTGACAGATGTTACCATTACAGCTGACAAAGTAAAATATGGTACATATGCATTTACAGGCTGTGAAGCATTGAAGGAATTTACAGTAAACTCTGTTGTACTTCCAGAGGGTATGTTCTATGAATGTGAAGCATTAGAAACCGTTACAATCGGCGCAGATGTAAATGATATTGGACAGTATGCTTTCCTTGATACCAATGTATCCAAGTTTGTACTTGATAAAGGAAATAAGACCTTTAAGGTACCAACAGGTGATTACATTGTATCTAAGAATGAAAAAGAATTAATTGCTGTTGCCCCTATCGTTGTTGGAGAGTTTTCAGCAGCCAGCATGGGTGGAAATGACAAGATTGAAAAGGTAGGCAAGGGTGCATTTTCACATAATACGAAGATTACTTCTGTCGTATTGCCAAATGTTACAGAGGTAGGTAGCTATGCATTCTCTTCTGACAACAACAAGACACTTGCTTCTATTACAGTAGGAGAGCTGGAGAAGATTGGTGAATATGCATTCTTTGAAACAGGAATATCCGTACTACCTGCATTTACAGCAGATACTGAAATAGGTAAATATGCATTTGCTTATACAGATATCACAGCTGTGACAATTCCAGATAAGATGGAAATTGCAGAGGGTGTATTCAGTGAATGTGCGAAGCTTACAACCGTTGTAATTGGCAATAAGGTAACTCTTGGCAAATACGCATTTGGTACCAATAAGGACGAATCATTTACCATCCTAAGCTATGATGAAAATGGTTCCACACGTTTCTACTATGAATTTGCTACAGCATTGACCTCTCTTACAATTGGTAATGATGCTGTGATTGGTGAAAACGCATTTGCAAATGCAGCAAGTCTGGAAACTGTGACATTAGGCGAAAATGCAGAAATCGGTTACATGGCATTCTACAATGCAGATAGACTAGCAAATATTGATCTTTCAAAAGTAAAATCCATCGGAGATTATGCATTCTCTGGTGACGTATATAACGTGTGTCTGGATGATGCGATGGCATATGCAGCAGTAAGTGCAGAGGGTACATATGTTTATACCCACCATGCACCGGAATTAGTAGCTGTAGACCTGTCCTCAGCAGAAAGCGTTGGTGCTTATGCATTCGCGTACTGTAGAGCAATGACAAATGTAAATCTGGGTGCGGAAATCACCGAGATTCCTGAATATGCATTTGCCGGATGTATTTCATTACAGACAATCAATCTTACAAATATTAAGACAATTGGTGACTATGCATTTATGGAAGGTGGACTGTTGGCAGCGGATTTATCTGCGGCTGAAACAGTTGGTGAATACGCATTTGTAAACAATGCAAGCCTTGCAAATGTAACCTTAAATGCAAAGGGAACCGAAACAGCAGAGGGTGCATTTACTTACTGTAGCACACTTGCAAATGTAGCAAATCTTGGAGCTGCTAAGAATATCGGTGATTACGCATTTGCATATACGGCAATTACAAATGCAGACCTTACAGGTGCAGAGAAGGTTGGAACGCATGCGTTCATGAAGGAGACCTTGACACCATTTACAGTTACATTTGGTGATGATATTGAAAGCCTGGGTGACAACCCATTTGCAATGTGTCAGCTTGCTCCGTTTAGTTCAACCGGAACAGAAGAAGTCAACGAGATTGAGGTTGAAGTACCTGTATATACATATGAAATCAGTGATACTGTAAAAGTGGTAGATGGTTCGCTTTACTCAAAAGTAGATACTGGATGGGAATTAATCGCTTATGCTGGCATTAATCATTCCGATGCTACCGTTGCAGAGGATACAGTGCGTATTACCACTATGGCATTTGCTGGTAGCGATGTAGAAATGGTAGAGGTACCTTACACAGTTGATGCGATTGGACACAAGGCATTCTATCAGTGTAACAACTTAAGTACTGTAATTTTAGGAAGCTATGAAGTTCCTATTTTAGAAGAAGAATATGACCCTAAATATTATGATTCATTCCAGCATGTTCCAGGCTCCGGTGACTATGGCACCTATACAGATTACAATGGAGCAGAGGTTGGAATTACAGGTATGGGACTGATTCCATACTTTATGTGGAATGTCACTGGTGGTATGTATTCCAATGTATTCTATGGTGCAAACTTCGTAGATTACGTGGGATATGTAGAAGATAAATTGACATTGGTTCGTCCAGTGAATGGCGAAAAATATGATTCATTTATCCTGAACCAGTATTTTGATTTAGTGCTTGATGGACCAGCGGCGCCAGACGAGACAGCAATGACAGCAATTAGCGCCATTAAGGCTCTTCCAGAACGCGTATCGTGGGATGATAAAGCCTTAGTGGAAGCAGCACGTGTTGCGTATGATAAGATTGCTACGATTCAGCAACAGGCATTGGTAACAAACTATGCCGACTTAGTATCCGCAGAACAGCGTATCAAGCAGCTTGATCCTGCTAACGAGACAGAGGAAGATACAGAGACTGATGCACCTACAGCAGATGCACCAAAGGGTACTAACTGGTTTGTGATTTTACTTCTCGTTCTTGTAATTGGATTTGCTCTTGGTTATATATTCAAGAAACAGATTTTAGCGTTCTGGAATTCCGAAAAGATAGTACAGCTTCGCGAAAAAGTAAAACCAATTTGTGAGAAGGTAGATGTTTTCTTAGAAAAGACAAAGATAAAAGCCTTCTGCGCAAAGGTGACAGAAAAGGTGAAACCTGTCTGCGAAAAGGTGGCAGAGAAGGTGAAACCAATTTGTGTAAAAATCGCAGAAAGGGTGAAAGAGGTAGCGATATCTCTATGGAAGAGCGTGATATCGCTTGTAAAAAAAGTGATTGTAACTCTAAAAGAAAAGGCTGCTAACGCAAAAGCGAAAAAAGCGAAGCCTGAAAAAATAGAGGAAGCACCTGTAGAAGCGAAAGAGGTAGAAGAAAATGAAACTGAGAACTAAAACCTTATTACTCGCTTTATTGACATTAGGTATACTAGGTCTGTTGACTGCATGTGGCAGTGAGCAGACACCATATCAGACAAATGATGAGGAAAACTACACCGTTAGCGTCAAATATGATGCTAACGGGGGTATGTTTACTACAAATACTTCTGTGATTGTAGACTCTTACAACATTTCTGATATGAAGGAAAGCAGTGATGGTCAGGTAGAAATCGCTTTGCTTTCTCCAGACGATAAAGCTAGAAAAAATGATGCATTTCAGGCAACTAAAAATGGTCACTTCTTAGCTGGCTGGTACGCAGAACGTACTGAGGCTGGTAAGGATGAGGACGGAAATACACTTTATACCTATGGCAAAAAGTGGGATTTTGATAACGATTTACTTGAGGTAGAGGCGGACAAAACGTATACCTCAGAGGAGCCAGTGATTACACTCTACGCAGCATGGGTTCCATTATTTCAAATCGAATTTTACTCTTTAGCAACTGGGGAGTATGTAAATAGCTATATCTATGACCCTACAACGGTAAAGGAAATCAAGCTTCCCGCATGGGATGAAGAAACAGGTGCAGTTGAAATGTACAGCTTCCCAGAAAATGATGGCTATACATTCAATGGTGCATATTTAGATGAAGCTGGTACTCAGGCTGTAACTACAGAAATAGTTGCTCATCCAGGGGTAATAGATTATGAAACCGGCACAGCAGAGGATTCCGTTATGAAGCTCTATGTAGATTATATAGAGGGTGAATGGTATCACATTTACACTGCGGAACAGTTTGTAGAAAATGCCAATGTAAGCGGCAACTACGAAATCCATGCAGACTTGGATTTTTCTGAGGAAAACTGGCCTAGCTCACTGATGTACGGTAACTTTAGTGGAAGTATTAAGGGTAATGGCCATGTCTTTAAAAATATTACATTTGAGCAGACCAATAATTCAAAGGTAAATGCAGGTCTTTTCGGAGTATTGACAGAGGAAGCAAGTATCTCGGATATTACTTTTGAAAATATAACCTTTACCATTGAAAAGGGTACTCGTACCGCAGGCGCATCCTTTGGTCTTTTCGCAGGTACCATTTCGGATGCAGTAACGATTTCAAATGTAAATATTCTGGCAAGCACCTTGCAGATTGACTCAGATTGTTATTTTGGCATTGATGACTATTCTATCGGATTACTTTGTGGTATGGGTAATGCGAGCGTGATTCCAAACGCACAGATTACCTGTGTTCCAACTGGTGATGAGCCTGAAAACGTGCAGATTACTGTAGTTGGAAATGAAGTAACCATAGAAATTACACAATAAACAAATATAAAGAAAGAAGGAGCAAAAAATGAAAAAGAAGATTATTTCTCTTATTCTCTGCGTGGTAATGAGCGTG
Source organism: Agathobacter sp. (assembly GCA_045603165.1). GTDB lineage: Bacteria > Bacillota > Clostridia > Lachnospirales > Lachnospiraceae > Roseburia. The sequence continues at coordinate 26,034 of JAZULP010000046.1, read as the reverse complement.
AGTATGTTGGCAGGCTGTGGTGGCGCTGGAAACAAGGACGCTTTTGTAATCATGACAGAACAGTTAGATGGATTATTTAATCCATTCTTCTACACAGCAGCAGCAGATGGAACCATCGTTTCCATGACACAGATTGGTATGTTAGGCGCGAAATATGAAGATGGCGAAGTACAGGTTGCATACGGCGAGGATGAAGCAGTAGTAGTAAAAGACTATGATACTGTAGACAACGATGACGGAACAGTTACATACAATTTTGTATTGAAAAACGGTATCAAATTCTCCGATGGAGAACCATTAACAATGGAAGACGTTTTATTCAATTACTATGTATACCTTGACCCTGTTTACACAGGCTCTAATACCTTGTATTCAACAGATATTCTTGGTCTTAACGAATACAGAACACAGCAGGTATCATCTGGTTCAACAGATGGTGATAACCAGATTACTTCACAGGCTTCCAACAGAGCACAGGCTCGTATTGATGAGCTTATCAACCTTTTCAATGCAGAAAAGAAGGCTTCATCAACCAATGAAGCAAGCTATGATGTAATGAAAAAAGCAATTTCTTCTCATAAGGTAAGCTCAGGCTATAAATCTGCTATTTCAAATGATGAATCAGAAGTAGATAGCAAGACACTTTTAAAAGACTATGAATATGCTTTAAAATTATTCAAAGAAGAATTAGAAACAGACTATACAAGTGCACAGGAATCTTATGTAGATGCTCCTTACAAAGATTATGATGAATTTGAGGATGAAATCTTCTGCTTCATGTTCTCAGAAGGCTATGTACAGGTAGAATATGCAAAAGATAAAGATGGTAAAATCGACCGTACAAAAATGGAAAAATTAACACCATCTTATCCTGATTCTATTAAGTCTAAAGAAGATGCAATTGATTACGTATATAACGATAAAATTGCTAGAGAATTGGATATTATCTTACAGTACTGGGCAACAGGTACAACCTTGAATACAGAATTTACAGCAAAAGCAAAAGAAGTTATCCTTCACGAAAATGCTTCTGAGGATGGCAGCTTAGTGGTAGAAAACATTTCTGGTATCGTATCTTTAGGCCATACAGATAAAGCTGGCGAAACAATTGAGATTAATGATACAGAATATACCATTGCTTCTGCTCATAACGATGATGGAACAGTAGCAAAAGAAGACGAATACGACGTATTACAGATTACAATTGATGGTGTTGACCCTAAAGCTATCTGGAACTTTGCTATTACAATTGCTCCACAGCATTACTATGGCGAAGGCAGTGAGGTAAAAGTGGATATCGAAAACAACAAATTCGGTGTTGAATTTGCAAGCTTTGACTTCATGACAGAAACAATTCAGTCAACAAGAAATATCAAGCTCCCAATGGGTGCTGGTTCTTACAAGGTAACAGATGCTAAGAATAGTGATACTCCATCAGAAAGCGAATTCTATGTAGACAACGTTGTATACTTCAAGGCAAACGAGAACTTTGAAACAGTTGGCGAAGGTCTTGAAAATGCAAAAATTGGAAAAATCCGTTATCAGGTAGTAAGCTCACAGAACGCGATTGCCGCTTTGGAGGATGGAGATGTACATTACATTTCACCAGCCCTCACAACGGATAATCATGATAAATTAGTAAGCTTAGAATCTAAAGGTATGAAGACGCTTACAACAGATCAGCTTGGTTATGGTTACATTGGTGTGAATGCTGCCAAGATTACTGACCAGAACCTTCGTAAAGCAATTATGTGTGCTATGAATACTTCATTAGCACTTGACTACTATCGTGCTGGTACTGCAGAGCAGATTTTCTGGCCAATGTCAACCGTAAGCTGGGCATATCCTGAAGAAAATGCTACAGATAATGGTTTTGATTATCCACAGATGGGTAAATGGAGTGAAGATACTGCTATCAAAAATATTGAAAACTACATGGAACAAGCTGGCGTAAGTGCTGGTGACAGCGAATTAAAGGTAACCTTTACAATCGCCGGTTCTTCATTACAGGATCACCCTACCTATAAGGTGTTTAGAGATGCAGCGGCACTCTTAAATGATCTTGGATGGGATGTAGAAGTAGTATGTGATACACAGGCACTTACAAAGATTAATACAGGTTCTCTTGCAGTATGGGCAGCAGCTTGGTCTTCTGCACTTGATCCAGACCTTTACCAGGTATACCACAAGGATTCTACAGCAACCAGTACACTTGCTTGGGGTTACAATTACTTGAAGGCAAGTGGTACATCAGAGGAATTAGATATTTTAGATGAACTGAGTGATTTAATCGATGAAGCTCGTGAGACCAACGATCAGGAAGAACGTACAGAGCTTTATGAAGAAGCAATGGAACAGATTCTTGACCTTGCAATCGAACTTCCAGTTTACCAGAGAAGTGTATTGTATGCTTACAATTCAAAAGTGATTAACTCAGAAACTCTCCCAACAGAGGTTAACCCATATTCATCACCATTAGATCGTATTTGGGAAATTGAGTTTGCTGACTAAAAGGCGGAGTGGCTTATGTTTAAGTATGTTTTAAAAAGATTAGTACAATCAGTGTTCATCCTTATCGGTGTATCAATGATTATTTATTTCCTTATCCGTTTGATGCCGGTTGATTTTATCCAGGATAAAATCAACGCTATCAATCAGGGTGGAGCAACTGTTAGCCAGGAAACCGTGGATGCAATGTATAAGATGTATGGATTAGGTGATGACAGCTTTTTGGGTATCATGGGTGGATATATTAGCTGGCTTACCGCATTATTCCGTTTTGATTTGGGAACTAGCTTTGTATATGGTATTCCAGTAGCAGACGTTATCGTTCAGCACATGGGAATATCCTTTGCCATTTCCCTAATTGCAACCATCTTCGAATTTATGATTGCAATTCCACTTGGTATTACAGCTGCAACACATCAGTACAGTATCCGAGATTATGTGGTAACAATCCTTGTTATGATAGGTATTTCCTTACCATCCTTCTTCTTCGGAAACATGTTAAAAGATTTATTGGCCTTGAAGCTGGGATGGTTCCCAGCCTCAGGTCTGATTAATGCCTCGGCTTCTTATACAGGGGTTGAGCTTTTCATCGACTATGCGAGACACGTGTTTATTCCTATTCTTACCATCGTTATCTTAAGTATCGGTGCAAGAATGCGAATGACTCGTACCAATATGCTCGAGGTTATGAACTCCGACTATATTCGTACCGCACGTGCAAAGGGATTAGAAGAAAACGTGGTTATCAATAAACACGCCTTCCGTAACACATTGATCCCACTTGTAACCTCTATGGCAGGCTTGATTCCATCCCTGTTCTCTGGTGCGATTATCACAGAGCAGGTATTTGACTTACCTGGTATTGGTAATATTGCGTTGGATGCTATGAATCGTGGTGATATTCCATTTATCATGGGATACAACATGTTCTTGGCAATACTTAGTGTTTTAGGTGTTCTTCTTGCCGACCTTATGTACGGTATCGTAGACCCTAGAGTAAAATTAGAGTAAGGAGGCCGTACTACAATGGAAGAAAATACAAGCAAGCTTGGTACTGAAGATGTAGTCGAAGCGGAAGAAGTAGCAGATGCTGAAATCGTAGCAAAAGCGGAAGAAGTATCTAATACGGAAGCTGTAGAAGATACGGAAGTACCTCTTGATAAAAATGTACGATTGATGTCTCCTACTATGATGGTAGTTCGTAGATTTTTCCGTTCCAAGCTGAGTATTATCGGTTTGATTATGGTAATTGGTCTATTTGTTTTCAGCTTCTTTGGACCATTGATTTATGATAAATGGGGCGAAATCGAATTGGATGAAAGTGGTAAAACGGAATATGCAATTGCCGAAACCACCTATGAAGTAGATGGTGTGGAATACACACTGCGACAGACAACAGAGAAATCCTTGAAGGATAATTTCCTTGCAGCACCTTCCGAAGAGCATATCTTAGGAACAGACAACGAAGGCTATGATATTTTTGTACGTCTTATGTATGGTGGAAGAATTTCCTTGACTGTAAGCTTCCTTGCAGTATTTTTGATTACTATCCTGGGTGTAATCCTAGGTGGTATTGCAGGCTTTTTCGGTGGTTGGGTAGATAACGTAATCATGCGATTATGTGACGTGCTTATGTGTTTACCGGGTGTTCCAATCCTGCTGATTATCAGTACGATTTTGGATGCATCTGATATTGATGCAAAATACCGTATTTATCTGTTGATGACTTATCTGACCTTTATTTCATGGCCGGGTACGGCACGTCTGGTACGTGGACAGATTCTTTCACTTCGTGAGCAGGAATACATGGTAGCAGCAGAAGCAATGGGATATTCAACAGGAAGAAAAATCTTCAAGCATCTGGTTCCAAACGTTATGCCACAATTAATCGTACAGATGAGCTTGAGTCTTGGTAGCATGATTCTTTATGAAGCAACTTTGTCATACTTGAATCTTGGTGTAAAGGCACCATATGCTGCGTGGGGAACAATGATTAACATTATTTCCACCAACCAGGACATTTTACAGAATCATTTGAACGTTTGGGTTCCAGCCGGTGTATGTATCGTTATTGCCGTATTAGGATTTAACTTTGTTGGTGATGGTCTGCGTGATGCCCTTGATCCAAAAGCAAGGAGATAAGCAATGAGTATATTTAAGAAAGATAAAAAATCAGGTGGGAATTATCTCTCAGGAAAAGAGGTTCGTGCCATTGCCAAGGAAAATGCCAAGGTAATGAAGGAACTCGAGGCCTACAAAAACCGTAAAGCTGACGAATCGGAATATCTCACAGATATGAAGGATGAGAATAATATTCTGGAAATCGACAGTCTACATAGCTACTTTTTCACAGAGCAGGGCGTTGTAAAAGCGGTAAATGGTGTTTCCTTTGATATTCCTAAAAATGCCACAGTTGGTATCGTAGGCGAATCTGGATGTGGAAAATCTGTAACCAGTATGTCTGTTATGAGACTGCTTCAGGGACCAACCGGACAGATTGTTTCCGGCGAAATCCGTTTCCATGCAAAAGAAAAAATCTTTGATATCGCTAAGATGCCAATCAGAGACATACATAAAATCCGTGGTAATGAAATCGCTATGATTTTCCAGGAACCAATGACTTCATTGAATCCAATTTTTACCATCGGAGAACAGTTGGATGAAGTAACCTTCATCCACAAAAAAGGCGCAAGCAAGGAGGATGCAAAAGCAAAATCAATCGAGATGCTTAACCTCGTAGGTATTGCGATGCCAGAACGTGTTTACAATGCATATCCACATGAATTATCCGGTGGTATGCGTCAGCGTGTTATGATTGCTATGGCTCTTGCCAGCGACCCAAGACTTATCATTGCCGATGAGCCTACAACCGCGCTTGATGTAACGATTCAGGCACAGATTCTGGATTTGCTACGTGACTTAAAGGATAAAATTGATGGTTCGATTATGCTGATTACACATGACCTGGGTATTATTGCTGAGATGGCAGATTACGTTGTGGTTATGTATGCAGGTCGAGTGATTGAGAAGGGTACAGTAGATGAAATTTTCCACAATCCTCTGCACCCATATACAATCGGCTTACAGAAATCAAAGCCAACGGTAGACGCAGAGGGAGAAGAGCTTTACAACATTCCAGGTAACGTTCCGAACCCTGTCAACATGCCAAACTATTGTTATTTCAAAGAAAGATGTGCTATGTGCACAGGAAAATGCAACGGAGATTATCCTGATATGATTCAGGTAAGCCCAACACATTTTGTGTCCTGTCACTTGTACGAAGAGGGTCAGAAAAATGGCTAATGAACAGATAATTGCACAAGATACAGCATTTGACCCAGAAGCGATTTTGGAGGTTCGCAACATCCGTAAATGCTTCCCTTTGAAGAAAACAATTACTGGTAAGGTAACATCCGAATTGATTGCCGTAGACAATGTTTCTTTCAAATTAAAGCCAGGTGAAACCCTTGGTATCGTAGGTGAATCCGGTTGTGGTAAAACCACGCTGGGTAGAACTATTTTGAAATTGCACGAGCCTACTGGTGGACAGATTATTTTCAATGGACAGGATATTACCCATCTGAAATCCAAGGATATGCGAGAAATCCGCAAACAGATGCAGATTATTTTCCAGGACCCATATTCCTCACTGCCTCCTAGAGATACGGTTGGTGGTATTCTTTCTGAGCCTGTTGAGGTACACAATATCGTACCAAAAGCAGAAGTGAAGGATTATGTATTAGACCTTATGGATAAATGTGGTCTTCGTGATTATTATTTCGAAAGATATCCACATGAATTTTCTGGTGGACAAAGACAGCGTATTTGTATCGCAAGAGCACTTTCTGTCAATCCAAAGCTCGTTATCTGTGATGAGCCTGTATCCGCACTTGACGTATCGATTCAGGCACAGATTATCAACCTGCTTAAGAGATTGCAGAACGATATGAACCTTACCTATGTATTCATTTCCCATGACTTATCGGTAGTGAAATTTATCTCCGATAAGATTGGTGTTATGTACTTAGGCTCTATGGTGGAATTCGGAAGCAAAAAGGAAATCTTTGAAAATCCACTCCACCCATATACCAAGGCTCTTTTTTCTGCGATTCCTTATCCAGATCCAGACATAAAGATGAATCGTATCGTATTGAATGGTGATATTCCTTCACCGGCAAACCCACCAAAGGGCTGCCGCTTCCATACACGTTGTCCTTACGCAAAGGATATCTGTAAAGAGGTTACACCAGAATACAAGGATTATGGCAATGGACATTGCGCGGCTTGTCATCTTCTGGAAGAATAAATTTCTTGAGGAGTATATCCATGAGTAAGAAGAAAAAAGAAAAGATTACATATATCGATGATGGCAGATCATTTGCAGATCTATCGGGTGTATCTGGTATGGGCGATAGCTTCAAGTTTTCCAAGACGGGGACAACGTCTAGTCCGAAGGAAATATGGCGGACTTATTGGAGCGCTGTGAAATTCATGTTTAAACCAATGCTGGTTGTCATAGGATTTCTGGTAGCTTTGTATATTTTGGCGATTATCGCTTTCACAATCATGTAATAGAATAAGGAGCTTTTGCAAAATAGATGGATCATTTATGCTGCAAAGGCTCTTTTTTAAACACGAAGGGAGCAAACTTATGAGAGAAATCAGCGTGGAGATAGTGCGAGACACGGTAGAACGCCTTTGTATTGAGGCAAACCAGCATCTTCCAAAGGATGTAAAAAATGCGCTCTGCATATGCAGAGAACAAGAGGATGGCGAAATCGCACGGGATGTGTTGGATAAGATTATAGAAAACTCTGAAATTGCAGATAGAGAATGTGTTCCGATTTGTCAGGATACAGGCATGGCGTGTGTATTCCTTGAAATCGGACAAGAGGTACATTTTACCGAGGGTGATTTGTACGAGGCCATTCACGAGGGTGTCCGTCGCGGTTACGAAAAAGGATATCTTCGAAAGTCCGTGGTAAAAGATCCCGTTCGTCGCGGAAACACAGGGGACAACACGCCAGCAATGATTTATGTAGATATTGTTCCAGGAGATAAAGTGACGATAACGGTCGCACCTAAAGGCTTTGGAAGTGAGAACATGAGTGCAATACGTATGTTTAAGCCTTCAGATGGAATCGAAGGTATCAAAGATTTTATTATAGAGACTGTCGAGAAAGCAGGACCAAATCCATGTCCGCCGATAGTGGTAGGAGTCGGAATCGGTGGAACCTTTGATAAGGCCGCATTGCTTGCAAAAAAAGCAATTATCCGAGAGCTCGGAAGCCATCATCCTGACCCATATTATGCAGAGCTTGAAGGAGAGATGCTCCAAAAAATAAATACGCTCGGAATAGGACCACAGGGCTTTGGAGGTAGAACTACAGCCATTGGTCTCAATATAGAGACATTGCCAACACATATTGCTGGGATGCCATGTGCAATTAATATCAATTGTCATGTTACAAGACATAAAACGGAGGTGATATAGTATGGAAAAGCATATCCAATTGCCGCTGACAAGAGAACTATCCAGAACATTGAAAGCTGGAGATACGGTGTATTTAACCGGTGAGATTTACACCTCCAGAGATGCCGGTCACAAGCGTATGTGTGAGACCTTGGCGAGAGGAGAGAAGCTACCATTTGACCCAATGGATGCCACCATTTATTATGTAGGCCCAACACCGGCCAAACCGGGAGCAATTATCGGTTCTGCAGGTCCAACCACAAGTGGGAGAATGGATGCCTATGCACCTACGCTCATGGATGTGGGAGCAAGAGGCATGATTGGAAAAGGTGCCCGCCTGCCCGAGGTAGTAGAATCTATGAAAAAGAATGAAGGAACCTATTTTGGTGCAATCGGCGGTGCAGGTGCCCTGCTTGCAAAATCCATAAAAAAGTCAGAGTTGATTGCCTATGAAGATTTAGGGACCGAGGGCCTGCGAAAATTGTATGTAGAAGATATGCCGGTTGTTGTAATCATTGACAGCGAAGGCAGAAATCTGTATGAAGAAGGCCGTAGGGAGTATCTAAAGAGCAGGGAGTTGTGAAAAGCTTAGGCTAGTACCATATATGGCAGTAGTAGATTAAATGAAAATGATGTAATATAGGTGGGTTGACACGGCAGCAAGTTGCTTTTCGAAAAAAGTCTAGGAAAATCAAGGGTTGGGGGAGTTTGAGAGAGGATTTTTATACCAAATTTATGACAGGAAATTAAGGTTTGGGGCTGTGACGTGGCTGGAAAATATTAGATAAAGTAGGAAATAGACAGGAAAACAGAAGGATTAGGGAGGATACTGTAATGGCAAAGAGTTTTAATATGTCGAGTTTCAAGTCACAAGTTAGACAAGCTCAGCGTAAGGTTGAGCGTCAAATGCAAAGTGAAATAAATAAAGCAACGCGAAAATTTGAAAGTGATGTGAATCGTGAATTGAGAAAATACAATTCTAATGTTCGTCGTAATCAACAGATTGTTGTACGTGAGCTTAATAAATTGAGGTCAAGTTCAAGTGTACAAACCAAATATACAATTTCGTTAAAGGCAATGCATCAACATTACACGGCTATAGAAAATGTATATCAAGATACATATATAACACCTGAACAAGAACGTATTTTAGAATTGATTGAACGTGAACAAGCAAATGGTTTGGTTACAGCAAATGTAGTTGGGAATGAGGATTTTACCGAGGGGAATACAGATGATGTAGAAATTGGAAACAGACTACAAGCAGTATCTGAGGATTTGAATAACAGATGGAAGGGGGCTGTTTTTGCGTTAAGTCCGCATAATCCGGATGCAGCAAGACATTTTTGTACAAGTGCACGGGAAATTTTTACTGAATTCATTGAGCTAAAAGCACCTGACGCTCAAGTATTTATGCATAATCCAAATTGCGAAAAGACAGACAGAGGAAATGCTACACGACGAGAGAAAATAAAATATATGATGCGTAATATCGATATTGTGGAAAGTGTAGTGGATTTTGCTGAGGCTGATATAACCAATATACTTGAATTGTTCCATGTGTTGAGTGACGGAACACACGGTGCGGCTGGCAGATATGAGTTTGAAAAATTAATTCAAGTAAAAAAACGTGTTGAACAGGGAATTAATTTTTTGTGTGAAATATCTAGCTGATTTTATAAAAATTAGTGTAGGATGAATATCAGCGATAAAAATTAATACGGACAAACGGTTTGTTAGTGATGAGAATTTATTAGGGCCTGATATATATTGACAAAAGATAATAAGAAATGGGAGGAAGATTGATGGCATTAGCGAAATGGTATAAGGTGGATTTTCATACACATTCTCCAGCTAGTAAATGTTTTGGTGATAGAAGTGTTACGGCTGAACAGTGGGTAAGAGCAGCTAAAGCTGCAGGTTTGGATGCGGTGGTTTTGACAGACCATAATTCAGTTGAGTTTATTTCAAAAATAGACGAAGTGGATGAAACAATAAGAGAAGGTATTAAAATTTTTTATGGGATAGAATTATGCGTATCAGCTGAATTTACTCATATTTTAATTGTTTTTGATGATAAGTTGTCTGTACAAGAAATCGAAGATGCAGTGATTGGACATTTGAAATTGAAGCGTGAGCATTGGGGGGATACAACAATTAACGTGACAGAGGAACGTCTTAAAGAGTTGTGCCAAGAAATGCGAAATCGCATTTTTGTAATACCTGCACATTTTGCAAGTGAGAAAGGACTTGCAAAATGTTCGATTAATGCCATAAAAAAATATAAAGAATTTGTTAGTTTTGATGCAATAGAAGTAAGGAAAGAAGATGATATAAATGAATATCAAAATAAGGTTAGTAATGGTGCAATAAACAAAGCGGCTTTAATTACGGGGTCAGATAATCCATCAAGCAGAGACCAGGCAGTTCATTCAATTGAAGGGTTTGGTTCTGCTTTTACGTGGATTAAAACTTCATCATTATCATTTGAAGGGTTAAGGCAAGTTTTTTTAGACCCTGATAATAGATGTATAAATATGCTTTCGCTTAAGCAAATAGGAATGGATTTTAATCCTAATGAAGTAACGTATAATTATGTGAGTGGTCTAATATTATCGAATATCACGCATTTAACTGACTTAAATATGAGGTTTTCACCAGGACTAAATTGCATTGTCGGTGGAAGAGGAACAGGAAAATCAACTATTGTAGATGCAATTAAATATGGTCTGAATTGCGGGCGAGATTTGTCAACGTGTACATTGTTAGATAAAACAATGAAAAGTGATGGACAGATTACTACATATTTCAATTTCGGAATATCAAGGCATTATAAGGTAGAGGCAAAGCGAGACAAGAAAAATCTAAATTTTACATATTATAATGATGATGGAGAACAACAACAACCTCCAGAATTCAAAATTGATTTTTATGGTCAGAAAGAGATTTATAGTTTATTGGAAGAAGATGGAAATACAACTTTAGAAGAGACTAGTCCACTTGTTAAATTAATTGATGACAGAATTCAATCTAAATTATTTGTATTAAATGATAATATAAATGCAACGATTACTGAACTACGTAATCAAGCAACACTTTATAAACAGAATTGTAAAAGAATAGCTGAACTACCGGCAATAAAGGCTGAAGTTGAGAAAGCAGAAGCAATTATGGAACGTTTCAAGGCAAGCGGTTTAGAAGAAACGAGAAAAAAATATGAGTTATTACATAGTTGGATAAAGGGAACAAGCGAGAATATAGATTCATATTTGGCATATTTGAATTCAGTGATAACGAGTTTTACAAGAAGTCGTGAATCATATGGATTAACATTAGCTAAACTTAAAGATGATTCAGAGTTGAACCAAGATAGCATCGCTATAACGGAACGTTTGTTACAAAGTAGTGATCGAGTAATCGATTCATTATTAGAAGAAAGAAGTATAGCGGAATCGCTTAGAGACGAGTATAAAGTATCTTCAATCCATGAGAAACTGGAAGAATTTCATAGAGAGTACTTAAGGGCGATAGAAAGCGTAAAATGCACTGGTAGCGAAGAGATACAATCAGTACAAGATAAACTCCAAGCTAATACCGAACGAATAAAGGATATTGAAGGCTTGATTGAAACACAAAGTGAGAGAATGGAAAAAATCATTTCATTGATAGGCCAATTGATTCGATACAAATTGGAATTATCGGAAGTGAGAAGAAGTACAATTGCAGAAATGCATATGGAAGGAATTGAATTTAGAATTTCTACGATGGCTCATGTTATGCGATTCAAGTCTAAGCTTCAAAAAGAACTAAAACGAGATACGTTTGAAGAAGAGTTTGAAAAGCTAGCAACCTTTTTATTGGATCCAAGAGATGATTTCGCAATGTTAAAGAAATACTATTTATTTTTGTTAACATCGGAAACAGGCGATTTATCGGAAATAGGAATAACAGGGTTAAATAGTAGAATGATTTCAATTTGGAAAGAGAAAAGTAAAAATGGAACTTTAGATTCTTTGATAAATGTGATTCCAGAGGATAAGGTTGATATATCGTTGGTAGAGAATGGGAACGTAACAGATATAAACGAGGGTTCGCCAGGGAAAAAATGTGCGGCTTTGCTAGCTTTTATTCTAAATAGCGGAGATAATCCGTTGATTATAGATCAACCGGAAGATGATCTAGACAATAGTTTGATATATAATCTTGTAGTGAAATCTATTCGCAAAATAAAAAATAGGAGACAGATTATTATTGTTACGCATAATCCTAATATACCTGTTTTGGGAGATGCTGAAGGGATAATCATTCTAGAAAGGAACTCTGAAGGAAAAGTTGTTTTCAGAGAAAATAAAAAGGCGGGATGTATAGAGGAGAAAGTGATTCGACAGGGAATATGTAATATAATGGAAGGTGGAGAAGATGCTTTTCGAAAAAGAGAAGCGAAGTATCTGGCTTTTAACTAATAAAGCTTTGGAGAAGTTGATTCGAGAGATGAAAAAACTTAAAATAGCGTGAAGAAAAAATTGCTTTGTGGGATGACATTTTGGAATGGATACATGTATTGATAGTTAATTGTAAAGTGTGGCAAGGTATTGGTGGAAAGGAGCGCATTATGAATGAATTTTACAATAAGATGAAGTATTTTGAAGAAACTGAAAAAATACCAGCACAAATTTATTACCACTATACGACTTTGGATGCACTGTATCACATAGTTACAAATAAAACATTTCGGCTGACTAGTTTAAAATCATCTAACGATAAAAGTGAATTATTCTACAAACCGGAGCATTTTTTGGCGGATTTTCAGGAGATAATTGATATCGAGGATAATGAAAACAAAAAGAATTATTTCAAACTTGTAAAGGAAAGTATTGAGCAGAATAAGGGAAAATTTCTCCAAGAATGTAGAGAGAGGAGATTTCCATATGCATTATGTTTGTCGGAAAAGAAAGATAATCTTACTCATTGGGATAGATATGCATCTGGATGTACAGGTGTGTGTATCGGATTCAATGTAGCTGCGCTGAATGTATATCTACAAAGAATGGCATCTCTTGTATTTGGTATAGGTTTGTATGATGTCGGAAAAGTGCTTTATTCAGGTGATGATAGAGAAAAGTATATTCGGAATGGACTAATTAGGTTTTTTAATTTATTGTATGAGCAAGAAGGAAAAAAACTTGAGAAAGAAGAACTTTTGGAATTAATAAAAAAGAATGGATATGTGTATGCTACTAGTATCTATTTACAACTTGCTAAATTTACAAAAAAAGACTCTTTTGTAGATGAAGATGAAGTTAGATTATATCATGATACAGCATCTATTAAATCTACATTACACCTTATTGATTTGATGGAATCGAGTATAGAAGAGGAATTATATCATAATTTAAAAAAGAATTTTAAGGCTGTTACGAAGAATTTGCGATTAGATAAAGAACAGTTTGGAATGATGAAATCTGGTATACGTGGATATAAAGATCTATGTTTAGAAGAGATATGGGGGTCAGGAACGATAACAGAAATAATTTTAGGTCCTATGTGTAGGCAAAACTGTAATGAGTTAAGGAGATTTTTGAAAGCAAACGGACTTGAAGGAACAAAGGTGTCTACATCAAAAGTTCCGATAAGATAATTCAGTAAGGTGGCTATATTCTAGTTTTAATCAAGAACTCAAATTAGCGCATAAAAAAAGAAGCGAGTACCCATTTTCAGTCTAAAAACCTTACTCAGTCAAAAACTCGCTTCTTGAGATAGAAACGAGCTACCCGATTGAGCCATAAGGCTGTACACGACACAAAACCCGCTTCATGAATTCATATTATACAGCTTTGGTGGAAGAATCAAGAGAAAATTTTGATAACACCGAATATATTAGGAGTTAATGAAAAATGTTTCGTTGGAAATAAAGAAAAAATCAGAAGTAACATAAAATGGCACAAAGTAACATGAGTGATGTTACTATACATATAAATATGTTACTAAGAAAAGTTTGTGTTGAAGAAAATTGTCGCTTGCGTCAAAAATATTCAATATGTTTACTGGAGGAGGTAGTCGTGCTAGGCTACCTTGCCGACAAGGCGCAGGTTTGTAGAACGATGTTCTGTGAGTCTGTGCCTTTTCTTGCTGCCTTGCAGCATGACTACGGGTGCCTGCTGTCAACATATTGTGTCCTATATTTCTTACGAATGTCTTATTATATAGATTGACTTACTGTATAACATTTTATATAATTTATAGCAGAACAAATGTTATAAACTGTTATGAGACATGGAGATGATATTATGCAGGATTTAATCAAGAAAATACGCTCACATATGAATATGAATCAGACGGAATTTGCAGAACTGTTGAATGTAACGTTTGCGACTGTAAACCGTTGGGAGAATGGTCGTGCGTTGCCAAATAAGCTTGCACAGGACAAAATATATGATTTATGCAAGGAGTATGATGTTCCGGTATACGATATGGTTTTAGAGAAGATAGAAGCGGCTTCTGGAAGCATTAAGCTTGATAAAGGGAGAGTGCTGCTGTATCACGGTTCAAAATCAGGAATAGAGGGGGATATTGCACCACTGAGCCGAAAACAGTGCGATTTCGGAGAAGGATTCTATATGGGAACTGAGCCGAGCCAAGCACTTACACTAATTTGTGATTATGAGAGTGCAAAGTTTTATATTGTTTCCATATCAGTGGATAACCTTGCTGTATTAGATGTTCCGGCTGATTTGGAGTGGGCAATGATTGTCGCATATCATAGAGGACGAATGGAAAAAATAAAAGGAACGCCTTTTTATAGCAAGTATCAAGAAATGACAAAGGATAAAGATTTGGTTATCGGAAGCATTGCAAATGACAGAATGTTCTTCGTGATTGACAATTTCTTCATTGGAAATATAACTGACGCAGCACTAATAAATAGTTTGTCTGCATTGGAACTTGGAAAACAGTACGTTGCAGTTACACAAAAGGGATGTGATGCAGTGCGGATTGAAAAGGAAATTCCTATTTCTTATTTAGAGAAATTGTTTATGAAGGAAGTCTCAGAGGCAAACCGTGTAAAAGGTTCTTCGTTGGCAAATGATATCTGTAGGAATTATCGTAGAGAAGGATTGTTTTTTGACGAGATTTTAGACCAAGCGGCAGGAGGCAAATCATGAACGAAATACAATTAAAACTGTGTGATATTCAGGGCAGATTATTTGAACTTTCTGTAGATAGGCAGTTAGGAAGTGCTGGTTTTATAAAGACATTTATGAATTCTGAAACTGCAAAGGCTTTGGATTCTACTTACAATCGCATGCAGTGGGCGGGCGAAGAATATTTGCTCGAAGAAGTTGTCGAAGCTGCTGGAGATAGATTGGCTGAAAAAGGTGAAGTGTATTCTAAAGATGTGATTTATTGGATTGGATACATTTATAGATATTGGCATTACTATACTGAGGAATCCAGTAAAGCAATTTACAAGCAAGCTCCGGTGGAAACAATGAAGCGAAATTATTTGATGTTCCATACGATGGCTCCCGAGGTGGCGATAGGAAATCTAAAGGAGATTTATGAACAGAAAGGCAAGTAAATCGTTTCAATACTTAAATGAGTTATTCTGTGAATTGGCGTGAAAGAGTACGAAATGATGGACTTAATATTTGGTATAGTAAGGTAGGATTATAACACATAAAGATAGGTTATATAAAAGATATATTTATTGGGAACAAGATACAAAATCAATATATATTACATTGTAAGAACTAAAAATTAAGGAGGCGTTATTTTGAAATACGAAAAAACAAAATTGTTTTGGAAAGCGGATGACAATGCAACGCATGTATATTGTATTCCATATGATGATAATGATGATTATTATGATTTTTTACGAAAATGCAGAGAAAAAGGATATAGACAGATAATTGTCACTGCGGAAATAATGATCAATATTATTAAATATGCATGTCTTGATAAGAATTGTAGAATTAATAAAATTGAGTTTATTGAGGAGGATGATGCACTTGATTATGAGGTAAATGTGATACTTCAGGCAATGGCACAGAATCCGGCATATTTAAATGAATTAATAGAAAAGATAAGATTTCTAGAAGAAAAGTCATCTATTGATTTAAAACGAATTTACGTTAGAAGCTTATGTAAGGAGGGAGGCGCAAGCTTTTTTGTACAGGCAAATGGTATAATTGGTATTAGTCAGGGGGCATATGATTCTATGTCAAAAGAGATAAGTTCTATAGTAGAGAGGAGCTTGTTTCAATGATAAGAAAAGTATGTAAACTACTGACACCGATTTTGAGTGCGGTAATAGGAATATTATGTGCGAATCAATTCAATATATTCACTCTTTTTACTTTTGTTTCACAAGAAAAGGCGTATGAGTATTGTATAACAGCATATTTTGCAATAGCAGACATTATACTTGAGGAATTCATAAAATTTGTAGAAAAGCTGTTGGCTTCTTGCGTGGGAAAGGTTGAAGCTATTATATATCCAGTGTCGAGTAACGCAGATATAGCATCGAATGCTGTATTGGATTTTAATAGTGAAGGACTTGCTGAGATTAGAGTATTAGTGAAGATTACAGGAAATAGAAGATATTTTAGAAATACTGAACTACAGATTAAAAGTCCGGCATTCATCGATATTCAGGGGGCGAAGAAAGAGACAGTGGCTAGAACGAATGACGAGGGCTATTCAATCAATCTATATGATTTATTCGGCAAATGTGAGAAGACTTCTTTCGAACAGACCTTTAGAATTGTTATGGCCCAGGCAGTAGTAGAAGGTGACTGCATGGCAAAGATAGAGCCAGAAATATATGGGAAACATTTTAATGTAATGTACAAACACAATTATTTACAAATCAGAGCAGGAGTGAGATAAATGGCAGCTACAACGAGATGGAGAGATACAGAAATAGAGCTTTTTGATGTGGCCCTTGCAAGTCTTATTGATGAGGTTACTTCAGAGGAAAGGATAACTAATATAACGTGGGATAACTGGAATTTACAGAAAATGTTTGAGGAGAATCAGCATATATCCCTTAATGGCAGAGATGTGACTTATAATTACATAAAATATTCATACGATCAAACAACAGTAGGTGAGTTGTATGTGGAAGACCGACTCGTAAGGAAAGAAGGATTTATTATTGCATATAATAATGGTTCTGGAATTAATTATATTGTTGATCAAAACTCTTCTGCGATGAAGCTATTGCGAAAACTGCTTTCTTATACTGGGAGAAATGAGCTAGAAAAGAACTCATTTGCACTATCAAACGATTTCTTTATTTGGTTAATATATAGAGTGTATAATGCAAATTATACGATTGAAATAGCGCCAAAAGATTTAAGATTGGATTCTATTAAAGGATTTAAAGGTGATACAGAAGATTTTCAAACAAAAGTATCCGCTAGCGGCGAATCTGTTATGAATATAATAAGCACATTATCTTTCTTGCTAGAGAGTAGCAATTTAAATCAAGTAAAATTGGATTTGAATTATGCAGAACATAGTAGTATTAGTCTTTTGTTGCAAAAGGGGACGGTTAATGCATATTTTGATGACTATGTGGGCCCTTATGAACAGGAAGAACTAATGGAGCAAAAAATAGCCAAGCTGTATTTGACAGTGTACTTGGAAGTGTTGCCTTACTTGCTTCAGGAGTACAATACAGATATAGGGAATGACTTGTGGAATAATGATGTATATATTGCTTTTCTTCGAAGTGTAGCAACTACTTTGACGGAAAAGATACAGACAAAAATAGTTACATTGGAAGATGATAATGCATAAATAATAATGGAGATAAAGCAGTATGTGTTTTTGCTATAGAATTATGAGTTTGGAGGAATGCTATAATGCCTAAAAGGGTGGTAAAATTTATTGATCTGTTTTCGGGAATGGGAGGTATTCGACTTGGGTTCGAGCAGGCGTTCAAAAAAGCAGGATATAATACGAGATGTATACTTACTTCGGAGATAAAGGAAGCAGCTATAAAGGCACATCAACTGAATTTCCCGGGAGAAGAAATTGAAGGAGATGTCACAAAAATTGCTACTAGGGATATAGAGGATTTTGATTTTTTGTTGGCTGGATTTCCGTGTCAGGCATTTAGTGTTGCGGGGAAACAAAGAGGATTTGCAGACACGCGAGGAACGTTATTTTTTGAAGTTGAGAGAATCCTTAGAGATAAGAAACCATATGGTTTTATTTTGGAGAATGTAGAAGGGTTAGTTACGCATGATAAAGAGAAGCCAACAGATGAGATTGGTCGTACGTTGAATACAATCATTCATTCTCTTCAGACAATGGGTTATGAAGTAAGTTGGAAAGTTCTTGATGCAAAGAATTTTGGATTGGCTCAAACAAGAAACAGAATATATATTGTGGGTACATTGACAAATAAAGTTTCTTTAGATAATTTTACTAAAAAAACAAAATCATTCGGTAGAATTCAGGAAAATGGATTGCCTACAGTTGATGATGATTTTACACGAGCCTTATTGACAATATTTCAACCTCAGGAATTGTATGGTAAGTCTATTAAAGACAAGCGAGGTGGAGAAAATAACATACATAGTTGGGAGCTCGGTGTTAGGGGAGAAACCACTGTTCAGGAAAGAGACCTATTGAATCGTCTTCTAAAGGAACGCAGAAAAAAGCATTGGGCGGAAGTCATAGGCATTGATTGGATGGATGGAATGCCTCTTACGGCAGATCACATTAGGACTTTTTATGATTCGGATCAATTAGATGATATGTTGGCGCATTTGATTGAAATGGGCTATTTAGTACATGAACATCCAAAGAAAAAGCTTACGATTCAACATGAGGACGGCAGAACATCTTATGAGCGTATTCCAGATGAAAGTAAACCTAAGGGCTATAATATTGTTACCGGAAAATTAAGCTTCGAATTTAGTCAAATACTGGATCCATATACAGCAACACCAACAATGGTAGCAATGGACATGGAGAGAGTGGGCGTTGTAGATGGGACAGGCATTAGAAGACTTACATTGAATGAAGGGCTTGCTTTATTTGGCTATCCTAAAAAATATTCCCTTGATATATATGATACTGAAAGCAAGAGAAGAAAAGCGGGATTTGATTTGTTAGGAAATACAGTATGTGTTCCGGTTATTCAAGCGGTAGCGGAACGACTTGCTGATAGTTATACTTCGTATCTTGCAAAACAGGAGGCATAGAAGAATGAATAATATGAAACCGAAAGCACAATCAATAGAAGAGTTTATTAGAACTGCAACCATGTTTTATATTGATGAGGATCTTGAGAAAGAGTTCGATGAAGAAGTTGAAAAAGATGTAGAAGAGATTAAAGCAGAGCTTCTTGGAATCACTACGGATGAAGGATTAAAAAATTATATTAGAACAAATCCAAAATCTTTAGATCGCATTACAAGCATTATGAACATTTCAGAAGAAAAGTTCAAGAGAATTGTTACAATGCTTAGAATTGAGAAAGGATATATACCTACTGGAGAATGGTCGCTTGCGGGATTGAGAGGGCAGATGATTTCTTCGGAAGAATGGATGGATGAAGTTTGTAGCCTACTTAAAAGTGGGTCGCGTATGGAATCATATCAACGTTTAGTACCAGGATTCTATTTGACCAATTTTACTATAGATGCAAATACAATGGGGAGAATTGCTAGTGATGATGAGATTAGAAGATTGGTTAAGCAGGGTTATGAAGGACGATATAATAATAAAATAGGTGATAGTTTTTACAATCGAGTATATCAGTATGTAAAAAGAATATGTGATTTGGAGGGGCTTACATCACATTCGAAGGAAGAGGTGCCAATGGCAGAACGAGCAATATCTATTGCTATTCCAGATGCTCAGCATCCGAGAATATTGATTGATGTTACATATGGTATCACGACTTCAAGTGCGCAGACTAAATACGCGGAGAAGACGGAGGCTTTGTGTAAGATTCTTCGAGAGAAAAATTACCAAAAACCAGATAATGAAAGGATAATATACATCAATGTTGTTGATGGGGCCGGCTGGGTTGCAAGGCAATCTGATCTTAACAAGATTCATAGAAGTTCAGATTATTTAGTGAATTTAAATACACTTGAAACGATAAAAGAAGTTATAAACTATTATTTGTAGAAATCGAGGAGAAGGACATATGAATGCAGAGCAGAGAAAAGAGGAATTGGCGAGAATTAAGGCTGGAGAGCCGACGATGACGGGGATAACCCTTACTTATCATGGAGAAAGAACAAAGTTTAATGCATATAAGATACCACTTAGCATTCTTACATATAATCCGTATAACGGAAGAATTGGTGCAGAAGTAAAATCTTACGAACGACAGCATCATGTTCTTAATCCTGATGATCCAAAAGATGTTGCTATAATTGAAAAATTCCTGTGGGATTCTAAACCTGATGCCAATGAGAGAACTAAGAAAAGCTTGTTGGAAGACCATCAACAACGATATGGTATTGTTACCGCTGATGGAAAAATTATAGATGGAAATAGAAGAGCTAGTCTGCTAAATAACATTTGGCGTGATGATTCTATTCCCGCAAATGTTAAGCAGCATACGCAATATTTTGAAGCGATTATTTTACCAATTGATGCGGACAGAAAAGAAATACTTCGACTTGAAACAACGTATCAGATGGGTGAGGATGCAAAGGTTGACTATGGTCCAATTGAAAAATACCTTAAAGCTGGTGATTTGCGAGATGAAGGTTTTTCTGATAGCGAAATAGCAAATTTCATGGGTGTGAAGCCTAAAGATGTAGCATGGTATTTGAGAATTTTGGAACTTATGAATGAGTATTTAGATACGTATGGTTATACTGGAATATATACAATGCTTGAAGAGACAGAAGATCCATTCCAGAAGCTTGAATCGGCTCTTAGAGGATATAAGGGTGGTGGTGTTACAAAGATGTGGGGATATGATGTGGAAACGGATGTCTCAAATCTGAAAGCTATTGCGTTTGATTATATTAGATTAGGGCTTGATCAAGTGGATTTTCGAGATATTATTAGAAAGCCAACTAAGGCAATGACTGATGCTAGTTTATTCGCAAATGAAGAAATATGGAAACAATTTTCAGAGGATCATTTTACAGTTGTTGACGAAGTGGAAGAAGAATCAGTTGATGATATTATCCGTGAAAATCCGGACGGTGATTTGAAGCGTATGATGAGGGCTCGGGATACGGCGTGGAGAGATAAAGTAAGCAAAGCACTTAATGAAAACTTTAACAGGTCAAGAGATAAGCTGAACAATAAACAGCAGGCAGCTGAGCCGATGAAGTTGTTACAAAAAGCGTTATCAGCGTTGTCTGCGGTAGATACAAGTCAGCCATCATTTAAGTCAGACTCGGGAGTGGATGAATATCTTAAGAATATTATGGAGATAGCGAAACAGTATTCAGAAATATATAATAGTTAGGCGGTAATGTAGATGGCAGTTTTGAAAGTGGATACAAATGAAACGGAAGATTTAGTATATGTTACAGGTGATATAGAGAAAATTACTTCTAATAAACGTGCAATGCGTTTACTGAAGGACAATGCAATTTTTACGCTCAAAGATGGCTGCATTGAGTTTGAAGTAGGTGACGATTTAAACAAATGTATTAATCGAATTAGAACGGCTGCAAAATATGCACAATGCGAGATTGAGGTTCAGGATAATGCAAGTTATGGTATTCAGGCATATTACGAAGAGGAACAGAATTTTGCAGAGTTTTCTCAAAAAGCATTGAATATCAGGAATAATAATTGCAATATTGATGAGTTTAAAGCATTTAAGGACTCTCTTATAGACAATATGCAGAGTAGAACATTATATGAATTGCAAATGTTAGCAGCATATCATCTTGCCTTTTCTCAAAATGCATGTAATTTTTCTGTGCCAGGAGCAGGAAAAACAAGTGTTGTATACGGAGCGTATTCATATCTTCATAATTTGCCAGATTGTGACACAAAAAAGGTTGACAGATTGCTTATAATTGCCCCGCTCAATGCGTTTGCCCCTTGGGAATTAGAATATGAGGAATGCTTTGGAAGAAAAGCTACATCAAAGCGTTTATCTGGAAAACTTGATATTGATGAGAAGAAACAATATCTCTACAGCATGAATCCGGCAGAAATCACGTTGATATCATATGCTTCTGTGATTTCATTAGTGGATGAGTTAGCATACTTTTTACGAAAACATCGTGTTATGGTAATTCTTGATGAAGCGCATAAGATTAAGAATACTAAAGGAGGTATTATATCTCAGAGTATTATGTCATTGGCGAGTGGTTGCAAATCTAGAGTGGTGCTTACGGGTACACCGGCGCCTAACGGATATGAGGATCTTTACAATCTTTTTAAATTTATTTGGCCAACAAAGGATATTATTAAATTTCACATTGGTCAATTACGGGATATGTCGCAGGCTTCAGATGATCCGAGGGTTTCATCTTTGCTTGATGCGATATCGCCATATTTTATTAGGATTAAAAAGAGCGATCTTGGAATTCCACCTGCGACAAATCATGACCCTATTAGAGTGGAAATGAAGCCTTCACAAAGAAAGATATATGACTACATTGAGAAACAGTATATTAGTGATATAGCAAAAAGCAAGGATCAGCAGTTTAAGTATGAGTTAATAAAGGCACGAATGATAAGGTTGATGCAGGCTGCTACAAATCCGGCGTTATTAAGTCAGCCGCTAGATGAGTTTGCTCAAGCTGAAAACATTGATTTTTCGATGGTACAAGACGATTCGGTAATGCTTCAGGAAATACTGAGGTATTCGGAGGTTGAGATTCCGGCAAAATATGAAGTGGCCAAGGAATTGATAAAAAAAATTATTGCTGATGGCGGAAAAGTAATAGTATGGGCCTGCTATATAAAAAACATTGAGCATTTCAAGGAGTATTTGGCATCACAAGGAATAGAGGCTAGAACTTTGTATGGTGCAACTCCGATTGCAGGTGATGAGGTTGCCGAAGATGATGAAGAATATTCGCTTACAAGAGAGGCTATTGTTAAGGAATTTCATGACCAGAATAGTACGTTTAAGGTTATCATTGCAAATCCATTTGCAGTTTCGGAATCGATTTCATTACATAAGGCGTGTCATAATGCTATTTATTTGGAACGTTCATTTAATGCGGCGCATTTCTTGCAGTCAAAAGACAGAATACATCGATATGGGTTAAAAGAGGGGATAGAGACCCATTATTATTATCTTGTGTCAGCTGATTCTGTAGATGAAACAATTCATCAAAGGCTATTAGATAAGGAACGACGGTTGATGGAGATTATCGAAAGTATGCCCATTCCATTATTCGATAATTATCTGGATTCCGATGGAGATGAAGATATCAAGGCGGTATTGAGGGATTATGCTAAACGAGTTAAAACGATATAATAACATCGGTGATGTGAATGGCATCACCTATTTCTTAAATCGAATAGTATCTCAGGAAAAACTACATACGGAGTCACTCAAAAAGATATGTGAGTTAAGAAATGAGATACGATTAAATTTTAATGCAGCATTATCATTAGTCACTTATCTTGGTGTAGTAGAAGAAAAAGCGGGATGTTTATATCTTACAGAGATAGGAAAAGGCTTGAAGGAAGGTAGAAATATTGTAGAAGAGTTTTGCAAATTGTGCTTGAAAAAGACAATAGCAGATAATCTTTTGGATATTTCAGCGGTACATTATAATGTCCTCAACAATGAATATGTAATAGAGCGGAGTGGTTTTGCTGTATCATTTGCATTATTTAGAAATCTTCTGATTCAATATCGCGCATTAATAGAGCGTTCAGGAAATTTAGTTATTTCTTCAGAATATGAGTCGCTTTTTGTTGAGTTTCAAAAAAGAAATAAAGTGAAAAAATCTTTAGAAAGACTAAAAAAGCAACTTGAAGAGCAGGAACGTCAGGGAGCGCAAGCAGAAGAATTTGTTATGCGATATGAGGAAAAAAGATTAGAGAAACATCCAAGAGTCAGTCAAATCAAGCAAATTTCTGTTATAGATGTAAGTGCTGGATATGATATTGTATCATTCGCTAATGAAGGCTCAAATGTGTATGATCTGTTTATAGAAGTAAAGTCCTATAAGGGAAGTCCACATTTTTATTGGAGTCAGAATGAGATTGAAGTGTCAAAGCTGTACGAGGAAAAATATTGTATCTATTTAATCGATGTTGCTCAAATTGATGATCCTTTGTATGAACCAGTGATTATTAGAAATCCGTCTAAAAGTATACTTGATAGTAATCACTGGATTATGAATCCAACTTCCTATATGGTAATGCCGATAGAGTGAATAAAATGTGTTGTTTGTAGACGCTAGAAGATTTATTCGATTAAGTTGGAATGAGAGATGTTTTTGAGAAGGAGTATGGGTATATGGAAATTGCCTTTGATAATCTTAAGGATGCTGACTTAGTAGTTGATACAGTATATAAAGGTGGGAATGTTAGTGGAAAGGGTTCAGAAGTCTTATCAAAATTAATGCCTGGGTGTAGCAATTCGGGTGGTTTCAGAAAAGTAATGAGAAAAGATAGATCAGGATTGCCGGCTTATGTTGTTTTATACACATCTATGCAAGAGCTTGCTTGGCCAGATTATCTGGATGAAGAAACCGGTATTTTCCGTTATTATGGAGATAACCGAAGTCCGGGAAAAACAATTTTAGATACGCCTAGAAAAGGAAATCAATTGTTGGAGTTTGTTTTTGATTGTTTAAATAGTAGGGATGGATCAATAAAGAATATTCCGCCATTTTTTATTTTTAAAAAAACAGGGTGTGGCTGGGATGTGAAGTTTTTAGGTTTGGCTGCTCCAGGAAATCCTAAAATATCACCGGACAAAGATTTGGTTGCATTTTGGCGAACAATGAATGAAGAACGTTTCCAAAATTATGAAGCTTATTTTACGGTTCTTGAGACTGAGCGGGCAATTGATCGTAGATGGTTAGATGCATTAATACATGATCATGATAATAGCATGCAATATGCGCCAGAAGCATGGAAGCGTTTTATCTCAAAAGGAAGAAATGGAATTGTACCTCTTATTGCAAAAAAGATTTTGGATGTACCGACAAAATATGATCAGTTGCAGAGTGATAATGAGGGACGTGTGTGCTTGCAACACATAAGAGATTATTATTCATGTTTTCCACAAGGCTTTGAAAATTGTGCAAAAGATTTATTGGAAAAAATCGATGTTAGATTTCAAGATTTTGAACTAACGAGACCTTGGCGTGACGGCGGAAGAGATGCGTTAGGATACTATGTTATTAGTCCAGGGGGAAAGGCGAATTCTCCACTTAGAATTGATTGTGCTTTGGAAGCTAAGTGTTATTCGGAGAAAAATTCAGTTGGAGTTCGTGAGATGTCTAGACTTATTTCGAGAATTAGGTATCGTCAATTTGGTGTGATGTTAACGACGAGTTATGTTGATGCACAAGCATATAAGGAAGTTATAGAGGACGGGCATCCAATATTGATTGTAACAGCAACAGATATAGCGCAGACATTAAGGCGCAATTCAATAACAAGTGATAATGTTGATGAATGGCTTGAGACAATATCTGAGGCGGATAGCAGGAGAAATAATAGGTTGATTTCTTATGCGACAAAGATAGGAAATATGATTACGTAGGTTTTCTTTAAAGGTGAAGATTCAAAAAAATATGAATTCCACTTCTGGTCCCCGTGAGCTGCGGACATAAAGTTGGACTCATTTTGAAATGAAAGGAGCAACTTATGCCAAAGAAAAGAGCCAATTATACGGAAGAAGAAAAAGCAATTGCACTAGCCTACTATCATGAATGCAGATCTGCCAAGAAAACTGTTTGTGACCTTGAATATCCTGTCCGTTCTTGTCTTAACACGTGGATAGCAAATGAAGGAAAACCAAAACAACCTCGAAAGAAAAATAGTATAAATAAAGGAATGTCTACCTTTGAAGAGCGATTAGACATAGTTCATCGTTGCGTAGATTTAGGAGAAGATGTACACTTAGT
>JAZULP010000045.1:0-35251 GCA_045603165.1 Agathobacter sp. | reverse complement strand
TTAATTACCCTATCTTTTTAGGAGAGTTTTTTAACATGATCTTTTAATATAGAAATATGAGGAGAATACAGTCGTGAAGCGTCATCAAATTAGATTTATAGCAATTGGAATAATTTTATTTTTCTCAAGTATCGTATTAGTTACTTATTCAATAGATTCTGAAGTAAAGAAAGAAGCTAGTAAAATAGTGCAAGCAGTTGAAAACAAAGACATGAAAACTGTGGAAGCAATTATTTTTGGAACAGGAGATTTGATAGCAGACGAAGAACTTGCAGAATTTTTTACAGATAGCGAAAGTGAAGGACATGGTATTATTTCTAAGATTATAGAACAGGATGCTATTATGGTGAAGAAGGTAACGGACGAGCATATTGTGTATGAAATTACTGCGCCTGAACTTTCTAATATATTTAATGATGTAATGAAAGAAGAAAATCTGACTGCTGATAGTTTCGAAAAATACATTTACAATTACATTGATACAGCAGAGAAGACTAAAATGCAGGTGGAGGTGGCATATACATATGAAAATGAAGTGTTTACAGCCGAGTACTCAACACAGGAATTTATGGATGGAATAACGGGTAATCTGATAACCGCATATCAGGAACTGATTCAGCAAATGATTCAGGAGAATAGGTAAGAAGCTCAAAGAATAAAGTGCTAATGAGAAAGTGGTTTAGGGTTGTTGGGCGTATATTAACAGTCATTGTGTTGTTAGGATGTGAGACAGATGGGAAAATCTCAAACAAATTAAGATTGCAGTATTTTGTACTAAATGCGGATATAAAATTTTAAATAAATAAAGATAATTTTGGAGGTATGAGATGTTTTGTAAATATTGTGGTGCACAACTTGAAGAAGGTGTAGCATTTTGCGCAAATTGTGGTAAAAAACTAAATGAAGAAAAAGCTGCTCAAGTTCAGTATGAACGGCCAAGCTATCAATATAGCCAGCAGGGACATCAAGGATATGAGCAGCATAATTCTTATGTGTATCAAGGTACTACTTCTCGTAAAGGAGTGTCTTTTGGTGAAGCAATAAAATTGTATTTTATAAACTATGCAAATTTTAGCGGACGTGCAACAAAAAGCGAATATTGGTGGGCGTGTCTTTTCAATTTCCTAGTCGTTTGGTTTACGGGTTCAATTCCTGTTTTGGGTCAACTTATTCAGTTGGTATTATTTTTGCCAGGTCTTTCGGTTGCAGTAAGGCGACTGCATGATACAGGAAAGTCATGGTTTTATAATTTTATAGCGTTAATCCCAATTGTTGGTGGTATTATTCTTATTGTTCAATATTGTAAAGATAGTGATGGTGACAATAAATGGGGACCTGCACCTAGATTTTATTAAAGTTATGCTCAAAATTGCGCATAACTGTTGGCAAACTGCGTATAATATAGTATACTACAGATATAAAGAAATTTTTATAAATGGAGGCTATATTATGGCAACAGCAAGGATTAATTTAACTGTTGATGAAACTGCAAAGGAAGAGGCATTGAAGTTGTTTGAAATGTTTGGTATGGACGCTTCAACTGCAGTTAATATGTTTTTTAAAAAGGTTATACAGACCCAAGCTATTCCTTTTGAGATTTCAGTTGCAAACACTTCTAAGAAAACCACCTATGATATGTCTAAGGATGAATTTATGGGTAGGGTTCAGTCTGCAATTGATAACAGATCCATTTAAACGTTAACTGATTGGAGAATAAATGATGGATAGTACACCGATAGTTTTAGTTTTTGCTGGGCCAAATGGTTCTGGTAAATCAACTGTGACAAAAGGTTTTGATATTATTGGTGAATATATAAATGCCGATGATATTAAAAAGCAACAGGCCTGTACCGATTTAGAAGCTGCACAGTATGCAACTGCACTTCGTGAGGATGCTGTAAAAAATAAGCGTGATTTCACATTTGAAACTGTGTTGTCTTCTCCGCGTAATGTTGAGTTGCTGAAAAATGCCAAAGCATTAGGATATAGAATAGAGGTTGTTTTTGTTTTGACTGCTGATCCCCAAATCAATGTAGCAAGGGTTGTAGACAGGGTTAAGAATGGCGGTCATGACGTACCGAAAGATAAAATCATCAGCCGATATTATAAATCTCTTGATAATCTATCAAAACTTCTAAAAATAGCCGATATTATGTGGGTTGTAGATAATAGTACCGATAAGGCAGAGCTTATTATTTACTCTAAAGATGGAGAGCTTTCGGTTAATGAAACACCTCTTTGGAGTGCTGATAAAATCAACAAACTTATTTCATCAGACCGCCCTGCCGAGATACACGATTAAGGTTGCCGCCTTGGTCGTGTATACTTTTTTATAGGTGTTTACCTCGATGCAATCAACTTACAAATTGGATTTCCCTTACTTGAAAATTTTTCCTCATATTCTGTCATAATATTTCCAAAGTTTAGCATAGGGTCTTCGTGCAAATCATAGGTATGCACATCGATATGCCAAATAGTAGAATTATTGATTTCCTCTAGCGAGAAGTTAAATAAATCTACATTATCAGTTTTAAACTCAAGACGTCCTTTTTTTGCCAGAATCTGATCATAGCGGCTTAAGAATTCCGAAGAGGTCAGACGTCGTCTGGCATGTCTGTCCTTTGGCCATGGATCGGAGAAATTTAAGTAAATGCGATTTATTTCTTCAGGTGCAAAAATTTCCGGGAGGGTTGCGGCGTCAATACAAAGGAAGCGCACATTTGGGAGAGGATGTTCTTCCATTTTCTGCACGGCACGTAAAAGTACACTGGTATAGCGCTCAATCCCGAGGTAGTTGATATTTGGGTTCAGTGCGGCCAAATCCATTAGAAAACGACCTTTTCCCATTCCAATTTCCATATGGATAGGGTTGCTGTTCTCGAAAACGGAAGACCAGTTTCCTTTGTAGGAAGCGGGGTCCTGTATGCAAAATATGCTGGATGACACCTTTTCATCTGCCCCTGGTATATTGCGAAGTCTCATGTGAATTCTCCTTTTTATTTATCTTAACATACATTGTATTATAAATTAGGTGAAAGAGAAAGTATTTTTCAAAGGAAAAATGCTAATTTACTTGCGATAAGAAAATATACCCTTTATACTTATAGAAGTAGATTATCAACAGGAGAGAAATTATTATGAAAATAAAAATTCCCCGATGGATAAGAGTAGCATCTGCCACTTTTGTCATTGCTTCTTTCATTTTGGCAATTCCGACAAGTGTGAATGCGGAGATATATTGGCCTGAGGGGCCAAGCATTACCACACCTAGTGCTATAGTAATGGAGGTAAACTCAGGTGCGGTATTATATGAAAAGAATAGTAATGATATCAATTATCCAGCGAGTATCACAAAGATTATGACAACAATGCTGGCGTTGGAATACTGTGAACTAGATGAAGTGGTTACCTTTTCCGCAGATGCGGTATATAAGAATGAGGGTAATACCTCGCATATTGCCAGAGACTTGGATGAAGAAATGACGTTAGAGCAATGTCTCTATGGAGTTATGCTAGAATCGGCGAATGAATGTGCCTATGCTGTAGCTGAGCATGTAGGGCAAAAGCTGGGCGGTGATTATCAGACCTTTATCGATCTGATGAATACCCGTGCAAAGGAATTAGGATGCACGAATACACAGTTTACCAACAGTAATGGTCTTCCGGACGAGGAACATTGGACAAGCGCTCGTGATATGGCGTTGATTTCTGCGGAAGCATATCAGAACGAAACATTTCAAATTATTACGGGAACAAAGAAGTATCAGATACCACCAACCAATAAGCATAGTGATATTACTTACTTAAGGAACCATCACAAAATGTTACATGGTTATAATACATCGAAGTATGTTTACGAATATTGTACAGGTGGTAAAACCGGTTATACGGATGCAGCAGGTGCTACTTTGGTTACTTATGCAGAAAAAGATGGATTGACCTTGGTTTGCGTAGTGATGAAAACCGATTCTACAGCGGAATGGGTTGATAGCACTACCTTGCTAGAGTATTGTTTTCAACATTTTCAGGCGGTACCATTAGCTGATAATGAAACTTCTACAATAGGAGATAAAAATCTTGGGATTATGAATAACAACAAATCCTTTGTAGAGATGAATGATAGTGCGTATGTGGTTCTTCCTATAACCGCAAGCTTTTCTGATTTGCAGCGTTCATTGGTACGCAAAGGATTGCCAGAAGGTGTTATTGCACAGCTACAATATACATACGGAGATCGTATCGTGGGTTGTGTAGATATTGTTCCATCTGGGGCTGAGGTGGATGGCAGCTTTTTTGATTATGCAAAAGATAAAAGTGAGAACAATAAGATTAATACGATAAAGATAAAACCGCTTTCTATTCTGTTGGTAATTGTTCTTATAGCAGGTATTGTTGGAGTGGTACTAGCTATCAAATATCTTTATGACAACTATTATCTGCTCTTACACAACATTAAGTCGAGAAATGCAAGACAAAGAAGATTTCGACCTATTTCTAAGAAGAAAAGACGGTGGAAGAAGAAAGATCGCATGTTTAAATAAGCAATATTGTTAAAATAGACATAAAAACAGACAAAAATAAAATAAATCGACAATATATTGTAAAATATATTGTCGATTTATTTTATTTAAGACGTTGGGAAATAATGCTTAAATTGTCAGACTATTTAATAAAATGAGTAATTGATTCTTATTTTCCGTATAAATAAGGAGCCCATTAGAGGTTTCCACAAGGGTTATGTATTTTCCCTGGAAGGTCTCTGTTGTTTGAATCAGATGAATCAAATAGGATTTCATATAATTGTTCACAGATAGGAATATGGTATCGATCTGCTCCATCGGATGAATGGACACATTGGCAGCTTTTAGTAAATGGGTAATTTCTTTTTCATTCTCAAGTTGGGAGGTAGTTTTGTTTACAATGTAGTAACCACGTTCGTCCTTTGGCATATCCAAGGCCTTTACTGCGCGCTGCACCTGTTTGGTAAGAGCATCTGAAGCAGGATAAAGAGATTCAAAATAGCTCATAAAATCAGAAGCAAAGCGGAAATGCTGGTTACACCCATGCTCTAACACTTCTGTCATAAGGATTCTTTTTATTACACCTTCACAAGTTTCTCTAGAAGGATTTTTTCGAATTGTAGTCGTATGTTCCATAATTTCTCCTAAATAAAAGACAAATTAGACAAGTTTTGATGTCTACTTTTTAATTATAAGACAAATAATACTATTTTTCAAGATAAAAAGGACAGTGGTAAAAAGTAGAAATCTATGTTGACGTAACATCTAAATAGGAATAAAATGATAATAACTATCATTAAAATTTTTGCAAGGCGGAAAAAAATAACAATGACTTACAAAAAAACAAAAGAAACGGAACGTATTTTAAATAAAGTAACAACATGTATCGATAAAAATGGTGGAATTGCGAAGAAGGAGCAGTTGGCAGCATTGGGTATTGATTATAGAAGAATTTTAGACTTTGTAGAAAGTAAGGATATCATTCGCATAAAGAATGGATATTACACCTATGGAATTGAACGTTTTTCAGAGGAAGCTTTGGTGGCAAGACTTTTTCCAGATGGCGTGCTTTGTATGGAAAGTGCATTATATGCATATGGCTATATTTCTCGCAAACCATTCGGTTTTCATATCGCAGTGGATAAGAATACCTCTAAGTCCAGATTTAAACTAGACTATCCAAAGGTAATCCCATATTATACAGAGCCAGAGGTTTTGCTGATTGGCAATACCAGGGTTACGTATGCAGAGCATGAGTTTCAGATTTATGATAAGGACCGTCTTATCTGTGATTGTCTAAAGTATGAATCAAAAATGGATCGAAAGGATTTCAAGGAAGCCATTCAGTCTTATATCAAGGATGAAGACAAGGATATTTCTGCACTTATGGAGTATGCAAGAGAGCGTAAGGTTGTAAAGAAGGTACAAGGTCTGATAGGGGTGTGGCTGTAATGAAACTAGATGTAGATTTTCCACAGGCGTGGAAAGAAAAAAGTACAAAAGAGCAGATTCCTTTATCGGATATATTATATAGATATGCAGTAGAAAATTTGATGCTGCGAGTGGAACGCTCTACCTTTAAAGATTATTTGTGGTTGACGAATGAACAGGCAATAGGAGAAGCTGCGTATAAAAAGAATACAAAAGAGAGATTAGAGTTTATTTATGTAGAAAGTGGGAAAAAGAACTTTCACAATTATGTGGTTGCCGGTCAGCCTTTTGAATATCGGATTGTAGAACTTCTGATAGAGGAACTGTTTTCTACTCCTTTGGATGTGAAGCAGGGATATGGAGATATTCAGTGGGAATGCAATGTGGGGGAAATCGGTACAGGTGTGTATCTATTATTAGATGGAACCTATATGGATATGCAGGTGCCAATTACTATGCGTATCGATGTCGCACATTTGAATACTCAGATTCCAAAGAAAAAAGAATTCAAGCTTATTTTTAATGATAAGAAGACTGGCAGCTATTATTCTTATTCCAAAGAAAGCATTTTATCTGAGGCTCTTTTTGAGATTATGCGAAAGCTGGAGCTGATTTCTGATATGGAAACCTACGATGTAGTAAATGAAATTATCAAAAGCCAAACCATAAGTGGACGCCATATCATAGAGGATTTAATGATATTGGCACAGAAGGAGCCAAAGGTATTATCTATGAAACGACTAGACCAGATTGCATCCTACAAGAAATATGGTTATATGAAAAAGAAATGGCAGCAATATGAGAAGAAACACAAAGAGGCTTATGTGGATTGGGAGGAGATAGTAGAACGACTGTTGGCATTCCTTACTCCTATATGGACAGCACTTTGTGAAAATGAAATCTTTTTTGACGATTGGATGCCAGAGTTGGGAAGATTTTTAGGATAACAAGGGGAAAAGCATGTTAGATGAGAAATTAAAGGAATATGCGAAGCAGGATATCTATCCGTTCCATATGCCAGGACATAAGCGCGTGTCTTTAGACCATTGGAATCCATATGAAACGGATATTACAGAAATAGAAGGATTTGATAATCTGCATCATGCCACTGAGGTTTTACTAGAAGCGCAACAGGAGGCAGCAAAGCTCTATGGAGCACAGCAGAGCTTCTACTTAATAAATGGGAGTACCTGTGGAATTCTGACGGCAATTTCTGCTTGTGTAAAAAAACAGGGAAAAATTTTGGTGGCGCGAAATAGCCATAGGTCTGTTTACAATGGTTTATTTTTGCGTGAGCTGGAAGTAGTATATCTATATCCGGAGATTACAAGTATGGGATTGCAGGGGCAGATAAAGGCAGGAACGGTACAAGAGCTTTTGCAGAAGCATCCGGATATCGAGGCAGTTTTCATCACCTCGCCAACCTATGATGGAATTGTATCAGATATAAAGGCAATTTCGGAATTGGCACATGAACACAATATACCTCTTATTGTAGACGGGGCACATGGAGCGCATTTCGGATTTACAGAGGGTTTTCCAAAAAATCCCGTTTCCTTAGGTGCGGATATTGTGATTGAAAGTGTGCATAAAACTTTACCTGCCTTTACTCAGACCGCATTACTTCATGTATGCAGCAGTCGTGTAGATATTGACGAGATTACACGATATTTGGGAATTTATCAGAGTAGTTCTCCGTCCTATGTTCTTATGGCGGGCATAGATAGATGTATGACATATATGAAGCGTCAGGGTATAGCAGATTTGCAGACATTAGAGAAAAATCTAGATGTATTTTATAAAAGGACAAGTTCTTTAAAAAATATATGGGTTGTACAAAGAGAAGACATTTCCTCGGAGGAAGCCTATGATTTTGACAAATCGAAACTCTTGATATTTTCTAAAAAGAAAGAGGTAAAAGGTTCAGAGCTATACCAGATTCTTTTGCATACGTATCATCTACAAATGGAAATGGTAAGCGGACAGTATGTAGTGGCACTTTGCAGTGTTATGGATACAGAGGAAGGGTTTGTACGACTGGCCGAGGCTTTGGAGGAAATAGATAGAAGCGACATCTGGATAGGAACTACGGAAACAGAGTGGGACTACAAAAATATGTACCGCAGACAGAATCAGTTTCTTCCTATATATAAAGCTGAGGAATTAGAAAAGAAGGAGGTAAGCTTCCGGGAGGCCGTTGGACGGGTAGCTGGAGATTACTTATTCCTATATCCGCCGGGCATACCATTTTTAGTTCCCGGGGAGGTTATTACAGAAGAGGTTATCGAGGATATACAGACTTGTCAGACAAATGGTCTGGAGGTACTGGGTCTTACTGGGAAAAATGGGATTTTCATTGTCAATCTTTTCTGACTATATTATACTAAGAAGGCGAGATAACATGGGCAAAATATTTTGTGTTATGGGAAAAAGTGCAACAGGAAAGGATACCATTTATCAGAGCTTGTTACACAAAAATGAATTAGAATTGCAGAGAATTGTGCCATATACCACGCGGCCGATTCGGGAAGGCGAGTCGGATGGAAGAGAATATCACTTTTGCACAGAAGATGCGGTACAGAAATTGGAAGCAGAAGGTCTTATAGTGGAGCTTCGGGCGTATGATACGGTATATGGAGTTTGGAAATATTTTACTGTAAATGATGGAAACATACGGTTAGATAGAGACAATTATCTCTTGATTGGAACCTTGGAATCCTATATCAAAATTCGAGATTATTTTGGAGAAGAAAATACTGTTCCAATCTACATAGAGGTAGAGGATGGTGATCGTTTGATGAGAGCTATTTCCAGAGAAAGGAAACAGGACTTCCCCAAATATGAGGAAATGTGTCGCAGATTTTTGGCAGATGCAAAGGATTTTTCAGA
Organism: Agathobacter sp.; assembly: GCA_045603165.1. Lineage (GTDB taxonomy): Bacteria > Bacillota > Clostridia > Lachnospirales > Lachnospiraceae > Roseburia. The sequence continues at coordinate 26,411 of JAZULP010000045.1, read as the reverse complement.
AGAAAATTTGAAAGTTGCAGGTATTGAAAAGAGGTTTTTGAATATTACGCTTGAAGATACCATTACTGAGATAGAGCAATATATACGGAGTCAGATTTAAGAAAAAGGAGGTGGCGTTGTCATGGATATGAAGGTAAATGATATATCACAAGTGAATCAGGTAACAGAAACCGCAAAGACTGTGCAAGGCGACGGCACCTTTAAGTTTACATTATCCAGTGCGATTACAGATGCACAGCTGCAGGCAAAGGTAGATGCCCTGATGATGGACATTACCAGCCAAGGCGAGCGTATTGCACGCCACATGGATATTCGGGATTTAAAACGATATCGCGGACTTATCAAGGAGTTTTTGAACGAAGTAGTATATCGGTCACATAAGTTTTCACGAGAAAACTTTTTGGATAGGAAAGGTCGACACCGTGTATATGGTATTATTCGAAAAATCGATGAGAATTTAGATGCATTGGCAGAAGCACTTGTAGCAGATGAGCAGGATCATATTGCGATTTTGAGTCGAATCGGGGAAATTGAAGGATTACTATTAGATATCTTCACGTGATGGAGAAGGTAAGAATCATAATCTAATTATCAGGAGTATGCAATGGCTGGATTTCAAGATATTATTGGACACAATCAAATAGTGAGTCATTTGAAAAATGCCATTCGAATGGATAAGATTTCCCACGCCTATATTTTAAACGGAGAAGATAATTCTGGAAAAATGATGCTGGCAGAGGCCTTTGCCATGACATTACAATGCGAGGAGCATGGAGAGGAGCCTTGCTTGAAATGTCGTTCTTGTAAGCAGGCGATGGAGCACAATCAGCCTGATATTATTTATGTAACTCATGAGGAGTCTAAGTCCAAAAAGAAAACGGAGGGAAATGAAAAGCCAACGAATATTTCAGTTGATGATATAAGAACGCAATTGAATAATGATATAGCTATCAAACCATACAGCAGTAAGTACAAAATATATATTATAGATAATGCAGAGAAAATGAATATTCAGGCGCAGAATGCTTTGCTGAAAACAATTGAGGAGCCACCTGCCTATGGAGTTGTTCTTTTACTCACCACCAATGCAGATGCATTTTTACCAACGATTTTGTCCCGATGTATTACTTTGAATCTGAAAAGTGTAAACGAGGAATTAATCAAAAAACATCTCATGCAGCACTATCACATTCCTGATTATCAGGCGGATGTGTGTACGTCTTTTGCCCAAGGGAATGTGGGCAGAGCTATACAGCTTGCTACGTCAGAAGAATTTAATGAATTAAAAACCAACGTATTATCCTTAGTAAGGAAAGTTTCGGATACAGAAATTTATGAGTTGAATCATATCATTAAGGAAATTAATGAGTACAAAAAGAGTATCGAGGAGTATCTAGATTTAATGACCTTCTGGTATAGGGATGTACTTTATGTAAAAGCCACTTATGACATCAATAATCTTATCTTTAAGGATGAGATTTATGAAATAAAAAAACAAGCAGCAAAAATATCTTATTCTGGAATAGAAAATATTTTACAGGCAATAGAGACAGCCAGAGTGCGAATAAAAGCAAATGTAAATTTCAATTTAGTAATAAAAATGATGTTGCTGACGATTAAGGAGAACTAAAATTATGATAAAAGTAGTAGGAATTCGTTTCCAAAAAGCTGGTAAGATTTATTATTTTGATCCATGTAATTTTGATTTGGAAACAGGTATGCATGCCATTGTGGAAACAGCCCGTGGTGTAGAAATGGGAACTGTTTTGATTCCACCAAAGGATGTAGAAGATGACAAGGTGATTCAACCATTAAAGCCTGTTATACGTATTGCCACCGATGAGGATGAAAAACAGGTAGAACGCAATCGCGAAAAAGAAAAAGAAGCCTTTGCAATTTGCAAGGAAAAGATTTTGAAGCATGAGCTGGATATGAAACTGGTAAATGCTGAATACACCTTTGATAACAATAAGCTGTTATTTTATTTTACTGCTGACGGTCGTATTGACTTCCGTGAACTAGTAAAGGATCTCGCAGCAGTATTTCGCACGCGTATCGAACTCCGCCAGATTGGTGTCCGAGACGAGACCAAAATTTTGGGTGGTATCGGAATTTGTGGACGTCCACTTTGTTGCAAAACATATTTAGCTGATTTTGCCCCTGTGTCTATCAAGATGGCAAAAGAGCAAAATCTCTCTTTAAACCCAACCAAAATTTCCGGTGTTTGTGGTAGATTGATGTGCTGTTTGAAAAACGAACAAGATACCTATGAATATTTGAATAGCCGCCTGCCATCTGTGGGCGATACCGTCTTCAGCAAGGATGGAACCAAAGGAGAGGTACAGAGTGTCAACGTACTTCGTCAGTTGGTAAAGGTAATTATCGATACCGGTGATGAAAAGGAATTACGTGAATACAAGATAGATGAACTTAATTTCCGCTCTAAGAAGCGCAAAGATGTAAAAATTACAGCAGAGGAATTAAAGGAACTAGAAGGCCTTGAGGATGACCCTGTAGATAGTCAGGAACCATCACAGGAGCCGAGTGGAAGCGAGCGTCCACACCATAAAAAACGCTACGACGGAAAAGGAAAACGTCATTTTGGAAAAAACAAAAAACGAAACAACAACTCTTCTAAAGAACAATGAGAGAATAGATGAACTTCATAGAAATGGATATCAGATTATACAAGACCCAGGTCGTTTCTGCTTTGGAATGGATGCTGTTTTGTTATCTGGCTTTGCCCATGTGAAAAGAGGCGAAAGAGTTTTAGACTTAGGCACAGGAACAGGAATTATTCCGATTCTGCTGGAAGCAAAGACGGAAGGATCTCATTTTACGGGGCTTGAAATTCAGCCGGAAAGTGCAGATATGGCAACACGCAGTGTACAGCTAAATCATCTTGAAGATAAGATATCCATTGTGACAGGAGATATCAAAGATGCTTCAAAACTATTTGGAGCATCTTCTTTTGATATTGTTACCACCAATCCACCCTATATGATCGGTGAGCATGGATTGAAAAATCCCGCAGACGCAAAAGCGATTGCTCGCCATGAAGTGCTTTGCACATTGGATGATATTCTATTAGAGAGCGCCCGTATTCTTAAGCCAGGTGGAAGATTTTATATGGTTCATCGTCCATTTCGTCTGGCAGAAATTTTCAGTAAAATGATAGAACACGGAATAGAGCCAAAACGAATGCAGCTGGTGTATCCCTATATAGACAAGGAACCAAACATGGTTCTAATTGAGGGGCTAAGAGGTGGACGATCCCGCATTACGATTGAAAAGCCTTTGATAGTTTATGAAAGTGAAGGCATATATACCAGCGAAATTTTTGACATATACGGTTATTAAATCAGGATTTAAAAAACGATTCTAATGAAAATGGACAGGAGGCAATCATGGCAGGGACATTATATTTGTGTGCGACGCCAATTGGCAATCTGGAGGACATTACCTATCGTGTGCTTCGTACACTAAAGGAAGTAGATTTGATTGCGGCTGAGGATACTAGAAATTCCATTAAGCTACTCAATCATTTTGATATCCAGACACCTATGACGAGTTATCATGAATTTAATAAAATAGATAAAGCATATCAGTTGGTGGCTAAACTTAAAGAAGGAAAAAATATTGCGCTGATAACCGACGCCGGTACACCAGGCATATCGGATCCCGGAGAAGATATCGTGCGCATCTGCTATGAAGAAGGCATTGAAGTAACCTCCCTTCCGGGAGCAGCTGCCTGTATCACAGCTCTTACCATGTCGGGACGACCTACCAGACGTTTTTGCTTCGAAGCCTTTTTGCCAAAGGACAAAAAGGAGCGAGTAGCAGTTTTGGAGGAGCTTAGAAACGAAACCAGAACAATCATTGTATATGAAGCACCGCATCATCTTTTAAAAACTGTACAAGAATTGTTGGAGGCTTTGGGAGATAGAGAGCTTACGATATGTAGAGAGCTTACAAAAAAGCATGAAGAAAAGATACAGACCACCTTGTCGTCAGTGCTTTCATATTATGAAGACAAAGAACCTCGTGGAGAATATGTGCTGGTTATTTGTGGAAAAAGTCGTGAGGAAATTGTAAAACAACAACAAGCATCCTGGGAAGAAATGTCTATCGAGGATCATATGGCGCATTATGAAAAGCAGGGCATTGACCATAAAGAGGCAATGAAGCTTGTGGCAAAAGACAGAGGTGTAAGTAAACGCGATATTTATCAGTATTTGGTGAAATAGTATGGGAAAAATACGAGAGAGAAGAAGAAAAAAACGAATGCAAAAATTATTCCTGAAAGTATGCTTGGCGTGCTGTGTAGCACTGGCAGTGTTTATCGGTGGAATGGTTTTGCTAAATGATGGTAAAGCAGAGAAACAGGATAAGCCAGCAGTTGGCATCATCGCGGATTCTCAGTCAGACAATTCAGAAAACATTCTAGAAACTCCAGAAGAAGAACCAGATACCCTACAGGTAGTCATGGTGGGAGATATGCTGATGCATGAGCGCATTATCGAATCCGGTAAAAAAGAAGACGGCAGTTATAATTTTGACCATTTATTTACCCACGTGAAGGAATTTATCACAGAAGCAGATATTGCCATTGTAAATCAGGAAACCATTCTGGGCGGACCAAGCTATGGATATACAGGATATCCAAGCTTTAACTCACCGTATGAGCTGGGTGATTCACTGGTAGATGCAGGCTTTAACGTAATTCTTCATGCCACGAACCATACGTTAGATAAAGGAAAGAAAGCAGTTATCAACTGTATGGATTATTGGGACACGACACATCCTGAGATTAAATATTTAGGCATCAACCGCAACCAGCAAAAACAGGACGAAATCTATGTATATGAACAGAATGGATTTCGCATAGCAATTTTGAACTACACCTATGGTATGAATGGGATTGCAATCCCAAGCGATATGCCATATATTGTAAACATGATGAATGAAGATAAAATTCGCTCAGACATTCGTAAAGCGGAAGAAATTGCAGACTTTACAATTCTTTGTCCACATTGGGGTACGGAGTATAAATTGAAGCCTTCTAGCAGTCAGAAAAAATGGGTAGATATTTTCCTGGAAGAAGGAGTGGACTTGGTGTTAGGTGCTCATCCACATGTTATCGAGCCAATTGAATGGGTGACCGATGAAGCTGGCAATGAAATGCTGGTATACTATTCTCTTGGAAACTTTGTCAATGGAACTTCCTCAACAGGTCATGGTGTGACAAACCGAATGGTTGGTGGAATTGCGGATGTTACATTAGGACGTAACGAAGCAGGAGAAGTAGAAATTGTAGAATACGGTGCTGTTCCAATAGTATGTCATATTGGATATGGCACAGAGTACACCGTATTCTACATGAAGGATTACACGGAGGAAATGGCAGCCCAGAATCTAATCATTTCTCAGGACCCAGAATTTTCAAAATCCTTATGTCAATCAATTTTTGATGAGGTCTGGGAGCTGGAATAATATTCCTCCAGATATTTTTCTAAAACTGCAAATGGAGCAGGACCAATATCAAGGACTGCTCGATGAAAATCCTTAAGTGTAAAATTGTCTCCAAGACTGGAGTTGGCATAATCCTGAAGTTCTAAAAATTCAATATAACCAACATAATATTTCAAATAGTTACCCGGCTCGGAGAGAATGAGCTGGGTAATTTCGTCTATAATGGTCTCATTTGTGATGCCATAGCCTGCCCAGAATTCATACATGTCTTCTGTGGTCCATCCATAATAATGAAGACCGATATCCGAAGAAGCATAAAGACTTAGGGTCGCCGCCTGATTGTGAGAAAGCATAGCGGCTACATCCTCATCTATGTCAGCGTATTCGTAGGACATCATTTCAATATAAGTTGCCCAGCCCTCCACATATCCTGCGTAATTTAAAATAGAGCGAACGGCAGGGAGCTCATATTCATAGGACATAACTGTCTGATATAGATGTCCTGGATAGCCCTCATGTGCCAGCGTAGTAAAAGCATACAAATCATCCGTAACCTGGCCATTATTTATGTAAATAACATTTTCGTCATAGTTATCCATAGGCGCAACGATATAAAAGGCAGGTGCCAGATAATCCTCTAGTGCCGGATCTACATAGTTGATTTCATAGCTTGCATCTGGAGGCGCAGGAAATTCATCCAAAATCTGTTGCTGCAAGTGATTTAACATATCATTTGGGTCAACCATTTCCCATTCGAGATAGCTGCACTGTTCGATGATGGTTTCATCTTTTTCCTTCAAATCAGTACATACCAATAAATCGTTCATACGCTGTAGTTCAATACGGCGGAAAATTTCATCTACACTGTCGTCGCATCCCGTTTCGCTATAAACTAGCAATTCATAATAATCTTTTCCGTCTTGAAAATTACATAGACCTCCATCGTTTTTGCCAGAGCCTTGCAAAGCGGTTAACTCCGTAATCATAGTCTCGTAGGAAGGAAAAAGCTGCTTATTCAAAATCTTTATGTTCTTTTCTATATAAGAAGCTATTTTCTTTTCCGACAGGTCTAATTCCTGTAAGCGATTTTCAAAGGTAGAAACCAAATAATGGTGTTCCTTGTTTTCTAAAAATGCATGGCAGCTTTCAATTACAGCCTGGCAGAGGTCATCAGACATAAACAAGCCTGCTGCGGACTTTTCTTTCTCAAATTCTATAATCTGTTCAAAGTATTCATCCGTCAAAGCAATTAATTCCAGATAATCCTTCACATCCTGTTCCGAATTGAATTCATATTCTGCAAAAAGAATTGGTAATTCCATCTGCACGCCGCCAGAAAAAGCAAGAGGCTCCTGATACAAATCATACGCACAAAGCTGTAGCTGTGTGTCCAGATAGTCAGCTAAAATATCATAGGTCAGCCGTTCCTCAAGAGTGAGATTATGATAAGGAAATTGTAGTAGCTTGTGTTGCTGCTCCCGTAAAGAAACAGAAGTTTGTGCCCTGGCTTCTTTTGAGAAATCTCCAAGCGAAATATCATAATTTTTGATGCCAAGAGCAGCAGGCACCTCCACACTGTAGTGAAGATTAATTGTGTTCGCTGTAATTTCTGATAGAAATAAATCATTTGTATATTCTTCAAATGTTTGTACCTGTTCTTTATCACAGCCGGCGAAAGCGCCAGCAGTCAGACAGAGAGTCAGCCCAAGAGGAAGTAAACGAGTTTTTAGAAATGTAAAATTAAGATTCAAAGGGACCTCTTTTCTAAATTCTTTTATCAAAATAGTTTATGTATAGGACAAAAACGCTAGAACACATCAGTTTCGGTTGTATTTTCTCCTTATTATATAGTATTATATCATGGAGAGTTAGAAAGAGGAATTTTTATGGAAAAATTGGTATATGAAGTAGGCGATATTGTAAAATTAAAAAAACCGCATCCATGTGGCTCTAGCGAGTGGGAAATACTACGTGTTGGGGCTGACTTTCGTTTGAAGTGCACAGGTTGTGGTCATCAGGTAATGATAGCTCGAAAGCTTGTCGAAAAAAACACAAAAAACTTGCAAAAACCTTTGTAAAAAGGCTTGCAAACCGCGAAAAAACGTGGTATCATCTGTTTTCGGTATAATTAATTTTCCTTGTTCACGGATAAAATGTCGTGGGCCAGAGACCAAAAGGAGGTAAAAATCGCATGAACAAATATGAATTAGCACTCGTTGTTAGTGCAAAGATCGAAGATGATGCGAGAGCAGCAGTCGTAGCAAAAGCACAGGAATACGTTACTCGTGCAGGCGGCGTTGTTTCAGAAGTAGAAGAATGGGGTAAGAAGAAATTAGCTTACGAAATTCAGAAAGCAAGCGAAGGCTTCTACTACTTCATCCAGTTCGAAGCAGAATCAAATGTACCTGCAATTATCGAGCAGGATGTTCGTATTATGGACAATGTTCTTCGTTTCTTATGCGTTAGAAAAGACGAGGCATAGAACTAGAGGAGAAATCGTATGAATAAAGTAATACTCATGGGACGTTTAACTAGAGACGCTGAAGTAAGATATTCTCAGGGAGATGCTTCTACAGCTGTAGCTAGATTTTCATTAGCAGTTGATCGTCGTTTTAGACGTGATAACGATGAGCAGACAGCTGACTTTATCAACTGTGTAGCTTTTGGTAGAATTGCAGAATTTTTAGAGAGATTTGGCCGTAAAGGAACAAAGTTTGTTCTTGAAGGTCGTATTCAGACTGGTAGCTATACCAATAAAGATGGACAGCGCGTTTATACCACAGACGTTGTTGCAGAAAATATTGAGTTTGCAGAAAGCAAAGCTTCCAGCGATAATAGTGGATACGTTCCAGCAGATAAACCATCACCAAGCGGAGCCGCTGGAGATGGATTCATGAATATTCCAGACGGAATAGATGAAGAATTACCATTTAACTAATAGTGCTGCTCAAATATGAGCAAGTTTTCAAGGAGGTAACAACCATGGCTTTCAATAAGACAGCTGATCGCGAAGGTGCTTCTATGAAGAGAAGACCAATGCGTCGTAGAAAAAAAGTTTGTGTATTCTGTGGCAAAGACAATGTCATCGATTATAAAGATATGAACAAATTAAAAAGATACATCTCTGAAAGAGGAAAGATTCTTCCTCGTCGTATTACAGGAAACTGTGCAAAACATCAGAGAGCTCTTACAGTTGCAATCAAGAGAGCACGTCATTTAGCAATGATGCCATACGTTTGCGACTAATCGGTTAGAGTAATATCGTAAATGAGTTTAAAGCCTTTAAACATTAGGAATTCTAGTGTTTAGAGGCTTTTTTTAAGATTAAGTTAAGGTTTTTGCTATTGTTTTCTAAGAATTCTATGTTAAGATAAACTCATAAAAAGGGAGGTAAGGTTATGTGGTCTAGAGCACAATTAAAGGGAAAAGCAAAAAATGCAATGAATCGTAATTTCTGGAGAACAATTCTGGTAACACTGATTGTTTTTATGATAGGAGGAGCAACAAGTGTAAACTTTTCCTATAATTTCGATTTATCAGAGGAAGACATACCTTCATTTGAAGAGCTATTCATAGAAAATTTTGAAGAAGCTTATAAAGATGTCTATGAAGACACTTATCAAGAAGATGATTATTATGAGGAAGGTGATATTAATTCTATTATTGAAGAAGATTTACCATCCGGTTTTGATTCAGTTGAAGAGATGGCTGTAGTGGTATTTGGCGTCGTTATTATTGTGCTTATTGTCATTTTACTTATTGTAGCGGTTATTGGAATTTTAGTTTCGACATTCTTCTATATTCCGTTAGAGGTAGGTACTAAGAGATTTTTCTTTAAGAACTTAAATCAGTCAGCTGAGATAAAAGAAGTAGCATACGCGTTCGACAACTCCTATAAAAATGTAGTAAAAATCTTATTCTTCCGAAATTTATCCCTTTTAGGGTGGAGCTTGTTATTTGTCATTCCTGGTATTGTGAAAAGCTATGAATATATGATGGTTCCATACTTACTTGCGGAAAATCCAAAGCTTACCAAGGAGCAGGTATTTGCATTAAGCAAGCAGATGATGTCAGGGCACAAGTGGAATGCTTTTGTATTACACCTGTCATTCATTGGATGGGACTTTTTATCCAACATTACATTAGGTATTCTGGGCATATTCTATGTACAGCCATACAGATGCCACACATTTGCGGCCCTGTATGAGGAACTGAGCTTGATTAATGGACGTCCAGCATTTGCATATCAGTCAGATATGGGATATACATACGAGGAGATTTAGATGGAATATACGATTCTTGTTGCAGATGATGAAAAAGAAATACGAGAGCTTCTCCGTTTGTATCTGGAAAATGAGCACTATCGCGTAGTAGAAGCTGGGGATGGACAACAGGCATTAGACATATTGCGTCGTCAACACATCGACTTATGTTTGCTTGATATTATGATGCCAAAGGTGGATGGTTACCACGTATTACAGGCACTTCGTAAGGAAAGCAATATTCCGGTTATGATTTTGTCTGCAAAGGATGCAGATGCAGAGAAAATCTTAGGCCTAAATTTGGGCGCAGATGATTATATGACAAAACCGTGTAATCCATTAGAGGCTGTAGCTAGAGTCAATTCTAATATCCGCCGTTTTTATGAACTAGGTACAAGCACAGGCATGAAGGAGCAGTTGAAGGTGAAGGATTTAATTCTAGATTTGGAAGCCTGTGAATTAAGACGAGGGGAAGAGGTTATTGATTTAACCTCAGTGGAATACAAAATTATGGAGCTTCTTATGAAGCATCCGGGCAAGGTATTTACCAAGCAGCAGATATATGAATATGGCTGGGGTGAGGAGTTTATCGTAGCAGACAACAATATTATGGTGTGTATCAGCAAGTTACGCGATAAATTGGCAGAAGAGCCATCTGAATACATCAAAACCATACGAGGCTTGGGGTATCGATTGGAAAGATAGGTAATATATGAAAAATGTAAGAGAAGAACTGGATTTTCAAATATTTATTATCAGCCGCTTTCTGGTTGGTATCATATATGTTGTGTTATCGGAATTTTTAATTTGGTTTTCCACCGACAAAGTAAAGCAGCATTTTGAAGGCGGTGTATCTCTGGCAGTCTTTATAGCAGGAATTATCATTATGATAATTCCGATTATTGTGGCATCCCTAATGTTTTCCAGATCCTTGATAGATGAAGTGCACCGCATGGAACAGCACAAAGAAGAGCTACGACTAAGCTATGAAAAAAAGCGAAATCTTATGCTGAGTGATATCGCCCATGATCTTCGCACACCGATTACGACCATTGCTGGGTACTCCAAGGCCTTAAATGATGAAATGGTAGTTTCGGAGGAAAAGAAAAAGGAATATTTACAAGCCATCGAGAATAAGTCAGAGAGAATGAGAGATCTAATCAGTTTATTGTTTGAATATGTGAGATTGGATAGTGACAACTTCGTGCTTCATCGGGATGAGATAGATTTGTCGGAATTGCTTCGAACAATTGCGGCAAGCCTTTATCCTGATGCAGAAGAAAAGGGCATGGACTTCCAAGTATCCATACCCGAGGAAGTGCGCATGGTTTCTTTGGACCGGGTACAGTTTTCCCGAGTGATAGTAAACCTCATCAACAACGCAATTAAGCACAATGAAGCAGGTGCAGAAATTACACTGGAAATGAAAACAGAAAAAAAATGTATTCAGATTTTGATTTCGGATAATGGAGGTTTAATTCCAACCTTTTTAGCAGAACATATCTTTGAACCCTTTGCTATGGGGGACGCATCTCGTAAGTCACAGGGGGGCAGTGGCTTGGGATTATCTATCGCAAAGAAAATTGTTGAAATGCATGGTTGGACCTTGAAATTGGCGCAAAATTATGAAGCGCTACAAAAATCCTTCATAATTGAAATAAAATCATAAAGAAAGGAGAAGATATAAATATGATAGAATTATTTAATCAAGTAAATTGGTTTGTGATTTTGTGGCTAGCAGTTGTGGTTATATTTTTAGCGATTGAGTTATCTACAGTCACATTGACCTCAATCTGGTTTGCGGCAGGCGGGCTTATTGCACTTTTTGTCGCAATGGCAGACGGCGGATTTCTAATGCAGATGTTAGCATTTTTGATTGCAGCATTTGGTATGTTTTTTGCAACAAAGCCTTGGGCAGACAAGGTAGTTAATGCCAAGAAAACCAGTACCAATGCCGATAGAGCTGTTGGTGAAGAGGTACGCGTGTTAGAGCGTATCAGCAATCTAGATCAAACTGGTATGGTAGTCGTTCATGGACAGGAATGGACTGCACGTACCGAGGATGATAAAGTGATTATTGAACAGGGAGAGCTTGTTCGAATTGTCCGTATCAGCGGAGTAAAACTTATTGTAGAAAGGGTAAAGGAGGATTAGTTATGGGCCCAGTTGTTGTTGTATTTATTTTTATTCTTATTGTTGCATTATTGATTGCAGTAAACTGCATCAGAATCGTACCACAGGCAAATGCATATGTTGTAGAACGTCTTGGTGCTTATCTTTCAACCTGGTCAGTAGGTGTTCATTTCAAAACACCATTTATCGACCGCGTTGCTAAAAGAGTGCGTTTGAAAGAACAGGTAGTGGATTTCCCACCACAGCCAGTTATTACCAAAGACAATGTAACCATGCAAATAGACACAGTCGTATATTTCCAGATTACGGATCCTAAGCTTTACGCTTACGGTGTAGAAAATCCAATCATGGCAATTGAGAATTTAACAGCTACGACACTTCGTAACGTAATCGGTGATTTGGAATTGGATGAAACCCTTACCTCTCGTGAGACCATTAATACCAAGATGCGTGCTACACTTGATGTAGCAACTGACCCATGGGGTATCAAAATCAATCGAGTTGAACTGAAGAACATTATGCCGCCTAAGGCTATTCAGGATGCAATGGAAAAACAGATGAAGGCAGAACGTGAGCGTCGTGAAGCAATTCTTCGTGCAGAGGGTGAAAAGAAATCTACAGTTCTTGTTGCAGAAGGAAACAAGGAAGCAGCTATTCTTGACGCAGAAGCTGAAAAAGCAGCAGCGATTCTTCGCGCGGAAGCAAAGAAAGAGGCAACGATTAAAGAAGCAGAAGGTCAGGCAGATGCTATTCTTAAAATTCAACAGGCAAACGCTGATGGTCTTAAGATGTTAAAAGAAGCTGCTCCAGATGCAGGCGTTCTTCAGTTAAAGAGCTTAGAAGCATTTGCCAAAGCTGCAGATGGCAAAGCTACCAAGATTATTATTCCATCAGAGATTCAAGGAATTGCTGGTTTGACAAAATCAATTGTAGAGGTTGCAGAAGAAAAATAATAGATATTGTGCTTATAATTTTAGGGCTACCCAACATATGGGTGGCCCTTCTTTTTATGCGGAAAATACTTTATTTACAAACGGAAAAATGATATACTTATGATTAACTATCAGTTAAATTCAGGGGAGTGAATTGTCTCATCGTATTTTTTTGAGGAGGTAATTTTATGAATCAAAAAATTAAGTTTAAGGGTAGATTAGGCGTCTTTTTTAATTGGCCGTTCATTATAACAATTATATTGGCATTGTTAAATGTTGGAGTCTATGTATATGACATTCAAAGTGGTGTGTTTGTATCTATTTTTATTGTGATTTTCGCTACATCCACAGGGATAGTTTATACCTTGAACCAACAGTACCTTGTACAAGAAATGGTTGGCTTTGCCACGCAGTATTCTACAGTACAGAAAAAGCTGCTGAATGAATTTGAAATTCCATACGTACTTTTGGACAGTAGTGGGAAAATTCTTTGGAGCAATGAAAGATTCCGCGAAATGACGAGGATAGATAAAAAATATCACAAGTCAATTACTTCTCTATTTCCGTCTGTCACAAAGGAATTTTTATTAAAGAATGTAAAATTCACAGAAATTGAAGTCGAACATGATGAAAAGGACTATCGAGTATCCATTCACCGTATCTTTTTTGATACGATGATGGAGGAACGCATCAATTTTGACGTCACCCCAGAAAATGAATACATGACAGCCTTGTATTTCTTTGAAGAAACTGAGCTAAATGAATATAAGCTTGCAAATATTGAGCAGAAGCTGGTGGCAGCACTGGTGTATATTGACAACTATGATGAAGCACTTGCAAGCATTGAAGATGTGAAACGTTCTCTTCTGACGGCGCTAATCGATCGTAAGGTAAATCAGTATTTTTCCAATGTAGATGCATTAGTCCGTAAGATAGAAAAAGACAAGTATTTTATCGTATTCAAGTACAAATATCTCCATCAGCTAGAGGAAGACAAGTTTAGTATTCTAGAGGATGTCAAAACCGTCAAGGTGGGTAATGAAATGGCGGTTACATTAAGTGTTGGTGTAGGTATAAAAGGGGACAGCTACAACGACAATTATTCCTATGCCCGTTCTGCCATTGATTTGGCTTTGGGCCGAGGTGGGGATCAAGCAGTTGTGAAAATCAAAGGGCTTGTCCACTATTATGGAGGAAAGACCGAGCAGATAGAACGAAATACCCGAGTGAAAGCGCGTGTAAAAGCATTGGCTCTTCGTGAAATCATGGAAGGTCGTGACAATGTAGTTGTTATGGGACACAGTATTTCGGACGTAGATTCCATTGGTGCGGGTATTGGTATTTACTGTGCAGCCAAGGTGCTAGGAAAGAAGGCACAGATTGTTGTGAATGATCCAACATCTTCTGTCAAAGCGATGATGAACCTATTTAAGCCAGAAAATGGTTATCCGGAAGATTTATTTATTGACAGTGAAGCAGCAATAAATATGACAGGTCGTAATACCTTGGTTATGGTAGTAGATACCAACAAGCCAAGCTATACCGAGTGTCCAGAGATTTTGAGAAAAACAGATTACATCTGTGTATTAGACCATCATAGACAGGGTAGTGAAATTATCGAAAACCCACTGTTGTCGTATATTGAGCCATATGCTTCTAGTGCCTGTGAAATGGTAGCAGAAGTACTCCAGTATTTCCAGGAAGGCTTTAAATTAGATACGAGGGAAGCAGATTGTATCTACGCAGGTATTTTGATAGATACGAACAACTTTATGACAAAGACAGGTGTACGAACCTTTGAAGCAGCAGCATACCTCAGACGTTCTGGTGCAGAGGTTAATCGTGTGCGTAAGATGATTCGTAATGATATGTCGGCATATAAGGCTCGTGCAGAGGCTGTATGCAATGCAGAGGTATACCGAAATGCATTTGCCATTTCCGTCTGTCCTACACAGGATTTGGAAAGCCCAACCATCGTTGGTGCACAGGTTGCCAACGAATTGTTAAATGTAATCGGTATTAAAGCAACCTTTGTGTTAACCGAATATCATGGCAGAATATTTGTGAGTGCACGTTCTATTGACGAAATTAATGTACAGATTATTATGGAGCGTCTCGGTGGTGGTGGACACCTGAATGTAGCCGGAGCTCAGCTTTTGGATTGTACCATTGAGTCCGCAAAACGCATTATCAAGGATACTTTGGATGAGATGCTTAGAGAAGGAGATATTGAATAAATGAAAGTAATTTTATTAGAAGATGTAAAATCTCTTGGTAAAAAAGGAGACATCGTAAATGTCAGTGATGGCTATGCACGTAATGCGATTATTCCGAAGAAATTAGGCGTAGAAGCCAACGCCAAGAATTTAAATGACTTAAAGCTTCAGAAGCAGCATGAAGCAAAAGTTGCCCAGGAGCAGTATGAAGCAGCCGTGGCACTTAGCAAGATCGTAGAAGAACAGAAAATAATTGTGAAAGTAAAATGTGGCGACGGGGGAAGACTTTTTGGAACTGTTTCTACGAAAGAAATTGTAGCTGCTACAAAAGAACAGACCAATCTGGATTTAGACAAAAAGAAAATGCAGCTTAACGACCCAATTAAAGCTTTAGGAACCTATGAAATTCCTGTAAAGCTTCATCAGAAGGTTATAGCTAAGCTAACAGTACAGGTTGTGGAAGGATAGGAGGAATCCCCTTTGGAAGAAGGAATTATCAAACGTATCATGCCAAACAGTCTTGAGGCGGAGCAGTCGGTTATTGGTTCGATGATTATGGATAAGGATGCCATTACAACTGCCACAGAACTGCTGCAAAAGGATGATTTTTATCATCAGCAGTATGGAGTTCTTTTTGAAGCCATGAAGGAGCTGTACGAAGCCAATCAGCCTGTTGACCTGGTAACATTACAGAATAAATTAAAAGAAAAGGACGTTCCACAGGAAATATCCAGTTTGGAATTCGTTCGAGATATCCTTACCTCGGTACCGACCTCTGCCAACGTAAAATACTATGCTACGATCGTGCAGGAGAATGCGGTAAAAAGAAGACTTATCCGAATTACAGAGGATATTGAAAATGAATGCTATGCTGGGAAGGAATCTTTGGACAGTGTCTTAAATAAAACAGAAAAAGATGTTTTTGGTTTGCTTAGTAGTAGAACCAGCGGTGATTTTGTACCAATTCGAGAGGTTGTTATGAATGCCCTCGAAAAAATCGAAAAAGCATCCAAGCAGACTGGAACGGTAACGGGGATTGCAACAGGATTTTTGGATTTGGATTATCGAACCGCGGGTTTGCAACCATCCGACTTGATTCTGGTAGCTGCAAGACCATCTATGGGTAAAACGGCTTTTGTATTAAACATTGCCCAATATGTGGCCTTCCATGAAGGAAAAAGCGTAGCAATTTTTTCACTAGAAATGTCAAAGGAACAGCTGGTAAACCGTCTATTTTCTTTGGAAGCCAGAGTAGATGCGCAGGCACTGCGGACAGGGAACTTATCCGACGCAGACTGGGAAAAACTGGTAGAAGGAGCAGGTATCATTGGCGACTCAAAGCTTATCATTGACGATACCCCAGGTATTAGTATCAATGAGCTACGTAGTAAATGTAGAAAATATAAGCTGGAGCATGGCTTAGATATCATTATTATCGACTACTTACAGTTAATGACAGGCTCTGGTCGAGGCTCCGAGTCTCGTCAGCAGGAAATTTCTGATATTTCTCGCGCCTTAAAGGGATTGGCGAGAGAATTGAACGTCCCAGTAGTTGCACTGTCTCAGTTATCACGAGCTGTTGAACAGCGACCAGACCACAGACCAATGATGTCTGACCTTCGTGAATCTGGAGCCATTGAGCAGGATGCCGATGTTGTTATGTTTATTTATCGTGATGATTACTACAATAAGGATACGGAGCTTAAGGGCATATCGGAAATTATCATTGCAAAACAGCGTAACGGCCCTATTGGCACGATAAACTTGGCTTGGTTACCAGAGTACACCAAGTTCGCAAACCTCGAACATTAAGAGTGTATATAAAAACGAAGTCGAATTATAAGAGAATAAGGCGAGCGATTTTGTTTGAATCCGTATGGGACAATATCTATAATAATTATAGAGGTTGTTTTTTAACACCGAGGCAATTTAGAAACAAGGAGGAGTCGATGTGGAGAAAGTACGTTACATGATTTCTGACGCGGCCGACATGGTCCATGTGGAAACCCATGTGTTACGTTACTGGGAAGAGGAACTCGATTTAACCATCCCCAGAAATGAGATGGGACATCGATACTACACACGAGAGAATATCAAGGAATTTCAGAGGATAAAGGATTTAAAAGACCAGGGCTATCAATTAAGGGCGATACGCATGATCTTACATAGCGGAAAGATAGAAGACGCAAAGATGGAAAACACAAAGGAACTGCAACGAACTTCACCTATCCAGATGGCAGAATCCGTACAGCAGGCACCGAGTATAAGCAGAAGAGAGGTTGCCGGTACGTTATCTGCCCTTACTGCGGAGGAGCGTATGTGTCAGTTCCGTGAACTTATGAGTGACATTGTGGGACAAGCCATCGCACAAAACAACGAAGAGTTGAGCCAGACCATAGGAAGAGATGTTCAGGAGCTGGTGTTGAAAGAGATGAATTATCTGATGCGAGAGCAGGATAATGCACAGGAAGAACGTTATCGAAAATTAGATGCAGCTATTCGTGGAAATATGAAAAAGAAAGCGTTCTTTAAGAAAAAGAAAGCGAATAAGAAAACGCCTGTCAACCAGTAGGTTGGCAGGCGTTTAAATATTTTATGTGCATCTTATGCGTTGATAGCACCAACTGGGCAAGCGCCAGCGCAAGTACCACAATCTACACATGAATCAGCGTCGATAACATACTGTCCATCACCAGCAGAGATTGCTCCTACAGGACATTCACCTTCACATGTTCCACAGCTTACACAAGCGTCAGAAATAACATATGCCATAATTTTGTTCCTCCTTATAAAATAATGATCATTATTAAGTCATTAGACTTATAGCCATTTTAGTACAAAACATAGAAAAGTGCAAGTCTATGTCTCTGGTTTTGTTAATTTATTGACAAGGTTTTTCAGTAATACTATAATTAAAAGAACAATTTTGGAGAAAAGAAATGAAAACAATATTTTATGAAATAGACATAGACAACATGAATTCTGCCCAAATACAGGAGGCAGGTGATTTCATTGCGGCAGGTGAGCTAGTAGCATTTCCAACAGAAACCGTATATGGTTTGGGAGGAGATGCACTCCATCCAGAAGCTGCCAGGAAAATTTACGAAGCGAAAGGTCGTCCATCAGACAATCCACTGATTATTCACATTGCAGAGGTTTCTGATTTGGAACGAATTGCAAAAGAGATTCCAGAACAAGCGAGAAAACTGGCAGCCGCATTCTGGCCAGGACCACTTACTATGATTGTATGGAAAAAAGAAGAAGTGCCTTATGCTACTACAGGCGGGTTAGATACCGTTGCAGTTCGTATGCCAAATCATCCGGTTGCATTGGAGCTTATACGCAAAAGTGGCAAATTGATTGCAGCACCAAGTGCCAATACCTCTGGAAGGCCTAGCCCAACTGAAGCCTCCCATGTACAAAGCGATTTGGACGGACGCATTGCCATGATTTTAGATGGTGGACCTGTAGGTATCGGCATTGAATCTACTATTGTCGATTTAACCGAACCCGTCCCTATGGTGCTTCGCCCAGGGTATATTACTCCAGAAATGCTTTCTGAAGTTTTAGGAGAAGAGGTTATTATGGATCCAGGAATCATTGCCTCCGATGACATCACGAAGCCAAAAGCACCAGGCATGAAATACAAGCACTATGCACCAAAAGCGGATATGGTGATTGTAGACGGAAAAAAAGATGCAGTGATAGACAAAATCAACACACTGACACAGACTGCTCATACAGAAGGAAAGAAAGTAGCCGTCATTGCCACAGAAGAAACCAAAGAAGCCTATAAGGCAGATATTGTTCTTAGTATAGGCCAACGACATGATGAGGATTCTATTGCAAAACATATGTATAAGATTTTGAGAGACTGTGACAAACTAGACGTAGAGGTGATTTACTCCGAAAGCTTTAAAACGCCTAGAATTGGACAGGCTATTATGAACAGACTCTTAAAAGCAGCAGCTCATCATGTAATTCACGTATAAATGCACGAGGTATCATATGGAAAAACTAGAGAGAATTATTTTTGTCGCCCGTTCGGGGACCTGTCGGGAGCCGATGGCAATGGGCATTTTAAAGGACATCACACTAAAATATGAAGTAGAAGTTCTGGCTAGAGGTCTTGTAGTTTCTTTTCCAGAGCCAATGAACGGAAAAGCAGAGGCGGTGCTTATCAGCAATGGCATTAATCTGGAGAATTTTATTTCCCAGCAACTGACGAATGAGGATATCACAGAAAATACCCTGATATTTACCATGGAACAAAAGCACCGAAAAAAAGTTTTGGAGCAATACGAGAATACAAATGTAGAAAATGTATATGTATTAACCGATTTTGTTGGAGACCAATTAGAGATTCTAGATCCCTATGGTGGTCCACTGCAATCCTATGGATTATGTTACGAGACATTGCGAAAATCCATTAAAAAAATGGTAAAGATTTTAAATTCTTAATTATTTATCGTTAAAAAATTGTCATAATTAAAGATATAACGATTTAATTTTATAGACAAAATATGTAAAAATGATATAATAATGAGTAAGCTTTGCGTTTGAAAAGGGTATTATTATGAAAAAAAATAATAATAGAGAAATTGCAGAAGCCTTTTCCATGGTCATGCAGTTTGGTATCAATATGCTGGTTCCAATCGGAGCAATGGTCGCCTTGGGAGTTTGGATTGGCGATAAATTTGATATGGATTGGATAGTAATTCCTTTATTCTTTGTGGGAGCTTTGGCAGGCTATAATAGTATTTTTAAAATGGCTAGGAAGTTCCTGAAAAAAAGTAACGGACGTACAAAGAAGGAGAACGATGTTAAAAAGGATTAATCCCTCGTTGCCAGGGTTGGTAGCAGGTATCTTAATATATGGTTTTATTATCCAGCTTGCTGGAGTATGGTTTGTGGAAGACAAACTTGGATATTCCATCGGACTATGGTATGGAATAGTGATTGCCATCGGAATGGGTATAAATCTTGCGGTTGTAATTTACGATGCAGTAACTTTCGATGGAGAAGGAAATGCCAATAAGCGGGTTGTAGCAAAATCAATGCTACGCTACCTTATGGTAGCAATCCTGTTTTTCATATTGGGCTATTTTGAATTCGGTAATTTGTTTACCGCCTTTTTGGGAGTGTTTGGACTTAAGATTTCAGCTTATATGCAACCACTTTTGAATAAGCTTGTTAACAAATTGAAAGGAAGAGATGATGCGGCTTCCTATGATGAAAATAGTGAAAAAAGGGATAAGGAGGTGACTATGTGAATCAAGCGATTTTATTGTCGGATTCTTCCAACATTGATTTTATGATTCATGGGATTATTCCTATAGAATTTCTAGGTCAAACTGTTTGGATTACGACATCTCATGCCTGCATTTTGATTGTTATGGCGGTTATGATTATTTTCGCTATTATAGCAAATCGAAAATTGAAAAAGGCCACAGAAATTCCAGATATGTTTCAGAATGTAATTGAACTTATCGTAGAACTACTTCAGGGCATGGTTCAAGGTTCGATGGGGAAATGGGCTCCAGGATTTATCAATTATATCGGCACGATATTTATATTTATTCTGTTGAGTAATATTTCCGGGTTATTTGGTTTAAGACCACCAACGGCAGATTTTGGTACAACACTTTGCCTAGGTCTCATCACATTTAGTCTGATTCACATCAATACATTTAAGCATCAAAGTTTGAAAGAGATATGGATCGGAAAATGTTCGCCATTGCCACCATGGTTACCTATTTGGTTGCCAATCAACATTATCAGTGATATTGCTGTTCCAATTTCGTTATCACTTCGTTTGTTCGCAAACATCTTATCAGGAACAGTTATCATGGCACTGATTTATGGATTGTTGCAAATCATAGCAATCGGCTGGCCAGGTGTACTACACGTATATTTTGACTTGTTCTCAGGAGCAATTCAGACATACGTATTCTGTATGTTGACTATGACATACATCGCAGATGCATGCGGAAATGCAGATTAGTAACCAACTGTTTTAGCAGAGTTGGATGAAGCTTATGCATAAACAGAGAATGAAATTTATATTTTTAGGAGGATTTACATTATGGATATTAACGGACAGGATTTAATTAGAGCATGTTCAGCAATCGGTGCAGGCTTAGCAGTTATCGCAGGTATCGGACCTGGTGTTGGTCAGGGTATCGCAGCTGGTCACGGTGCAGCAGCAGTAGGACGTAACCCAGGTGCACAGGGACAGATTATGTCTACTATGTTACTAGGACAGGCCGTAGCAGAAACAACAGGTCTTTACGGACTCGTTATCGCTTTACTTTTACTCTTCGTAAAACCATTAGGCTAAGATTTAGTTTCATTTAGAAAATGAAGGGAGAGTAAAGAATTGCTGGCAAGTCAAACATTTTTATTTAACTTAGACGCACAGCTGCTTTTCAATACTTTGCTTATGGCAGCAGCCATATTTGTACTTTTCTGGATTATGTCTTTCCTATTGTTTAACCCAGCTAGAAAGCTGTTACAGGACAGACAGGAACGTATTGCAAAAGATATTTCTGATGCGAAGGATGCATCAGAAAGTGCTGCGGCAATGAAAGCCGAGTATGAAAGCAAGCTGAAAAATATTGAAAAAGAAGCAGAAGCAATTCTTAGCGAAGCTCGTCAGAAAGCCTTGAAAAATGAACAGAGAATTATTGATGAGGCAAAAGAAGAAGCTCGCCGCATTATCAAACATGCACAGGAAGAAGCTCTGCTTGAAAAGAAACATGCAATGGATGATGTAAAGAAAGAAATCATTACAGTTGCATCATTAATGGCACAGAAGGTTGTGTCTACTTCTATTGATACAACGATTCAGGATACATTGGTAGAAGAGACATTGAAAGAGATGGGTGATTCAACATGGCTAAGCTAGTATCAAAAACATACGGTGATGCATTGTTTGAGCTGGCCCTGGAAGAAAACAAGATTGATTCATTACAAGAAGAGGTTGAGGTAGTGCTTGATGCACTGGCAGAAAACCAGGACCTTAGCAAAATCATGAATCATCCGAAAGTTTCAAAAGAAGAAAAAGTTGCACTTGTGGAAAATATTTTTAAAGGTCGTGTATCTACAGAACTTACTGGTCTTATGCATATGCTGACAGAAAAAGGCCATTATCAGGAGATCGATGACGTTTTAAATTATTTCCTCAATTGTGTAAAAGAACACAAAAATATCGGAACTGCTTATGTAAGCTCTGCTATTGAATTGACAGATGCACAGAAAAAAGCAGTCGAGAAACGATTATTAGAAACCACAAAATATGTGGAATTCGAAATGCACTATAGTGTAGATGCCGATTTAATCGGCGGCATGGTAATTCGAATTGGTGACCGTGTTGTTGATAGCAGTATTAAGACAAAACTTTATGATTTAACCAGAGAATTATCCAATATTCAGTTGAAAGTAGGTGAATGCGCTCCATGAATTTAAGACCAGAAGAAATCAGTTCTGTGATTAAAGAGCAGATTAAAAGATACGCTTCCCAGCTTGAAGTAGCCGACGTTGGTACTGTTATTCAGGTAGCTGACGGTGTTGCACGTATCCATGGATTGGAAAACGCAATGCAGGGTGAACTTTTGGAATTCCCTGGTGAAGTATATGGAATGGTATTAAACCTTGAAGAAGATAACGTTGGTGCAGTATTACTCGGTGCCGAAAAGAATATCAACGAAGGTGATACCGTTAAAACTACAGGACGTGTAGTAGAAGTTCCAGTTGGAGATGCAATGTTAGGACGTGTAGTAAATGCACTTGGACAGCCTATTGATGGTAAAGGACCTATCGAATCTGATAAGTTCCGTCCAGTAGAAAGAGTTGCATCTGGTGTTATCGCTCGTAAATCAGTAGATACACCATTACAGACAGGTATTAAAGCTATCGATTCCATGATTCCAATCGGACGTGGCCAGCGTGAGCTTATCATCGGTGACCGTCAGACAGGTAAAACTGCTATTGCCATCGATACAATCATTAACCAGAAAGGCCAGGGTGTAAAATGTATTTACGTTGCTATCGGGCAGAAAGCTTCTACAGTAGCTTCTATTGTAAACACATTAGAGCAGTTTGGTGCTATGGCGTATACTACAGTTGTAGCAGCTACAGCCAGTGAACTTGCACCAATTCAGTACATTGCGCCATACGCAGGATGCGCAATTGGTGAAGAATGGATGGAAAACGGTGAAGACGTATTAGTTATCTATGATGACTTAAGTAAACATGCGGCCGCTTACCGTACCTTATCCTTACTGTTAAAGAGACCACCAGGACGTGAAGCTTATCCAGGTGACGTATTCTATTTACATTCCAGATTATTAGAAAGAGCAGCACGTCTGTCTGACAAGCTAGGCGGAGGTTCCTTAACCGCTCTTCCAATTATCGAAACACAGGCAGGTGACGTTTCGGCGTATATCCCTACAAACGTTATCTCCATCACAGACGGACAGATTTTCTTGGAAACAGAGTTATTCAACGCTGGTTTCCGTCCAGCTGTATACGCTGGTATTTCTGTATCCCGTGTAGGTGGATCTGCTCAGATTAAAGCGATGAAAAAGATTGCTGCACCAATCCGTGGTGACTTGGCACAGTATACAGAGCTTGCAGCATTTGCCCAGTTCGGTTCTGAACTTGATGCAGATACTACAATGCGTTTAGCACAGGGTGCCCGCATCAAAGAAATGCTCAAACAGCCACAGTACAAACCAATGCCAGTTGAAAGACAGGTAATTATTATTTATGCAGCAACTCAGAAACATCTTTTAGATATCGAAGTGGATGATGTTCTGCGTTTTGAAGCAGAATTGTTTGAATATGTGGAAACCAAATATCCAGAAATTCCAGAAGCAATTCGTACAACAAAGGTACTCGACGAAGAAACAGAAAAAGCACTTATAAAAGCAATCGAAGAATGTAAGAAGGCATTCAAATAAAACGGCAGAAAGCAGGTGTAAGAAATGGCTTCCATGCGCGACATTAAGCGTAGAAAAAACAGTGTCACAAGCACCCAGCAGATTACAAAAGCTATGAAGCTGGTTTCTACCGTTAAATTGCAGAAAGCAAGAACCAGAGCTGAAAAAACAAACCCATATACGGACCAGATGTATAGAACAGTAAGTTCCATGATGAAAAAGAGTGGAAATATCAACCACCCATATTTGACAGCAGGTGAATCCGAACGTAAAGCAGTGATTGTTATCACCTCCAATCGTGGTCTCGCTGGCGGATATAACGCAAACGTTGTAAAACTTATTACAAATGGGGATTTTAAGAAAGAAGACTTAGATATTTATGCATTAGGTTCTAAGGGTTATGATGCATTATCACGTCGTGGTTACAATATCAAAGAAAATCGTTCTGATATTATGGACGACCCAACCTATGACGATGCTATGAAGCTTTGCAAGGTAGTCCTTGACTCCTTTGCAAATGGTGAGATTGGCGAAATTTATTTAGCATATACACATTTCAAAAACACAGTAACGCATATTCCTACCTTGATTAAACTACTTCCAGTAGAAGCATCCGGTATGGAAGAGGCAGAGGCTGATGAAAATGTTATGATGAATTTCGAGCCAAACACAGAAGAAGCATTAGGATTAATTATTCCAAAATATGTAACCAGCCTTTTCTATGGTGCACTCGTAGAGTCAGTTGCCAGTGAAAATGGAGCGAGAATGCAGGCGATGGATTCTGCTACCAGCAATGCAGATGAAATTATTAGTGATTTGACACTGAAGTTTAACAGAGCTCGTCAGGGCGCGATTACGCAGGAGCTTACGGAAATTATAGCCGGAGCAAATGCAATCAATTAATAGTAAGGAGAAAGCAAAAATGGCAAATAATAATGTTGGTAAAATCACACAGATTATTAGTGCCGTTCTGGATATTAAATTTTCAGAAGGCAACTTGCCGGAAATCAACGACGCTATTGAAGTACCCTTAAAAGAGGGCGGTAAATTAGTAGTAGAAGTTGCTCAGCATCTGGGTGATGATACAGTAAGATGTATTGCCATGGGACCAACTGATGGTTTGGTTCGTGGAATGGATGCCATCGCAACCGGTGCTCCTATTACAGTACCAGTTGGCGAAAATACATTGGGAAGAATGTTCAATGTATTAGGTGATCCAATAGATGAGATTGAGCCTCCAACAACAGATGAAAACTGGTCAATTCACAGACCGGCTCCAGCATTTGAAGAACAGGCTACATCACAGGAAATGTTAGAAACCGGTATCAAAGTCGTTGACCTTCTCTGCCCATATCAGAAGGGTGGTAAAATCGGTCTTTTCGGCGGTGCAGGTGTAGGTAAAACAGTTCTTATTCAGGAACTGATTCATAACATCGCTACCGAACACGGTGGATACTCTGTATTCGCAGGTGTAGGTGAGCGTACTCGTGAAGGTAATGACCTTTACTATGAAATGAAAGAATCTGGCGTTATTGATAAAACCACCATGGTATTCGGTCAGATGAACGAGCCACCAGGAGCACGTATGCGAGTTGCTCTTACAGGTCTTACTATGGCAGAGTACTTCCGTGACAGAGGCGGAAAAGATGTATTGTTATTCATCGACAATATCTTCCGTTTCACACAGGCTGGTTCTGAAGTATCCGCCCTTTTAGGACGTATGCCTTCAGCAGTAGGTTATCAGCCAACACTTCAGACAGAAATGGGTGCGCTGCAGGAACGAATCACTTCTACCAAGAATGGTTCTATTACATCCGTACAGGCGGTATATGTTCCTGCGGACGACTTAACTGACCCAGCACCAGCTACTACATTCGCACACTTGGATGCGACTACCGTATTGGACCGTTCTATCGCTTCTCTTGGTATTTATCCAGCGGTAGATCCACTTGGTTCTACATCCCGTATCCTTGATCCAAATATTGTTGGACAGGAACACTTTGAAGTAGCTCGTGATGTACAGGAAATCTTACAGAAATATAAAGAATTACAGGATATTATCGCAATTCTTGGTATGGATGAATTATCTGAAGACGACAAACTGGTTGTAAACCGTGCGAGAAAGATTCAGAGATACTTATCTCAGCCATTCTCAGTTGCTACACAGTTTACAGGTCTTGAAGGTAAATATGTTCCTATTTCTGAAACTATCCGTGGCTTCCGTGAAATCTTAGAAGGAAAGCACGATGATATTCCAGAAGGTCATTTCTTGAATGCAGGTAACATTGATGATGTTCTTGCGCGTGTGAAATAGAGGTGTTGTAAATGAAAATTCGGATTATCAAACCGGAAGGTGAGTTTTTCAATGCAGAAGGAACCTTTTTGGAATTTACAACAATTGATGGAAGACGAGGCGTCTATGAGGACCACGTTCCGACCACTACAGTTTTAGAA
>JAZULP010000044.1:0-16410 GCA_045603165.1 Agathobacter sp. | reverse complement strand
CCGACTTATATATTATTAAGAGTTTTTTCTTTATAATTTTGATAAAATGAAAATGTTAAGAATTGTAAAATATAGTCAGGGGTGAAGATTATGAGAATATTAGTATGTGACGATGATAGAGAAATTGTAGATGCCATTGAAATATATTTACAACAGGAAGGGTTTGAGGTGGATAAGGCGTATGATGGAGAAGATGCAATAGAGAAACTAAAACAGGAAGAAATAAATTTGCTAATTATTGATGTAATGATGCCAAAATTGGATGGAATACGCGCTACATTACAAATTCGAAAAGAAAGCAGTATTCCAATTATTATTCTTTCTGCAAAAGCGGAAGATGTAGATAAAATTCTAGGCTTGAATATAGGTGCAGATGATTATATGACAAAACCATTTAATCCTCTAGAGTTGGTGGCAAGGGTAAAGTCTCAGATAAGACGTTATACACAGCTTTCGAATCATAATAGTCAGGAAGAAAATGTATACGAAGTAGGAGGCTTGGTGATATATGATGAATTAAAAAAAGTAATCATAGATGGAGAAGAGGTAAAGTTGACACCAATTGAGTATAACATTTTATTGTTATTGGTAAAAAATAAGGGGAAAGTATATTCTATCAATCAGATTTATGAAAGTATCTGGAATGAGGAGGCAATCGGAGCTGATAATACGGTTGCAGTACATATTCGCCATATTCGAGAGAAGATTGAAATCAATCCGAGAGAGCCTCGTTACTTAAAAGTAGTTTGGGGAGTAGGATACAAGATAGAAAATTAAGGATTTAATTATGAAAATCAGTTTATTAGAGAAAAAATTTGTATATGTAGCATCCCATCAGGTATTTACGGTTGCATTAGTGATAAGTATTTATGCCTATGATTACGCCCTTCATATCAAACAACAACAAAATGAAATTGTATATCTTATGCTGGCGTTTTTTGCCTTATTGGGAAGCATTGCCTCCTTGGCTGGTTTTTCAGTTAAAGAGAGTCATATTATAACAAAGCAAAGAGATAAAAAAGGTTTGGACAAGGCTTATATAGAAGTAATTATAATATTGGGATTAAGCATAGGTCTACTTTTGTTGTGGAGATTGCTAAGCATTGATGTAAGTTTATTTACATTGCCAGGATTAATGATAACAGTGGGAATCATCGGGTATCTGATAGATATTATTTTGTTGATATGTTATTGCACCATTTTACATCGTGTGGTGAAAAAGCAGATGAAAGCAGATAGTTTTCTCTATAAATGCTGGCAGATACTAGTAAACTATGAAAGCGGAATGGGAATACACGAGTTATCCCATAAGTCGCAGGAGCAGATAAAGATAAAAGAAGCCTTGGAGAAGATTGCGGAAGGGGAACTGGAAACAACTCTGGATATATATCAATTTCATGGACAGGAAAAAGAAATGGCGAGAGCTATTAACCGTATTCAAAACGGGCTGAGGGAAGCGGTCGAATCAAGGATGAAGAATGAAAAAATGAAGGCGGATTTGATTACGAATGTGTCTCATGATATTAAAACTCCACTTACCTCTATTGTAAATTATGTGGAATTGTTAAAACGTGAGGAAATAGAAAGTGAAGCAGCAAATAAATACATACGAATTATTTCGGATAAAGCCCAGAGATTAAAAACTTTAACGGAAGATTTGATAGAAGTATCTAGAATTAGCTCGGGGAATATCCAACTTAATAAGCAGATAATTGATTTTAAGGAGCTACTGTATCAAGCAGGTGGCGAATTTAATCAAAAATTCGAAGAAAAAAATTTAACGATTATAACGAAAATGCCTACAAAGCCTGTATATATTGAAGCAGATGGACGGCAGTTATACCGAGTTATTGAAAATTTGTATTCCAACGCTGCGAAATACTCTCTTGAAAATACGACAGTTTATGTGGAATTGATGGTGGAGGATATTATAGCTGTTTTCCGAACTAAAAATATTGCAAAATATAATATAGACGTGCCAAATGGAGACTATATGGATTTGACCGAGCGATTTGTAAGAGGGGAAATTTCGCGAACAACGGAAGGAAGTGGATTGGGACTTTCCATAGCGAAAACACTTACGGTACTGATGAATGGAGACTTTACAATCTGTGTAGATAGAGATATGTTTATGGCACAGCTTAAATTTCCAGTAAAGAATAGTAGGTAGAACCAATAAGTATGGAAATTTACTTGATTTGCAAAGGGTAAGCAGATATAATTTTACACAGAAAGCAATTAGGAGGACATGAAAATGAAATTATATAAGCAGGGTGCTTATTTAGTACATGGTGAAGAAATTGTATTAGAAGAAAGTGGCGCAACAGAAGCAGTTGCATCAAAGATAGGACGAGCCTTTTCAAAAGAAGAAGCAAAAGAAAATACAATTGCTTATGGTATTTTAAAAGAACACAATACATCTGGAAATATGGAAAAACTTCAGATTAAATTCGATAAGTTAACATCACATGATATTACCTTTGTTGGTATTATCCAGACTGCAAGAGCATCTGGATTGGAAAAATTTCCAATGCCATATGTTCTTACGAACTGTCATAATAGTCTTTGTGCAGTAGGTGGAACTATTAATGAAGATGATCACATGTTTGGACTTACCTGTGCAAAAAAATATGGCGGGGTATATGTACCTCCTCATCAGGCTGTTATCCATCAGTTTGCAAGAGAAATGCTTGCTGGTGGTGGTAAAATGATTCTTGGTTCTGATTCACATACCCGTTATGGTGCACTAGGTACTATGGCAGTAGGCGAAGGTGGACCGGAGTTGGTAAAACAGTTATTAAATAAAACTTATGACATCGATAGGCCAGAAGTTGTAGGTATTTATCTTACAGGAAAACCAATTGTTGGAGTTGGACCTCAAGACGTTGCACTTGCTATTATTGGAGAAGTGTTTGGCAATGGATTCGTAAAGAACAAGGTTATGGAATTCGTAGGTCCAGGCGTGGATAACTTAAGCGTAGATTTCCGTATTGGTGTAGACGTTATGACAACAGAAACTACTTGTCTTTCATCTATTTGGAAAACAGACAGTAAGGTGGAAGAATTTTACGAAATTCATGGCAGAGAAGAAGACTATAAGGAATTAAATCCAGGTGAAGTGGCTTATTATGATAGCTTTATTGAAATCGATTTAAGTGCAATCAGACCAATGATTGCTATGCCATTCCATCCAAGTAACGTTTACACAATAGATGAATTAAATGCAAATCTTATGGATATTTTAGACGATTGTGAAAAACGTGCAGAGGTTAGTTTTGATGGTAAGGTGAAGCTTGACTTAAAGAGCAAAGTAAGAAATGGTAAGCTCTATGTAGACCAGGGTATTATTGCTGGTTGTGCAGGGGGTGGATTTGAAAATATTTGTGATGCAGCTGATATTTTAAATGGAAAATCCATCGGTGCAGATGAATTTACATTAAGCGTATATCCAGCATCTACGCCAGTTTACATGGAATTGGTAAAGAATGGTGCTGTTGCAAAACTTATGGCAGCAGGATCTGTTGTAAAAACGGCATTCTGTGGACCATGCTTTGGTGCAGGGGATACGCCAGCAAATAATGCATTTTCGATTCGTCACTCTACTAGAAACTTCCCTAACCGTGAAGGATCTAAGGTGCAGAATGGACAGATTTCTTCTGTTGCACTTATGGATGCTCGTTCCATCGCAGCGACAGCAGCAAACAAGGGATACTTAACTGCAGCAACAGATCTAGATATTAATTATACAAAACCAAAATATTATTTTGACAAATCTATCTATGAAAATAGAGTATTTAATAGCAAGGGTGTTGCAAATCCAGATGTGGAAATTCACTTTGGACCAAACATTAAAGACTGGCCAGCAATGAGTGCATTGCCACAGAATTTGATATTAAAAGTAGTTTCAGAGATTCATGATCCAGTTACTACAACGGATGAGTTAATTCCTTCTGGAGAGACTTCATCTTTCCGATCAAACCCATTGGGACTTGCAGAATTTGCACTTTCAAGAAAAGACCCTATGTATGTAAGCCGCGCAAAGGAAATTCAGAAAGCACAGAAGGCGGTAGAAGCAAACAAGTGTCCATTAGAGGCAGTAGAAGAATTGAAGCCAGTAATGGAAGCGATTCATACACAGTTCCCAGAAGTTGGAGAGGGAAATGTGGGATTTGGTAGTACCATTTTTGCGGTAAAACCGGGTGATGGCTCTGCTCGTGAGCAGGCTGCATCTTGTCAGAAGGTATTAGGTGGCTGGGCAAATATTGCCAATGAATATGCCACAAAGAGATATCGTTCGAACTTAATTAACTGGGGTATGCTTCCATTTATTATTAATGAAGGTGACTTACCATTTGAGAATCTCGATTATTTATTCATTCCAGATATACAATCTGCAATTGCAGAAGGTAAGACAGACTTCAAAGCATATGTAGCAAAAGATGGTGCATTAAAAGAATTTGAGCTGAAGATGGCAGAACTCACTCCAGATGAAAAGGATATTATTTTGAAAGGCTGCCTCATTAATTATTATCGAGGCTAGGTAGAAAACGTGTCAGAGCAGGAAAAAGCAGAACAAATTGAAAAAAACAAAACGCAATCCTGGAATCATTATTTTAAAATGGGTTTAACGGCGTTCCTGACTGTAGCTGCGTGTATCACATTCTTTTTCGTTCTATACAGATGGGAAGAAATTGTGGTTATAATTCGTACATTTGTTAAATCAGCTGAGCCTATTATTATTGGTTTGGTATTAGCTTACTTGCTTATGCCAGTAAAGGATTTTATAGAAAAACCGACTCTTAAATTTTTGATTTCCAAGAAATTAAAAGAAGAAAAAGCTAAGAAATTAGCGAGAGGAATAAGTATTACAGGAGCGCTTATTTTCTTATTCATTATTATTGCATTTTTAATCGCCATGATGGTGCCAGCACTTGTGACAAGTGTAATGGGTTTGTTTGATACTATGCCAGGCTATATTGCATCTTTTGTGATTTGGATCCAGGAAATAGGCCTTGGCGATAGTAGTTTTGCTACACTCGTAGGAAATTTTATGACAAATGTAACTGGAGAATTGGAGATCTGGGCAAAGAATGAGTTGATACCATTGGCGCAGCAGTATATTGCTCAGATTACATCAGGTGTATTTTCTGTTATAAAGACCACACTGAATTTTATTATTGGTATTATTGTAGTAGTATATGTAATGTCTATTCAGGAAACTTTGGTTGGGCAGAGCAAAAAAATTGTTTATGCTATTTGCTCACCGAAAAAAGGGAATATCATTATTGATACAGTAAGAAAGTCAAGTGAAATTTTTGGGGGATTCATAATTGGAAAAATTATTGATTCCGCAATTATTGGAGTAATTGCTTATATTGGATGCTTATTAATGGGAATACCAAGTGCATTTTTGGTTGCATTTATTATCGGTGTTACTAATGTAATTCCGTTCTTTGGACCATTTATTGGAGCAATTCCGTCCATTTTACTGGTACTTATTCAGAGTCCAATACATGGATTATATCTGGCAATTTTTATTTTAATTCTGCAGCAGGTGGATGGAAATATCATTGGGCCAAAGATTTTGGGCGATACCACGGGCTTGTCATCGTTCTGGGTATTAACATCTATTTTAATAGCAGGTGGATTATTTGGTTTCCTTGGAATGCTACTGGGAGTACCAGTATTCGCTGTAATTTATTATATAATGCAGCGAGTTATCGCATATCGAATGAAGAGAAGAAATCTTTCAACTAATACGGAAGAATATGTAGATTTAGTCTATATTGATGAAAATACAAAAGAACTAAAATACCAAGCTACTGAAGAAGAAAAAAAGAGTGAAAAGGATTAATAAGTTTGGCATCAGATTTGAAGGTTTTTCCAACAAATTTGATGCCTTTTTTATGGTTTATTTTTTGACAATGAGTTGTGCCTATGATACACTAAAACTAGCTTAGTCTAACTTTTTTTAACATGCGATAAAATACTGCCTAGGTTTTGCCTAAGGTTTAGATAGAGGTGACGTAATTGGATAAGTACGAATATGGTTTAAAATTAGACCAGATAAAAGAATTGCTTTTACAGGGTAAAAATGAAGAAGCAGCCGAGCTGACGGATACAATTAACTGGAATAAAGTGAAAAATGTGAATGCTCTGGTTAAGGCTGGAGAAGTATATGAAAAAGTCGGAAGATACGATGATAGTCGGGAAATTCTTCTTAATGCCTACGATCGTTCGCCAATTGGCAGAACCATTATTTATCGATTGGCAGAAGTGGCTATCAAGATGCAGGACTTTGAGGGAGCAAAGGAATATTACGATGAATTTGTAGATATTGCTCCGCATGATAATCAAAGATATGTCTTGATGTACAATATTAAAAAGGCGCAAGGGGCTTCACATGAAGTATTAATTCCTATTCTGGAGGAGTTTAAGGATCAGGAATATACAGAAGAATGGACCTTTGAGCTGGCATACTTATACCATAAAGCAGGAATGATTGATAAATGTATCGAAGCCTGCGATGAGTTAATTCTCTGGTTTGGAGACGGACCATATGTAGAAAGAGCATTGGAATTGAAGATGCTGTATGAGCCTTTGACCAAGTTGCAGGAAGAGAAATACAGACAGTTCCGCCATGAAAGAGAGGGCAAGACGGTAATTGGTGCAGCTGAAATGGAACGCGCAGGGGAGTATATTCATGAACCTGTAGTTATTCCGCAGGTGACATTAAATCCAAGCCGTTTTAATACTACAAATCTGCAGGAAGAAATTGCAAAAGGAATGCAGCAAATTATGGAAGCAACAGAAAAAGAAACTGTTGTGGGAACCATGGATAATATTAAGAAGATAGTGGAGGAAATACCATATCTTCAATTACCAACCGAAGAAGAATTGGCAGCCAAAGAATCTGCTGTACATATCGAAACGGATGAAGAAATCGACGGTTCTTTGAGAATAAATTTTCAGGAGCTTTTAGGAGAGGATTCAGATGGCCAGATAAGTCTGGTGATGAAGGAAAAAGCCTTAATAGAACATCAGATTACAGGCCAGATGACGATTACAGAAGTTTTAGAGGAATGGGAGAAAACCAAACGTGCAGCGGAAACTGCATTGCAGGAAGCAGAGCAGAGAAAACTAGAATCTGCAAAAGCAAGAGCATTGCAGGAAGCAGAAGATATCATGGTGCGTTTGAATGATGTGCTTCCAAGGCTTGAAACTGCTACAACGCCAGAAGAGCTCTTTGATAATATGAATTCCATGTTAGATAAAGAGATTGCAAGACTGAGTTCTGAAAACACAGAAATGGATCAGCAGTTAAAGAAGTTGGAAATGGAAATCGCCTTATCTACGCAACCAACTTTACGTATGCCAGATTTGCCAAAGCTCAATATACCACCGGAAGATGTAATTCCAACATTTGAAGAAACGATGGTGGAGGAAGAGTCTTCGCAGGCAGAAGTGATTATTGAAGTGGCATCAGAAGAGGAACTTTTAGAAGAAGTAGTTGCAGAAGAGCCAGTTGTAGAAGAATCAGTTATAGAAGAACCTAGCATAGAAGAAACTTCCATTGAAGAACAACTGCAATCCTTTGTAGAAAATGAAATTGCTGATTTGACAAATGAAGATGCCGCGGAAGAGGTTTCGGAAGAAATAGTGGAAGAACTACAAGAACCACTTAGTGCTTTGACCGATGAGCAGAAGGCTATTTTCTCATATTTTGTGCCTATCAAAGGTATGGAATCACAATTATGTAAAGCCCTTTCTGCGATTATGGCAAATCTAAATGGAACACCAAATTCTTCTGTAGGAAACTTGATTATTCAAGGCTGTCAGGGGTGTGGAAAAACAGTTCTTGCAACCAGTATAGTAAAGGTTTTGCAGACAGAATGTGCTCGTTTAAATGGGAAAATTGGAAAAATCGATGCAGCAGCATTAAATAAAAAAGATATACAGCAGCTATTGAAGAAAGTTGCTGGGGGCTGCTTAATCATCGAGAAAGCTGGTGAACTGGACAGAGCAGCTGCAGTTACGCTGTCCCTTTTATTGGAACAGGAAAGCAGCGGAACGTTTGTTATTTTAGAGGATACAGCTGCAGGAATAAACAAAGCGCTGGCTACCGATGATGGTTTTGCAAAGAAATTTACAGAAGTGATAACCGTACCTATCTTTACCAATGATGAACTCATTTTATTTGCTAATTCATATGCAAACGAGTTAGGCTATATAATTGATGAAATGGCGATATTAGCTCTTCATAATCGTATCAGCAATATCGAAAGACTAGATCAGGCAACAACTTTGGTCGAAGTAAAAGACATTATTGATGAAGCAATTGAGAGAGAAGCAAATTGGGGACTTCGAAAAGCTTTCAATATATTGACGGCAAAACGTTATACGGATGATGACAAGATTGTATTGACAGAAAGAGATTTCGAATAAATTTTTTGGAGGGGGAGTATGAGTTTTTTCACAGAAATGGACAGTTATCTGTTCGGGCAGGGAACACACTATGATATTTATCGCAAATTAGGGGCTCATGTAGTTAGTCAGAACAAGAAAAAAGGGGTTTGTTTTGATGTGTGGGCACCAAATGCGAATCAAGTATACGTAATTGGGGATTTTAATGGCTGGAATGAAACTTCTCATGAAATGAAAAGAGTAGAACCAGCAACAATGGGAGTTTATGAATTATTTGTTCCTGATATTAATTATGGAACTATGTATAAATATCTTATTATTGCCAAAGACGGCAGCAAACATTACAAATCTGATCCATATGCGACTTACGCACAGGTACGACCAGAAACAGCTTCTGTAGTAGCAGATATTGATCATTTTAAATGGTCAGATGATGCATGGATGGAGAAGCGTGCTGCGACGAAAGAAGAAGAAATCTTTGAGCAGCCAATGGCAATTTATGAGGTTCATCCGGGGTCATGGATGCGCCATCCAGGAAGAGAAGATGAAGGTTTTTACACATACCGTGAATTGGCGAAAACTCTCGTGAAATATGTCAAAGATATGGGATATACGCACGTAGAGCTTATGGGGATATCCGAGTATCCATTTGATGGTTCTTGGGGATATCAGGTTACAGGATATTATGCACCGACTTCTCGTTATGGAACACCAGAGGATTTTGCATATTTGGTCAATGAATTCCATAAAAACAAAATCGGTGTTATTTTGGACTGGGTACCAGCTCACTTTCCAAGAGATGCTCACGGTTTATCAAATTTTGATGGTACGCCAACTTATGAATACGCAGATACCCGCAAAGGCGAGCATCCAGATTGGGGAACCAAGATTTTTGATTATAGCAAAAATGAGGTAAAGAACTTCCTCATTGGAAGTGCGCTTATGTGGATTGAAAACTATCATATTGACGGATTGCGTGTAGATGCTGTTGCCTCTATGCTTTATTTAGATTATGGTAAACAGGATGGACAGTGGGTAGCAAATAAGTACGGTGGAAACGAAAACCTAGAAGCAATTGAATTCTTCAAACATATTAATACATTAATTCTCGGAAGAAATCCAGGTACGATGATGATTGCAGAAGAATCCACAGCATGGCCAAAAGTTACAGGAAAAGCAAAAGATAATGGTTTAAACTTTACCTATAAATGGAATATGGGATGGATGCATGACTTCCTAAGCTATATGAAATTAGACCCATATTTCCGCAAAGATAATCATAATAAGATGACATTTGCGATGAGTTATAATGCAAGCGAAAGATATATTCTTGTGTTATCACATGACGAAGTAGTTCACTTGAAATGCTCTATGCTGAACAAGATGCCAGGTCTTGAGGATGATAAATATAAGAACCTGATGTGTGGCTATGCGTTTATGATGGGTCATTCTGGAAAGAAGCTTTTATTCATGGGCCAGGAATTTGCTCAGGTGCAAGAGTGGAGTGAAGAACGTGAATTAGACTGGTATTTGCTCCAAAATAAGAATCACAAAAAAATCCATGATTGGATGAAGGATTTGTTGCGTATTTATAAAAAGAACAAGGCTATGTATGAGCTGGATACTAGCTGGGAAGGTTTTGAATGGATTAATGCAGATGACAGAGATAGAAGTATTTTTAGTTTTGTTCGTAAAAGCAAAGATGGCAAGAACAATCTGTTATTTGTAATCAATTTTACGCCAATAGCTAGAGATAATTATCGTGTAGGTGTTCCAAGACGAAAAAACTATAAGCTTATATTAAATAGTGAAGATCAGAAGTATAATGGAACAGATACAACTCCAAGAGAAGAATCTTACAAAGCAGAAAAACACAAATGTGATGGAAGAGAGTATTCTTTCGCATATCCCCTTGCACCATATGGTGTTGCGATATTTAAATTCTAGGGTATAGAATCATAGACAACCCCCTTTTTATTAGGCGTGAAGCTTAGTAAAGAGGGGTTTTATTATGGATGACTCCTTTTTCGGTTTAGAAAATTAGGTTTGTGCCGATATATATAACAGTAAGAGCCACAAAAGGAGTTTATTATGTTTGTAGATCACACAAAACAAATTGAAAAATATACAACACATAATGGCATAGATTATGCCAAATCACAAGCAGCAGATGCAGTAAATTCGCAAGAAGGTATTTTTGATTATGGTAAGGCGCAGGAAACTTATTGCATGACAGAAAGCGGAAGCTATTTTATGCCCAATGCGGTATATCAAAAGCCTGAGGGAAAGGAAGAGGAAACGCTAATAGAACAGTTGGATACACAGATGGATATG
This sequence comes from Agathobacter sp., assembly GCA_045603165.1. Taxonomy (GTDB): domain Bacteria; phylum Bacillota; class Clostridia; order Lachnospirales; family Lachnospiraceae; genus Roseburia. The sequence goes on along the minus strand of JAZULP010000044.1, from coordinate 5,652 downwards.
TCTGCTGCAAATCGTAAGAACCAGATGATTGTAATTTCCAATACCGCTTCTGCAGAAGATTTGGCAGAAATGGGAGAAGAGGGGTTCTCTAGCATGGATATGGACAGCCACGCTATTTTGACAGTAACCGATAAAATCAAAGCAGTTCTGGCAAAAGCAGGAGTGGATATTTCAATGTATGGAGATTCTTTAAGTATAGAAGAATTGGAGGCAGCTACAGGAAGTAAAGCGGTAGCGAACCAAATAGCTCATGCATTGAAGCAGCTGGATTTACCTATTACAGAGGCGAATATTGAAGATGGAATAAAGGCTTTTGAGGCAGCAGAGGAGCTATTGCCACTTAGTGATGCTTCCAAAGAATATATGTTGAAAAACGCCTGGGAACCAACAATTAAAAATCTCTACATGGCAGCTCATAGTGGAGTTTCAACACAGAGTGCCCAGACGATAGATTTCTCTGGATTGGAAAAACAGATAGAGCAGATTATAAAGGATGCTGGTTTAGAGATTTCGGAAGATAGCAAGGAAAGCTGTAAATGGTTAATTCAAAAGAATATTGGATTAACTGTGTTTAATTTAAAATACCTAGAGGGTTTAAATCAACTTTCAAGTGAATTATCAGCAGGCGACGAGGCGCCATTGGATATGCAACAGCTGATTAGACGAATTGTAGAAGCAATTCGTGATGGAAAGCGTCCAATGGATGCAGTACTGATGGATGGCTTTTCTTATGCGGACAGAGCAGAGGCAGCTATGAACACGGTTATGTCTGCAGAAGATTGTGATGTAGCATACTGTGTAGAGCAGGAGCTTACCATCTCAGTCGAAAGCCTGCAGACAGCGATAAACAATCGTGGAGAGGCAGAGGTTGTCTCCGTAAGTGTTGAAATGTCAACGAGTATTCGATTTATTACTGCAAAGAGACAGCTGGAGGAAACTCGCCTTGCGATGACAACAGAGGCAAACTATGCTCTTTTGAAGCGAGGTATTTCTATTGATACCAAGCCACTCGAACAGCTAGTAGATAATTTAAAGAATTTGGAAAATCAGTATTTCAAGGATTTGATGACCCAGTCTGGTGTAGAAGCTACAGAAGAAAATGTCACGATCTTTTCTACCACAACCAAATATGTAGAAGAGTTAAAATTTCAGCCAGCTTATGCGCTTCATTTGAATTCTTCAGAGGAAACACTGAATAATCTACATCAAATAGGTAGCAACTTAAAAGCTTCTATGGATGCAGCACTACAAAGCTATGAAGTCATGTGGACTGCACCTAGAAGTGATATGGGTGATTCTATTCAGAAGGCATTTGGCAATATCGATGAAATCTTAAAGGATTTAGATTTGGAAGACAGCAATATGAATCAGCGTGCGGTTCGTATTTTGGCTTATAACCAGACAGAAATTACAGTAGAAAATATTACAGAGATAAAAAATGTTGACATGGAGATGCAGAAGCTTTTCCGTAATTTGACTCCAGCAACTACATTGGAGCTCATTCGCAGAGGAGAAAATCCTCTCGATATGGAAATCAGTCAGCTGAATCAGGTGGTAGAAAGTATTCAGGCAGAAACAGGGGACAAGGAACAGGAGCGTTTCAGCAAATTTCTATGGAAGCTAGAACAAAATCAGGAGATTAGTGCAGAAGAAAGAGACAGCTATATTGGAATATATAGACTGATTGCTCAAATAGAAAAGAACGATGGAGCGGCTTTGGGAGCATTGTTAAACCAAGGAGCTGATATTACTATGCGTAACCTTTTAACTGCGACACGTTCCTCCAGAAAATCGATGGATTACACTATAAATGATGAGTTTGCAGGTGTAAAAGGAACTGCAAAGGGGCCACGTATTGATGCACAAATTATGGCATCCTTCCAGATGAATTGTATGAAGGAAGCAGCGGCGGTTCTTTCTCCAGAAAAGCTCGCAGAGCTGGAAGAGTGGGAAAACATGACGCCAGAGAAGTTACTGGAAGCATTGCAACAGCAGGTAGATTCGGAAGCAAGTATTGCATTGGAACAGCAGTATCATACACAGCTGGCACAGGAATATACGAGTGTATTGGAAGCCGCGGATGACATATATGCATTTTTGGAAAAATACGATATGAAGAACAGTGCCAATAATGTTTTGGCAGCCTCTCGTTTGTTGGAAAATCCAAGCAATGTATTTGATATGCTCTTTGGTACAGATGGAAAGAGCTTGGATTATCAGGAAATGATTGCAGATATGAAAAATCAGATTCTGCAAAATTTTGGTGAAGCTGTAAAAACACCAGAAGAGATGATAAAAGCACAAGCGACATTGGCAGAGGTAGCAGAAAAGGTTATGCAGACCATGATTATTGAAGATGAAGCGGTCAGTGTAAAGGATTTAAAAGACCTACGCCTTATGAATCAACAGTTCTTCTTATGTAAGCAAAAGGCAAAAGAGGAAAGTTTTCTTGTGCCTGTAGAAACTGGTGATACCGTAACGGGTATTAATCTTAAGATTGTACGTGGAAAATCTGATAAGGGCTTAGTGGATATTTTCTTTAGAGGTGCCTTAATGGAAAAAGTTGCAGCCTCCTTTGAAGCAAAAGAAAATGGAATCTCTGGTGTGATTGCGACTACAGATGAACAAACCAGACAGCTTTTTGCGGACAATCTGGATGCATTCGTAGAAAAAATGAATGCGCAAAGTCAGGAATCAATTGATGTAAAAGTGGCTTATGTAGAAAATCTTTCTGCATGGCAGTTTGAGAAAAAGACTCTGTCTGAAACTGGAGAAGCAACTCCAGTCCAGACAAAGCGGTTATATCATATTGCAGAAAGCTTTATTCAGACGGTGTCTGATTTGATGTAGAAGCTTCATAGTAGGATAGAATACCTAAAAAGATAGCATTGGCTACCTTGGTTTGATATTCATCCTGTGCAAGAAGCTCAGCTTCCTTAGGATTGCTTAAGAACCCACATTCTACGATAACAGTAGGTGTGGATGTTCTTGTTAATAGATAATAATTGGTGTTTGATTGTGCCTCACGCTTCTTTTCCGGTTGCAGATATTCATTCATAACTTCTTGAATGACCTGCGCCATAGTAGCACTTTGCTCAGAATCTTTATAATAAAATACTTGTGGCCCATTGGAGTCAGGGTCTGTAAAACTGTTTTGATGAATACTTATAGTAAAAAATGGATCGAGCTCTGAAATCATTTCAATACGTGCAATCATATCATCTTTTTTTTGTGAGGTAGAATTGGCAGGAGCAAGAAGTTTGTCAGACTCTCTTGTAAGATGTACATTAAAACCCTCTTCTTCTAATAGGCGCTGTAGTTTCTTCACGATAGAGAGATTAATATCCTTCTCCAACTCTCCATTGATACCCACTTTTCCCGGGTCAAAGCCACCATGCCCTGCATCCAGCACAATAACAGGATAGTCCTTCTTAACAGTATTTTCTTCTGTGGAGTTTTCGGTAGTAGATAAATCTTCCGTAGAGGAAGGTGAGTTATCAGATGGTTGAGTAAAAATAAAAATGAGAATAAGTAAAAGAATAGAAGCAATAATTCCATAAAAAATTTTTGGCATAGGAAATACCTTTTGTTATGTACAATTGGTATATCCTATGCCAAAATTATGAGTTTATGTTTGAAATTTAATTGATGTATTTAATAATGGTATCCCAGATGCTGGTATTATCTAAAGCGCTACTCCAAAATGCAACGCCGGCAAGAGAATATTTATCAACTAATTGTAGTTTTTGTTCGATAGAGTCATTATCCTCTAGCCACATTCTGTAGATGATGCCATTCTTTTGGATTTCTCCATACCATTGTCCACAATCCTCTAACCAAACAGGTTCATCAATATTATTTTCCATCCAGCGCTTACCGGAGTTCAAACCAAGGTTTTCGCGGGTAATCTGATAAGTAAGCTCTGTTGCAGATTCATCCGAAGTAGGTGTGAGAGTCCAAAGCCTTGTATAGAATGGTATCCCTAAAAGAATTTGTTCAGATGGAACTCCTTCGTTTATTGTATTGTTGATACATTCCTCTACCCAGTTTAAGGCAGCTACAGAGCCCTCGCCACTTTGCTGTCCCCAGTGCTGGTCATAAGTCATAATAGCAATATAGTCTACGAAATCAGATTGTTCACCATATTTATATACTGTGTTATAAGAAGCAGGTGTATATACTGCGGTAGAGAGAACGATATCGTTATTTTCGCATTTGATAGACAGTTCTCGGAGGAACTGGATATATCCATCTCCGATTTTTTCTTCTGACAATTCTTCAAAGTCAATGTTAATGCCGTCTAAGTTATATTGTAATGCTTGGGCAATAATCTGATTTACTAGGTTCTGGCGGATGGAGGTACGAGTCAAAATATAATTAATATCAATGTCAGGAGAATCGAGATCAAGATTCTTAACCATACCCCAGACATCTACACCATGATTGTGGCAGTAATTTACATAATCAGAGCTTGCATAACTTGTTAGATTTCCTTTATTATCCTTCAGCTTAAACCAGGAAGGGCACATAACGGTTACACCTTTGGTTTCAGAAAGGATGGAGGAAATTTGGGAATTTCCTGATTGATTACCCATAGGATGCCATAAGAGACTAATTGGGTTATCCAATGTCTTATGCTCAAAGATTTCTGGCTCATATTCGCTTACCATAGTTTGGGTCTTGGTTTTCTTAACGACTTTGGATTTTACATACCCAGTAATTCCATCAGCGGTGCAAACCTTCGTCCACTTTTTATCAGTTTTTAAAATAGTAAGTACATCACCTTTTTTTGCATCAGAAAGAATTGGACTCTTAATTCCACCCTTTAGACGCACTTCTGTGTCTTTTTTCAAGGTAGAAATAGTGATTTCGTCCCATTTGTTGTTGATAACCAGACGGGCTGGAGCATCATAATAGTTATAAGTAAAATCTGAATAGGTTTTCGCAAATTCCAAATCTACCCATGCAGAATCTGCGGTTGCTTTTACAATGGGACGGCTATATTCCTTGGAGGATTTTCCAACATTATAGCGTGTTGCATCTGCTACCGCCGAAACAACATTCTTTGCCGTAGTGTATAACAGAATATTTTCATTGGAATCCCAGTAAAATGTGGAGTTTAAAGTATCATGTATAAAATGGTAATCCAAGTACACATAACCGTCAATCAAGGTTGCGTAGTTATCCAAAACGGAATGATTTAAAGTAATAGCAACCTGCGAATCTTCGGTGATACCATAATATTCCGTCAAGTCCAGATGTTCTTTACTTGGGGTGAATTTTTCAATTAATTTGCCGCCTGCAATGAAAAGTAAAACCAGAAGGATTAAACCAACAATCACCAGGATTGGCAAAATTTTTTTCTTATTCATATAAGATTCCTTTCAATTTTATTTTAATTCAAAACAATTATAACATTGTGTGTATATAGTTTCAAATATATTGTCGAAAATTAAGGAATTATAGTATAAGATGACCGTCTTTTAGACGGCCATCTTAATCTCTTTTTCTTTTCTTATTGTAAAACAACGATAGATAATATTTTATGTTTCGCATTGAGGCTCTATCCGTATTCCCAATAATTTAAATTATGTTTTTTGGTATAATTCATTAACTCCTTTCGAAAAGGCGATTAAAAAACGCAAAGTTTGT
>JAZULP010000043.1:0-1963 GCA_045603165.1 Agathobacter sp. | reverse complement strand
CACACCATAAATTTGTGAAGCCCGCCTACTTCTTTGATGAGTTTATCGCCTGTACGTACATGAAGGTGGTAAGTATTGGATAATTCCACCTGACATTTCACATCTTTTAAATCCTGGGTGGATACTGCGCCCTTTATCGCTGCAACAGTACCTACATTCATAAATACAGGTGTCTGAATGTCACCATGTACGGTATGGAAGACGGCTCGCTTCGCACGGCCTTCTTCTTTTAATAGTTCATATTTTGCCATATATATGTCCTTTCAAACTTGCTTTTCTTAATTTTCTCTCAAGTCTACGTTTCTTGTATTGAATATACAACGGCTCGAGGCAACAAGTTGCTTGACCTCGCCTTATGTATATCAATACAAGAAACTTAGGCTGTGACTATGAATATTATAAGAAAAGCAAGGTTGAAACGTCAAGGTAAATATGGTAAATTATCGGAAGGGGGAGGAGTTGCTTTGCATCGCCTTTTCTGTACGAGAAAACATAAGCTTTTTGGAAATACTAGCAATGATATAAAGAAAGTGGGTATAGAGATATGGCAGGCTCATCATTCGGAAAATTATTTACAGTAACAACATGGGGCGAATCGCATGGAAAAGGCATTGGCGTGGTAGTAGACGGCTGCCCAGCAGGACTTCCACTTTGCGAGGAGGATATACAGATATATTTAAACCGCAGAAAACCTGGACAATCCAAGTTCACAACACCTAGAAAAGAAAACGATACTGTGAAAATCCTTTCCGGCGTATTTGAAGGAAAGACTACAGGCACACCGATTTCTATGGTAGTGTGGAATGAAAATCAACAATCTAGAGATTACAGTGAGATTGCATCCTACTATCGTCCGGGACATGCAGATTATCCATTTGATGTAAAATACGGTTTCCGCGATTACCGAGGTGGTGGACGTTCCTCCGGGCGTGAAACCATTGGTCGTGTAGCAGCTGGTGCCATAGCTATAAAATTGTTAAACCAGATGGGAATCGAATTCTTGACTTATTCAGAATCCATAGGACCAGTGCGAATTGCAAAAGAACGTTTTGATGTGACAGAAATCTCAAACAACAAACTATATATGCCAGATGCTGTGGCTGCCGCTGAGGCTTCTACATATCTGGAGCAATGTCTAGCTACTCAAAATTCTTCTGGCGGAGTAATTTACTGTGAAGTAAATGGGCTTCCAGTAGGCCTGGGTGAGCCTGTGTTTGATAAAATTGATGCAAACCTGGCAAAAGCCATGTTCTCTATCGGAGCTGTAAAGGGCTTTGAAATCGGAGACGGATTTGGCGTAACAACTGCTACTGGTTTGGAAAATAATGATGCGTTTGTGATGTCCCATGACACAGCAGATGCTAGCTGCTCACAGAAAATCATAAAAGCCACTAACCATTCTGGCGGAACCCTCGGCGGTATGACTGATGGCGCACCACTTACCATGCGTGTAGCTATTAAGCCTACTCCTTCGATTGCTTCTAGCCAGAATACGGTCAACAAGGACGGAGAAGAAATAGCAGTTTCTATTAAAGGACGCCATGACCCAATAATCGTACCAAGAGCTGTAGTTGTTGTAGAGGCTATGGCAGCAATTACGATTCTGGATGCCTTATTGGAAAATATGAAAAGTAAAGCTTGTGATGTGATTGAATTTTATAAATGATTTAGATATGATGCATGGTTGACCTAAGCTGACTTTGTAATTAGAAGCTAGGTTAGCAAAACAAAAGCAAGGATGATGTATTACAGGGCGCGAGAAACTCGCGCCCTGTTTACTTATAAATTTTATAAGTGCAGCTAATAGGACTGTTGTTTTCCTTAAAACTTTCTTTAAATCTAAGAAAAAGGTCACGAATCGTGAGCTTTTATTTCTTTCTTTCCCCTTTATGCTATGATGGCTCCAATACGCGAAAGGAGTCTTATTTTATGAAGAACACAAAAGAAACAACATCTCTTAAAC
>JAZULP010000042.1:0-12357 GCA_045603165.1 Agathobacter sp. | reverse complement strand
AACATTGCTAACTCATTATAACTCAAAAAGTCTCTATCTATTATACTATCTTCATAACACAATGCTCTATAAACTGGTAGTTCAATATACTCTTTCTGAACTTTTTTTACAAATCTGCTTCTTAATTTAGGTTTATCTGTTAAAGCTTCTCTAAACACTGTAGGAAACATTGGTAAGCATTCATCTAGTAACTCTTCTTCTGTCATTCATACTTCCTTCTCAAATGTAATACTAATTACTTCAATCTCTAACGTAAAATCTCACAACACATTACCAAATACAACATACGGATTTTGTCCGACAAAATCCCTTTTTTGTATATTACATCATTTTGTTGCGATGTGTCAACTTGGTGACATCATTTTATACATTATAAGTTCAAAAACTGCTATCAAGTTATATTTCCATTGGTAAAGAGAAAGCATCGTCTTCATAAAAACCCTATTCCATATATATTATGACCAATATCTTCTAACAGTACTCAAAAAAACAGAGGACTGTAAATCCTCTGTTTCTTCCTGTTTACGGAGCCTTAAATGGTATCGTCATGGCAAAGCCACCTACGAACCAATAAAATTTTGTTTTAGACTCCTCAAGTGGACTAGACGGGAGTCGAACCCGTGTCCGAAAACCAATTCCCTGTACTTCTACGAGTGTAGTCGGTTCTTTGACATTCCCTCTACCGCCCGGGAACAGACACCCTGACGGCTTTAGTAGCTTCATGATACGCCCACTGGCTCAAAGCTTTGCCAATGTCGTTTCCTACAAAGTCGAAGCCTGGGTCCTAATGTGTAGGTGCACTAGGTCAGACTGCTGCTACTAGGCAGCGTATGCTAAATTTTCTTCAGCGTTTAATTTTAAGTTTGCCATTTGACGCATTGCATACGACTCGCTTCTCCAGCTGCATGATCCCCGTCGAAACCATTACTAGCCCAGATTCTTACTTTAGAGTCTGCCATCGGCAGCTTCCTACAAATGCATTGCAACTTTGAAATCGCGCTCTGCTTCACGCTTCTGGTCCTTCTTTGCAATATCTTGACGCTTATCGTAAAGCTTCTTGCCTCTGGCAAGTGCGATTTGTACTTTTACAAGTCCGTTACTTAAATATACCTCAACCGGTACAATCGTGTAACCCTTTTGCGCAATCTTTCCAAGCAGCTTCTGAATCTCCTTTTTATGAAGAAGAAGCTTCTTTGGTCGAAGTGGGTCCTTGTTGAAAATATTTCCCTTTTCATAAGGACTGATATGCAGCCCATAGATGTACACCTCACCCTTTTCAATGCGGATAAAAGATTCCTTGATGCTGCATTTTCCCATACGAACAGACTTAACCTCTGTTCCATGAAGAGCGATGCCCGCTTCAATAATTTCTTCTAAAAAAAATTCATGGTAGACCTTTTTATTGTTGGCAATCAGCTTTTTCGAGCTCTTTTCCATGAAGGCATCCTCCTTCCATTTTTCGTATGCGACTTATTCTTCAACCACATACGATAATAAACGATTTTGCAAGAAAAATCAACTAAATTGTTGCATTAAAATTCCTCCAACAGAGAAAAATCAACCGTTCGCGTCAGTCTATCGGCACTCTCTACACGAACACGCACCTTCTGCCCCAATTTGTAAGCTTTTCCACTGTTCTCACCCACCATTTCATAGGAGTCTTCTATAAAATGATAATAGTCATCCTTTAGCTCTGTTACGCGCACCAGACCCTCAATGGTGTTTGGCAGTTCTACGAAAATCCCCCATTCCATTACACCAGAAATTACACCATCGAATTCCTCTCCAATAAATCCTTCCATATATTCAACTTTCTTTAGCTTGATAGTTTCACGCTCCGCTTCTTCTGCTCGGCGTTCTGTCTCACTAGAATGTTTTGTAACTTCGTTTAGAATTTTATCATAATGCTCTATGCGTTTCTCTGTCATGCGGCCACGAAGGTTTTCTTTGATAATTCTATGAATCTGCAAGTCAGGATAACGTCGAATTGGGGAGGTAAAGTGGCAATAATATTTTGCCGCCAGACCAAAATGTCCTGTACAAGTGGTTGTATATTTCGCCTGTTTCATAGACCGTAGCGTCAGTCGACTAATCAGTGCCTCCTCCGGCGTTCCTTCGATTTTACCTAAAAGCTTTTGCAGCTCCTTTGGATGAATTTCGTCTCCGCCTAAATGAATGGTATATCCAAAATTATTGATAAAAGTGGACAGCTTTTTTATTTTCTCATCATCTGGATTATCATGGGTACGATAAACAAATGGGATTTCCTGCCAGAAATAATCCGCTGCCACCGTTTCATTGGCAATCAGCATAAAGTCCTCAATAATCCTAGTTGCTACATTTCTATCATAAGGTTTAATATCCACCGGTTTTCCGTTTACGTCCAAAATCACCTTGGTTTCCGGAAAATCGAAGTCAATGGAACCTCGGCTCATGCGCTTCTTTCGCAAGTTCGCCGCCAATTCCTCCATTAATTCAAACATAGGCACCAGCTCACGATATTTCTCGATTTCATCCTCGTCCTTATCTGCGAGAATCTTTTTTACACTGGTATAGCTCATACGCATATTGACCTTAATGACAGTCTCAGCGATTTTATGGTCGATAACCTCACCCTTTGGATTGATTGTCATGATACAGCTTAAAGCTAGACGATTCTCCCCTGCATTCAGCGAGCAAATACCATTCGAAAGCTTATGTGGCAGCATTGGAATCACGCGATCAACCAGATACACAGAGGTGCCTCGTTTCAAGGCCTCTACATCCAATGCACTTTTTTCCTGCACGTAATTTGTTACATCTGCAATATGCACTCCTAAAATATAATTCTCTCCATCCATAGATAGCGATACCGCATCATCCAAGTCCTTAGCATCCTCTCCGTCGATGGTTACCATGATGGTATCTCGCAAATCTAATCGACCTGCCATATCCGCTTCGGATACTTCTTTCGCCACATTTTCTACCTGATGCATAATCTTTTCTGAAAACTCCATAGGTAGCTCAGAGGCTCTTACAATTGATAAAATATCGGTACCAGGATCATTGATATGTCCTAAAATTTCAACAACCTTTCCCTCGGGACTCTTGCCTGGCTGAGCGTATTTCGTAATTTCTACAACCACCTTATGTCCTTTTACTGCACCCTTAGAACGCTCCATTGGAATGAAAATATCAGTGCCAAAGCGTGGATTGTCTGGTACTGCAAAACCAAAGCTTTTGCTTTCCTCATAGGTGCAGACTATCTGCTTCATGCCACGCTCTAACACCTTGACAACTATACCTTCCTTGCGTCTGCCTGTCGCAAATGGCGACACTACCACCTGTACCTTGTCCATATGAAGGGCATCGCCTATCTTGGATTCTGGAATAAAAATATCCTCTTCCTCTCCTTCAATAGACACAAATCCAAACCCTTTCGGATGTGCAGTAAACACTCCCACCATCTGAGATTCTTCGGCTTTGGTGTACTTTCCTCTTTTGGAGATAGAAATCTTACCTTCCTCCATCAGCTCCATAAGGATCTGCTCCAATTCAGGGCGCTGCTCCTTTTTCACCCCAAGAATAATTGCCAACTCCTTGATTTTCATTGGAACATACATTTCGTCGCAAATGAGCTTATATACCATTTCTTTTCTTCTCTTATACTCTGATGCCATGATGCCTCCTCAAATAGAAATTTCCTATCAAAGAAAAAAGGCTGCCTTTTCAGACAGCCTTTGCATTTTACCAAATTCCTAAATTTAAAACTACAGCCAATAAAAGGAATACTCCAACACAGATTTTTGTGATTGTTACTAACATTCCTTCCATTGAACGTCCTTTATTTTTGCCCCAGTAAGTATCAGCAGCACCAGCGATAGCACCAAGACCTGCTTGCTTACCTTCCTGCATTAAAATAACTACTGTAATAACCAGACTGACTATAATAAATACGATTGTTAAAATTGTCTTTAAGATTTCCACGGTTTACACCTCCTATGTTCAAACTCATAACTCATGATAGTATAGCATAGGAATCTGACATTTTCAACCATTTTATCTGTATTTGATAAAATGAAAACAATTTTCCTATCATAGTATGAACACTTCTTACTGCAAATATAATTCTATTTTGTCTATTTAATTAATAAAGATTTTCCTGTCATTTCCACAGGTTGCTCTAATCCCATGATTTCAAGCAGTGTTGGTGCGATATCTGCAAGACATCCACCTTCACGAAGGCTCCAATTTTCTTCTCCATTTACAAGAATGAATGGAACTTGGTTCGTAGTATGCGCTGTATGTGGTTTACCTGTTTCGTAATCTACCATTTTTTCTGCATTACCATGATCCGCACAGACAAACATGACACCGCCTACCTCCTTTACAGCTTCTACTGCATCACCAACAAGGCTGTCAACACGCTCTACTGCTGCTACTGCTGCAGCAATCACGCCTGTGTGACCTACCATATCAGGGTTTGCAAAGTTGATAATGATGACATCATATTTGTCAGATTTGATTGCTTCTACTAGGTCAACACCTACTTCTGGAGCACTCATTTCTGGTTTTAAATCGTATGTCGCTACTTCTTTTGGTGAATTCACAAGCAAACGAGCTTCATCCACGTTTGGCTCTTCGACACCACCATTGAAGAAGAATGTCACATGAGCATATTTTTCTGTTTCAGCAAGACGCAACTGCTTCTTGCCGCATTTTGCAAGGTATTCGCCCAATGTATTTTTGATAGATTCCTTTTCAAAAGCGATGATTTTATTTGGAATGGTTTCATCGTAATCTTTGAAGCATACAAAGGTTAATGGTAAAAATCCTGTTTTTCTTTCGAAGCCTGTAAATGCATCATCACAGAAGGCTCTTGTCATCTCACGCGCACGGTCTGGACGGAAATTAAAGAATACAACCGAATCATTTGGTTTTACGATTGCACGTGGGACACCATCTTCTGTAATAACAGTTGGAAGGACGAATTCGTCTGTTACACCATTGTCGTAAGATTTCTGCATTGCCTCTACAGCATCTGTTTCCTGTACGCCTTCACCAGCTACAAGTGCGTTGTAAGCCTTTTCTACTCTATCCCAGTTGTTGTCACGGTCCATAGCATAGTAACGTCCAGAGAGGGAAGCGATCTTACCTACGCCGATTTCAGCCATTTTTGCTTCTAAATCTGCCACAAAGCCCTTTGCAGATGCTGGAGGTGTATCACGCCCATCAAGAAATGCATGAACATATACATTTTCCAGCCCATTTTTCTTAGCCATTTCTAAAATACCATACACATGGGTATTGTGACTGTGTACGCCACCATCAGAGAGAAGTCCCCAAAGGTGAAGGTCTGAATTGTATTTCTTGCAGTTTTCCATAGCTGCAAGTAATGCTTTATTTTCAAAAAATGTACCATCATTGATTTCCTTGGTAATTCTGGTTAAATCCTGATAAATAATACGGCCTGCGCCGATATTCATATGACCTACCTCAGAATTGCCCATCTGACCATCTGGAAGACCTACAGCAAGCCCTGACGCGTTCCCCTTTACAAATGGATATTCTGCCATAAGATTATCCATAACTGGAGTATTTGCCATTGCAATTGCATTTCCTTCTGGATTTTCATTTAATCCATAACCATCAAGCACCATTAAAACAACTGGTTTTTTACTCATTTCTATATCCTCTTTTCTTTTATATTCTAACACATTCTTACAAATTTTATTGCAAATTACCTACAATGTCAATGCTTCTGCCTTCTAAATCTACACTACCGCTATAAGAGTCATAACCTATACCCGAACGAATATTGCCATCCAAAAGCTCTTTGTTTCGACCATTTTTGGTGTTGTAAATAAAACCATTGGCATCGATAACGATATTTTTCGAAATATCTGCCATAAACTTATAAAAGGTATTCGCATCCTCTCCTGAGAGCATAGTCACTGTCATATCCTTTTGCAGACAAGGAAGCATGCGCAGTGCAATTTCACCTTTGTCATCAATCTGCACCTGCGCAATGGTGGTATATAAAGTTCCTGTTGAAAACCAAAAATTCCCTAGACTGAATACGACTGGAGCATCTCCAATGTACTCAATCCCCTGTAGTCTGTGTGGATGACCACCAATTACCACATCCGCACCTGCATTCACAAAGCCCTCTGCCAGGCTGTACTGACTACCAGAATAGCTATAAGTACCTTCTACGCCCCAATGAACACTGGCAATGCAAAAATCGCTATTTGCCGCCGCCTTTTCAATTACCTGATTATAAATTGTAGGGTCCAAGGTCTTTAATACACCCGGTGTTGTTTCTGTCGCCTGTTTTGTATAGCGATAATAACGCTCTATTTCCGTGGCTGATACAAAAGCAATTTTCTTTCCATTCGCCACGTAATACTGAATCGTTTTCGCTTCTTCAATATTGGAACCTGCACCCATGGTTTCTATTCCATTATTTTCCAAGGTATGTATAGTGTCCATCAATGCATCAGGACCAAAATCATAAATGTGATTGTTTGCTAGGCTGGCAAGGTCCGCCCCAAATGCCTCTAGCAATGATACATTGGCTGTTTTTGCACGAAATGTATAAGCCTTGCCCTCCAGTGGTGTACCACCATCACTAATTACGAATTCATTATTAATAACGGAAAGGTCTGCACCCTGCAGCTGACCGACTATCTCTGCAGAAAGACAATCATAAATGCCATTCTCCTTGGTAGCAGCAGCTTGCATCGTATGCCAGTCATCTGCCAGATTAATATCTCCTGTAAAATCGATAGTCACAGTACTGTCATCTGCACATTCCATCCAATGTACGTTTTCCAAATAATAGGTTGCATAATTGATATCCTGACAATACATTAACCACAAAACATGCATTGAATTGCCAGTCATGCGATACCACAAATCGGTATCCATATATCCTTCATACAAGCGATATGCAATATCCATAATCACTTCATTTCCAAAATGATTGTTTATCCAATGTAAAAAAGATATATCTATTGGATAGCCTTCATAAAAATCCTTTGTTCCTTTTTCTATGATAATAGAAAAGGCTTTTGACATATCCTGAATAGCGACTTTCGTTTCCTCTTTTACCGGTTTGAAAAAACCATGCTTATCAAAAAATGATTCTGAAGTATTCTCCGTATTTTCTATTCCCAAGAAAACATTAATTGGATACCCACTATAATTTAATATACCTAATACAATTGCAACTAAAATCAATATGGATATACACGCTGTAACAACGCGTTTTTTATTCATAGAAACCCCTCTTCTGTATGATTTATCCGTAACACCCCTATTATAGACAAAGCTTTCCCTTTTTACAAGTAAGAATCCCTTGGAAGAACAATTTCGTTCTCCCAAGGGACTAAAAATCATGATTCTACATTTCTTTATAGGAATTAATAGTTTACGATTTTACCAAATTCCGCTTTTAATGATGCTCCACCAACAAGACCACCATCAATGTCTGGTTTTGCAAATAATTCTGCAGCATTACCTGCATTTACAGAACCGCCGTACTGGATACGAACTGCTTCTGCTGTAGCTTCGTCATACATTTCTTTGATGCATTCACGAATCGCTGCACATACCTCCTGTGCCTGTTCAGATGTGGCTGTTTTGCCTGTTCCGATAGCCCAGATTGGTTCATAAGCGATAACGATAGATGCCACCTGTTCTGCTTTTACATCTACAAGGTCAGATTTAATCTGGAGACGAATCCAGTCAAGTGTCACTCCCATTTCACGCTGCTCAAGTGATTCACCACAGCAAAGGATTGGTGTAAGACCAGCTTCTAATGCTTTCTTCACTTTTTTGTTGAGAACTACATCATCTTCTTTGAAATAGTCTCTTCTTTCTGAGTGTCCTAATACTACATATTTTACACCCGCATCTACAAGCATTTCTGCTGAGATTTCACCTGTGTAAGCACCTTTATCTTCAAAGTACATATTTTCTGCACCAACCGCAATATTTGTACCCTTTACTGCTTCTACAACTGGTACGATGTCAATTGCTGGTACGCAGAATACTACATCTACTGTATCAGATTCTACTAAAGGTTTTAATTCTTCTACTAATTTTACTGCCTGGCTTGGAGTCATGTTCATTTTCCAGTTGCCGGCTACGATTTTTCTTCTTGCCATTTTCTATATATCCTCACTATTTATTAGCACACCTTCGCATGCCATGCTTCAATAGATGGCACTAGGACAAGGCAGAAACCACGAAGGTGTACGCACTTAGGTACTCCGAGTGGCTTCTAACACAGTCATCGTGTCATATATTGGATCTGTATATTATTATTCTACTTGTCATCCGCTGCTACAACGCCTGGCAGTTCCTTACCTTCTAAGAATTCAAGAGAAGCTCCACCACCTGTAGAGATGTGAGACATCTTGTCGCCGTAACCCATCTGGTTAACTGCTGCTGCTGAGTCACCACCACCGATGATTGTGGTTGCATCTGTATCAGCTAAAGCTTTTGCTACTGCAAGTGTACCAGCTGCAAGCGTTGGGTTTTCGAACACACCCATTGGTCCGTTCCAAACAACTGTCTTAGCAGATGCTACTGCTTCTGCGAAAAGCGCTGCAGATTTAGGGCCTATATCACAACCTTCACGGTCTGCTGGCATGCTTGTTGCATCGCAAACTTCTGTTTCAACAGGAGCATCGATTGGGTTTGGGAAATCTTTGATAGTTACAGCATCAACTGGAAGTAATAATTTCTTGCCAAGTTTTTCTGCCTTTTCCATCATTTCTTTACAGTAATCTAATTTTTCATTATCAACTAATGATTTACCGATTTCATATCCTTGTGCTTTTAAAAATGTGTAAGCCATACCACCACCGATGATAAGAGTATCACATTTCTCAAGAAGGTTGTTGATTACATTAAGCTTATCAGCAACCTTAGCGCCTCCAAGGATTGCTACAAATGGACGAACTGGATTCTCAACCGCATTTCCTAAGAAATCAATTTCCTTCTGCATCAAGTAACCTACTACGTTGTCTCCACCCTTTTCTGTGATGAACTTGGTAACACCGGCTACAGAAGCATGTGCTCTATGTGATGAACCAAAAGCATCACATACATATACATCTGCTAAATCAGCTAATTCTTTAGAGAATTCTTCGCCGTTCTTTGTTTCTTCTTTGCCACGGAAACGTGTATTCTGAAGTAATACAACATCTCCTTCATTCATAGCGGTTACTGCAGCTGTTGCAGCTTCGCCTGTTACGTTGTAGTCAGATACGAATACAACTTCTTTACCTAATTTTTCTGAAAGTCTCTTAGCAACTGGAGCTAAAGATTCTTTCTCGTTTGGTCCTTCTTTAACTTTTCCAAGGTGTGAGCAAAGAATCACTTTACCACCATCGTTTAATAACTTCTGAATTGTTGGAAGAGCTGCGTTAATACGTGTTTCATCTGTGATAACGCCTTCTTTTAAAGGTACGTTAAAATCGCATCTAACAAGCACTCTTTTTCCTTTTACATTGATATCATCAACTGATTTTTTGTTTAATGACATAATAATGTCCTCCTAACATATTTTTAAGAAAAAGCCCCGTCCAATTTGGGCAGGGCTTTAAGTGTTTCTATATACTCGAAAAGCCACTCGCTTTGAAAAGATTTGACTTTTCTCGTTAGGTTACGCCAATTCAGCAAAGTACTTGATTGTCTTAACCATCTGAGATGTGTAGCTGTTTTCGTTGTCATACCAAGATACAACCTGTACCTGTGTATTGCCATCTTCCATCTGAGCTACCATCGTCTGTGTAGCATCAAATAATGAGCCATATGTCATACCGATAATATCAGATGAAACGATTTCATCTGTGTTGTATCCATAAGAATCTGTAGCTGCTGCTTTCATAGCTGCATTTACTTCATCTTTTGTAACATGACCTTTAACAACTGCTACTAAGATTGTTGTAGAACCTGTTGGGGTTGGTACACGCTGAGCAGATCCGATTAATTTTCCGTTTAATTCTGGAATAACTAAACCGATAGCTTTTGCAGCACCTGTGCTGTTTGGAACGATGTTTGCAGCGCCTGCACGAGCACGTCTCTTGTCGCCTTTTCTGTGTGGTCCGTCAAGGATCATCTGATCACCTGTGTAAGCATGAACTGTTGTCATGATACCAGACTGAATTGGAGCGAAATCATTTAATGCTTTAGCCATTGGAGCTAAGCAGTTTGTTGTACAAGAAGCTGCTGAGATAATATTATCTTCTTTTGTTAAGTTCTTGTGGTTTACGTTGTATACGATTGTTGGAAGGTCGTTTCCTGCTGGAGCAGAAATAACAACTTTCTTAGCACCTGCATTGATATGTGCCATAGATTTTTCTTTTGAGCAGTAAAAACCTGTACATTCAAGTACTACGTCTACATTTAATTCTCCCCATGGAAGATTGCTAGCGTCTGCTTCTTTGTAAATTGTGATTTCTTTTCCATCAACTGTGATAGAACCTTCACCAGCTACAACTGTGTGTCCCGCGTATGGACCCTGAGCTGTATCGTATTTTAATAAATGAGCAAGCATATCAGGACTTGTTAAATCGTTGATTGCTACTACTTCATATCCTTCTGCACCAAACATCTGTCTGAAAGCAAGACGTCCGATACGGCCAAAACCATTAATTGCTACTCTTACTGCCATTTTAAATTCCTCCTACATAAATGTGAATTGATTTTACTTTGTGAGGCTCTACCTCACACTTGTTACATTGTACCCAAAATTTGCCTAAAGTTCAAGTACTTTTACTATCAATTTGGAAGTTTGTTATTTCTTTCACAAAATGTTTTTATTTCAATACATTTTTTGTTACTTTAACACAATATTATGTAAAAAATCATAGCCAAACCTTTTTTCTTGTAGTACAATCCTCTATATCATAAACAAAAATATGAAATATATGACATTTTTTAAAGAGGGACATGATGAGTTTAAAAAAATTAGCTTTGTATGACATGCACATGCATACGCATTTTTCAGGCGACAGCGAAGCAAATCCTTTTGCTATGGCACAAAGGGCTTGTGACATCGGCTTACAAGGAATCTGCTTTACTGACCATCTGGACATTGATTATAAAGAAACACCAGGCCTATTTGATTTGGATATTCCGGCTTATAAACAAGAAATTGCGGAGGTTCAAAGGCAGTTTGCAGACAAACTGGATATCGCTTGGGGAATCGAACTGGGATTACAGCCATATCTTGCTGTCAAAAACCAAACGATTATTCAAGATAATAATTTTGACTTCGTTATTGGCTCTACTCATGTGATAAAGCAGATAGATATCTACTTCCCTCCTTACTATGAAGGACGTAATGAGGATGCTTGCTATCGGGAATATTTTGAAGAAACATTGAAAAATACTCTGTCTGATGTAGACTTTGATGTTTATGGGCACTTGGACTATGTGGTTCGTTATGGCCCAAATAAAAACAAATACTATTCCTATGCGAAATACGCAGATGTAATAGATGAAATTCTACGTACCCTTATCGCAAAAGGCAAAGGTATCGAGCTCAATACAGCTGGCTTGAAATATGGCTTGGGTCATCCTCATCCTACCATAGATACTTTGAAACGCTACAAGGAGCTTGGTGGCGAAATCATTACTATCGGTTCCGATGGACATGCACCAGAACAGATGGCATGGGATTTTGAAAAGGTACCTGCTATTTTAAATGAGGCTGGATTTAAGTATTTTACGGTATTTAAGGGTAGAAAACCTGAGTTTGTGAAATTACCATAGTTTACGTCTTCTATAATTTGAAAAATCCTAGATATCTCTAATTAAAGGTATCTAGGATTTTTCTTATCTAACGTCTTCCTTATTCTGGAATTCTAAATTCTCCAAACTCAATTTCGCCATAAGCAGAGGTTGAATTATCATTATGTGCTCTGCAAAATGTCATATCCAATTTTTCTACGCATGCTTGAATGCCAATTTTCTTTGCTTCGTTAAATGTTAACATAACTCTACAATCTCTTTCTATTCTGCCACGCAAACTTAACATATCGTTTGTTGTTATTACACCTATATTATGTACAATTTTTATTGAAAAGTCAGCCTTTTTTAGATAAATTTTTACTTAACTTAACGGAGTTTTTGAAACAAAAAAAAGTTTAAGGAGAAAATCTTGCGAATTTCTCCTTAACTTAATGTGCTTTTTAAATAAATTAATCAAATCTTGTAAAATCAAAATCTTGATAATAATCCGCATCTACTTCTACATCATTCATCCCTGGCTCATCTAAAATTAGTTCTTCAAAAATCTCATTTCCATTATTTACCCTTCTAGTAACTATATGATATGCCTCATCACCAAATCCAAAATAA
>JAZULP010000041.1:0-95710 GCA_045603165.1 Agathobacter sp. | reverse complement strand
ATAAATCTTTACACTACCAAGTAACACTGCCATGAACTCACGACGTTCACTCTCATCCATTTTATCATAAAAATCCTCAAAGTAAATCAGAGCTTTATAAATATTATCTCCGGTTACTTTGTCAGCCATAATAGAACATTTCTTTGACTTCGCACCTGAAAGGACATTTTCTATCTCATCCATCTTATCATATGCTTTGTACAGTCTATCTTCTAAATCTGATTTTCTTCTTTTGTAGTGTCTGTCTTCATAATCCAACGCATCAATATCTGCAAGAATCACATCCTTGGCATTATAGAACTGACGTAACTGCTTTTCATAATTTGTAATTTCCTGATCTAATTCAGACGTATCTACTCGCATATTTATTTTATCTCGCATTAAACCTGCAAACTTTGGATTACTCACAAGTTTTTTGATAACTTCTGAAACTGCACTATCAATTAACTCTTCATTTATCTGCTTCTTATAATCACATTTATGACCTCTTGTCATATTGCGATGCTTGCAACCATAATAGAAAAAATCACGATATCTTGTTCCATCTTTTCTATGCTTAATACTCTTATTACCATACATCCCTGCACCACATACCGGACACCTAATGATACCTGATAACATATGACCTTTTTCATTTTTCTGTTTATTCACATACTCGTACTTCTTCGCATATCGTTTAATTTTCTCTTGTGCCATATTCCAAACATCTTCTGGTACAATCGCTTCATGTAATCCATCAACCAACAAATATTCATCCTGTTCTACAAGATGATAGTCATTTCTTGTTCCATGAATCTTTTCTGTTTTTCGTCTGCCATAAGCAATCTTTCCGCAATATACCGGATTCTTAATAATTCTACGAATAAGAGCTGCATCAAATAATGGATTCTTACCATTCTGTCTAGCTATCTTTCTTATCCCATGATTCTCAAGATATTTCGCAAGCCCATTAGCACCAATATCTGTATTTACATACTGGTCAAAAATAATACGAATTGCCTCTGCTTCCTCTTCGTTTATCTCAAGTTTTCCACCTACCAACTTATATCCATAAGGAGCAAAACCACCATTCCACTTTCCCTCACGAGCCTTTTGTATACGTCCTTCCATAGTCTGAATTCTTATATTTTCTCGCTCTATTTCTGCTACCGCTGACAAAACAGAAATCATGAGTTTTCCAGCTTCCTTAGATGAATCAATCCCATCTTCAACACAGATAAGATTTACACCAAAGTCCTGCATTGTCTGTAACGTTGCCAATACATCTGCAGCATTTCTTCCAAACCTTGACAATTTGAATACCAAAACAAAAGATACCTCATCCTTGCCATCCTTAATATCTTCCAACATTCTATTAAACGCAGCTCGTCCCTCAATAGACTTGCCAGATTTACCGGCATCCTCATATTCACCGGCAATTTCATAATCATTGTATTCACAAAATGCTTTCATACGCGACTTCTGTGCATCCAGAGAATAACCATCTATCTGCATAGATGTAGAAACTCGTGTATATATGTAAACTTTTATCTTGCTCATAAAATCTCCTTTCTGCTATATATGATTCAAGGTCGCAATTTGCGACCTTGAAATCAAATAACCTTATCTGCTCCTAATAATAACTTATCTATCACTGGATGAATCATCTCTGTATTCACTATATTATTTATGGCACATAATTTCTTTCCTGCATCCTTACTGGATGCACCGCAATGATATGCCTGTTCTGTCGGTAAGCCATAATCAATCACTATCAATCGGTCATGGCAATCCGGATTAGATTTGATTCGAAGTGGTGGATACTGATTGATAAAATCACTTACAACTGCTGATGTCAGAAATCCCTTTTTCCCATGCCCATTCTCTGTAAATAGAACAACTTCTACACCTTGTTTTTTCTGTGACAAAAGCTGCAATGTCTTTGTATTCGCATAATCATCAACCACGTAAATACTTGTTGTTGCTTGCTGGTATATATCTATGTATGCTATATCTGCCTCAAATTTCTGACCTTTATAAATAACAAAGTTTTTGAAATCCTTATCCGATACAAAGTTTTCGTTGAGTGTGTCTATGTTTTTTTGAATATCTACAACATTCTGTTCTGTCTTATGCTGTCTATCTGATATAGTTGTCATCTGTATAGACATCTCTGATACTTTTGCAGTTACAAGTCTCATTTCAGATTGTGTAACAAACTGCTGGTTCTGTTTTATATAATGTCGCATCTCCCGAAATGCACGCATAATAAATATGCTTTGTTGCTCTGCAAGTTCGCCTCTAAGAACCGTTGCCAACATATATATCCCTTGTTCTGTAAACGCATGAGGCAAAGCTCTACTTTTAGGATTTATATTTGCGGTCGAAAAATTCGACCGCAAATACTCAACTTCTTGTTTTGTTAACTGGAACATAAAATCTTCCGGAAACCTCGAAATATTGTTTTTCACCTGCGCATTCAAACGTTTCACTTCATATCCATATATCTCTGCCAAATCATAATCAAGCATAACCTGCTGCCCTCTTATGAAATATACTCGATTACATATATTATCTACCGTCATCAACCCTGTAGTTTCTGCCATAGTCTCCCTCCAATCTTTTGTCTTTAACTTAATGTCGAAATTTTCGATATCAAGATTCTCTAGATTTAAGGTGCAAAAATTGCAGCTTAAATCATTCCATATCTTCCAACGCTTCTATCTGCTTCAAAGCCTCGATATATTTCATAAGTCTTTTCCGTTGTGCGTCCTTCATAGCATGAATATCCTCAATGATACGAATATCAGA
Organism: Agathobacter sp.; assembly: GCA_045603165.1. Lineage (GTDB taxonomy): Bacteria > Bacillota > Clostridia > Lachnospirales > Lachnospiraceae > Roseburia. Next base: position 92,920 of record JAZULP010000041.1, on the reverse strand, counting down.
TTTCGATATCTCCTGCTCTACCCTAACCTTCTTAGGCTTGTACTCTACATAATCATCATCAATACCTTTTCCAGTTAACAACTGTTCCGGTGTAACTTCCAGTACCATGCAGATATCCATAATCTTATCTGCTGATGGATTGGTCTTCTTTGTCTTCCAATCACTTATGGTACTACTTGCCAATCCCACCTGCTTTGCCAAAGCATTCTGTGACATATTTTTATCTTTTAAAATTTTAAATATTCTTTCACTGATAATCATACTATCTCTCCATTTATCTGCTCGTATATACGAGCATTTTAACCATTTACACCCATCTCGTATCTACGAATAGATTAGCACCATATATTTGGATAGTCAACCCATTTCACATCTTTTCTTTGAAGTTTTCTCTTATTTCTTTTAGCTCATTACTCGATAAATATTGATTATTTTCTTCACTTGTTAGCACAATGTTTTCTCCACCTATTGTAGTATTATTATCCATTAATCTTTTATCTCTTCATATGTCGCCTTGCTCTCCGCAGATGTCACATCCAACTCATCCATATCAAGTGTTACTTTTACATGATGCTTCGCTTCATGAAGTTTGGACAATAAACATACCGTCTCAACATGAACCGTCGCTGGAAACATGTCCACGCAGCATATCTTCTTTACTTCATATCCTTTTGCCAAGAAAACTTCCAAATCTCTCGCCAGACTGGTTGGCTTGCAAGAAATATAAATCATATTGTCTACGCCATAGGCTATGATTTTTTCTAGTGCCTTTGGATGAATACCATCACGCGGTGGATCCAGTACGATGTAGTCCGGCCTTTCTTCTATAGTATCAAGAACCTTTAATACATCTCCAGCTAGGAATTTACAGTTGGCAAGAGCATTCAGCGCTGCGTTTTCTTTTGCCGCTTCTACAGCTTCTTCGATAATTTCAACGCCTACTACCTCTTTTGCAACCGGAGCTAGCATTTGAGCAATGGTTCCCGTCCCGCTATAAAGGTCATAAACGATTTTCCCCTGTAACTCATCTGGATTATCCGACAAAATAAATTCTCTGACGGTTTCGTAAAGCACTTCTGCGCCTAGAGAATTGGTCTGAAAAAAGGAAAATGGAGAAATCTTAAATTTCAAACCTAGCAATTCTTCATAGAAGAAATCCTGCCCAAACAAAATTTCTGTACCATCGTTTCGTACTACATCAGCAACACTATCATTTTTGGTACGAAGCACACCTTTTAATGCTCCTTTTAGTGGCAATATACATAGCATGTCCTTCCACTGATTGAGTAGTTCTTGCTCACTAATATCGTCACATTCTGGTCCAAAAGCACCTACTTTCAACAACTCATCATACTGTGTCGTAGTAACCAAATCCACCAGAATCTCTTGGGTTTTGGTCGCTTTTCTAACTAATAGATGTCGTAGATAACCCACATGACTCAATCGATGGAAAAATGTAAGACCTCTTTCTCCAAAGAAATCTACCGTGGCTTTCAAAATAGCACGAAAATCTTCATCTACAATCTGACAATCGGTTACTGTAAGAATGTCATAAAAGCTACCACGTTTGTGCTGTCCCAAAGCAAGTGGACCGCCTTTATATGCATCTCCAAAGGAGAATTCCATTTTATTACGATATTTGTACTGCTTTGGACTACCTTTGATACCTAAAAATTCGTATTCACAAGTATCCTTTATGGCATCCAGCATCAAATCGCGCACCTGAGCTTCTTTTAACTTCAGCTGTTCTTCATAAGGCAAACTCTGATAAGTGCAACCACCACAATCACCAAAATGCGGACATTGGGATTCTGCTTCTAAAGGAGATTTTTTCAGCGTTTCCAACAGCCTACCTTCCGCTTTTCCTTTTTTGACTTTATTAACAAGAAACGAAACCTTTTGTCCTGGAATCGTATTTTTTACTACAACGCGGTCGCCTTCTTCCGTAATAGCTATGCCTTTATTCGGAAATACAATATGGTCGATGCACCCTTGCATAATTTGACCCTTTTTCATGAAACTCTCTGCCTCTCAATCTTTCAAATGTTGTATTTTAAACACAGATTCATAGTAACCTATTTTTACCCAAAACGCAATTTTCTTTCAAACAAAAAAGCGAGATTACTCTCGCTTCATCAAATCCACTTAAAATACTCCTGTTATGAATATTTCAAAGCCGATTAGAATGAGAATAATCCCACCTACAATAGTCGCTTTGTTGGAAAATATAGTGCCAAACTTTTTACCCAAAGCAAGCCCGCCGAAACAGATAAAGAAAGTAAGTATACCTATAATCGCTACACATACCAAGGCCATGACAAAGCCGTATTCTGCAATAGTAAACCCAACGGATAATGCATCAATAGAGGTTGCAATCCCCTGTATGATTAGACCTTTGAAACCTACCTCTGTCTTTTCTGCTTCCTCTTGCTTGTTCTGAATACCTTCCTTTAGCATCTTTCCGCCAATATAAAAAAGTAAAATAAGAGCAATCCAAGGAATGAACTTTTCAAACAGCTGAAAATACTTTAATATTGTGTGTACGCACACCCATCCAACGAGCGGCATTAAAGTCTGAAAACCAGCAAAAACACTTGCTACGCCACACATTCGTCTTTTTTTCATATTTGGTTCATTCAAACCATTTGCCAAGGATACTGAAAAAGCATCCATTGCCAACCCAACCCCCAACATTGCACTGTTTATGAAAAATAGCCAATTCCATTCCATCTTTTGTCAAATATCCTTTAAACTTCTTCGTTTTCAAACGTATTATTTGTAGCCGTATCTGTTACTGATGCTTCAAACACGTCATCATCTTCGAAAAAATCCTCATCAAACTCATCTTCGAATTCAAAATCATCCATATCGTCTGGTGTAAAGAAACGATAAACCGCATATGCAATTGCGGCAACCAATACGATAACACCTACAACTGCCAATACAATAATGATTGGATTTACTTTCTTTTCCTTTTGTATAAGTTTATTCAATTTGCATTCTTCAATAAAATCTCTCATCGTCACCCACTCCTTTGTGCTACATTTTAATATCATCATTATACCATATAATTTCCTATTTTGATATAAAAAATACATATTTTATGTTTTATATTTTTTTCAATTTTGCAAAGGAAGCAAACATTTTTTTCGTACCTGCCTTGTCAAAATCAACGGTTACTTCGTAATCTCTGCCACCTTCTACTACCGACATTACTTCACCATCCCCAAATTTGATATGACGGACCCTGTCTCCTACCCCATAGCTTAAGCTAGTTTTTTCTGTATTTGCAGATGCAAAGGAACGCTGGTTGCTTACAGGTGTATAAGTAGGTGCTTTGCTTTTGGATGCACCAAAAGTGGTCCCATAATTGGTCTGATCATAGGTGCTGTAGGGTGTAGTCGCTGTACGAAATGCCTTCTTGGCTCTCTGGTACGCACTGTCCTGTATCGGTTCTTCCGTAGTCTTTGGCTCATAGATTTCACCACTCATGAGCTTGATCGGTATCTCTTTTACAAAACGTGATACACGATTAAACTGTGTCTCCCCACGTATAACACGGCTTCTTGCTGAGGTAATGGTAAGTAGCTCTTTCGCACGGGTAATTCCAACATATGCAAGACGACGCTCTTCCTCTAATTCATTGGTCGCATCATCACTGGTAATAGACATATAGCTTGGAAACAAACCATCCTCCATGCCTGCGAGATATACATTAGGAAATTCTAGCCCTTTAGCACTATGCAGTGTCATAAGCACTACATAATCGCTATTCTCATCCAAGCTGTCAATATCAGCCACCAACGCCACCTCTTCCAGAAAACCGCTTAAGGTAGGATTCTCCTCGCTTTCTTCATAGGAAGAAATCTTGCTGATTAATTCATCAATATTTTCAATACGCGTTTGAGCCTCCTCGGTCCCTTCAGCTTCCAATTCGTCTACATAGCCTGTGGTTTCAATTATATCCAAAAGAAGCTCATTGAGCGAATAACCATTCTCAAGTTTAGCTCGCATAGACTGAATAAATAATACAAACGGGCGGATTCTCTCTGCTGCTTTTCCCAGTCCTGGGATGTCCCCTGCCATGCGAAGTGCAGTGTAAAAATCCAAATCATTGTCTATTGCGTAGCTCGTGACCTTATTAATAGAGGTAGTCCCAATACCTCGCTTAGGTACATTGATAATGCGTTTTACTGCCAAGTCATCCCTGCCGTTGTCAATGGTTTTCAAATATGCTAACAAATCCTTGATTTCTTTTCTGGCATAGAAGTTTACACCACCCACAATTTTATATGGAATATTGGATACAATAAATCTTTCCTCAAAAAGACGGGATTGTGCATTGGTACGATATAATATCGCACAATCCTTGTATGTATATTCGCCGCGACGTATTTTTCCTGTAATATCACGAGCAATATAATCCGCTTCTTCGTATCCACTTTCCAGCTGCTCCAATCGAATTTTCTCTCCAGAACCATTATCCGTCCAAAGAGCCTTATCCTTACGTCCTACGTTGTTGGCAATCACGCTGTTTGCCGCATCTAGAATATTCTGTGTGGAACGATAATTCTGCTCGAGCTTTATCACAGTCGCATTTGGAAAATGCTTTTCAAAGTTCAAAATATTATAGATATTCGCACCTCGGAACTTGTAAATTGACTGGTCGTCATCACCTACCACACACAAATTTTTGTACTTGGAAGCCAGCAGTCTAATCAATTCAAATTGTGCCGTATTGGTATCCTGATACTCGTCTACCATAATGTATTGGAAGCGTTCTTGATATGCATTTAACACTTCCTTGTCCAGCTTAAAAAGCTCTACTGTCTTAAATAGTAAATCATCGAAATCCAAGGCATTGTTCTGCTTTAGCACACGTTGATATTCCTTATAAACCTCCGCCTGACGGCGTTTGTTATAATCACCTACCGCTCTGGTCTCAAACTCGATTGGGTCGATGAGCTCATCCTTTGCCGAAGAAATGACATTGAGAAACATTTTTTCCTTGTGGATTTTCGTATCAATTTCCAAACGCTTGCAAATATCCTTCATAAGCGTTTTTTGATCATCTGCATCGTAAATGGTAAAATTCGTCTCATAGCCAAGTCGGTCAATATATCTGCGCAAAATACGCACACAGGTAGAATGAAAGGTAGCTACCCAGATACTCTCTGAACCATAGCCAACCATATCATCAATACGCTCGCGCATTTCACCCGCAGCTTTATTGGTAAAGGTAATCGCCATAATATTGTATGGATTTACCCCTGCTTCTTCTATTAAATATGCAACACGATGCGTCAATACACGGGTCTTTCCAGAACCTGCGCCTGCGAGAATCAGTACAGGTCCTTCTGTAGTAAAAACACCCTGCCTTTGTTGTTCATTTAATGTATCGTAAATACTCATAATTCATTCCTTTTCCAAAATAACCAGAATTCAAACATATGTTTGCTTTTTTAATTATAGCATAGTCTTTTTCCGATATCTATCCTTTTTTGGTAATTTTCTAGTTTTTTCTAAACAAAAAAACACTCTTTTTCACAAGATAGCAAATCTTTTTCTTGTCATCTAGTTTTGAATACTATATAATGGCTCTATAAAACACAAGAGGTGATTCGATATGGATAAAAATAAAAACAAAAAACTCAACACTGATATGAAAAGGGCAATTCTGGACCTTTTGGATAAATTAAATACAATCGAATACATCAATCCGGAATCCATTCCAAGCATTGATTTATACATGGACCAGATTACTAGCTTTATGGATGGACAACTACAGATGTCTAAGCGTCGCGAGGATGACAAGCTATTAACCAAGACCATGATAAACAACTATACTAAAAATGATCTGCTTCCACCTCCTATAAAGAAAAAATACTCCAAGGAGCACCTGCTTAGTTTAATCTTCATTTATTATTTAAAAAACATTTTAAGTATTAGTGATATTCATACAATTTTAGATCCGATTACGGAGAAATATTTCGGAAATAAGGATGGTTTAGATATGCAGGATATCTATAAAGAGATTTTCGAAATGGAAAAAGCAGAATCCAAAAAGGTATTAAAAGAATTTGCCAAAAAATACCAGATTGCAAAGGATACCTTTACAAACTTTCCAGAAGAAGACCAAGAAATGCTACAAACCTTCAGCTTTATCTGTCTATTAAGCTTTGATATTTATATCAAGAAGCAGTTGATTGAGAAAATTGTAGATGATGTATTTGCAGAAGAACCCGAAACTGAATAAATGGAAAATGATTCATGATTCATTTTCCATTCTTGCAAACAGCATATCATAGCTGTTATTACCATAATTCAACGACCGATTCACACGACTAATGGTGGCAGTGGATGCTCCTGTCTCTTTTGCGATGTCTATATAGGTTCTTTCCTCACGCAACATTCTCGCCACCTCAAAGCGCTGTGCAATGGCTGAAATTTCTTTTACTGTGCATATATCTTCAAAAAATTGATGACATTCCTCTTTATTTTCCAAGCATAAAATAGCCTTCATAAAATCATCAATAGCGTTTGTTTTTACTCCCTTTGCCATATCGCTCTCCTTTTTCTGCTTGTCGGCAGACGATTCTTACAACGGACCCGAGGTCGCTGTGATAGCTGATGTCTTTTCACATAGTAAACATTTTAGCAGATTAAAGCGTTATAGTAAAGAAGTTTCTTGAATAAGCATATAGCTGTGATATAATAAGTATAATCTTTTGGATTGGAGAAGCATAATGAAAAAAATTAAAAACCTATTATTTTCATCAGTTCCGCTTTGGGTTGCTATGGGTATTCAGTTCCTTGTAGCCTATTATATGTTATTTATAGCAATGTTTTTCTTGTTTACTCATAACCCTACTTTAGCTTTGGATATAAATAGTGCTATAGACGCACTTATGAATCTGGTAATCAATATCAATTTTCAAGCTGTTATATCGATTGTATTCTCTGTGTGTTGCATTTTATTGTTTGGCATGTGGTACTACAGTCGTTGCGGTGGAGAATTCAAGCTCAATCTAAAACAAGAAGTACATCCTCTTGAGATCCTTGGGATAGTATGCTTAATTCCAGGTACACAATTTGTAAGCAACCTCTTAACCTCTTTGGTTTCAGCAATATTTCCTAGCTGGCTCGAAGCATATGAGGAATTGATAGAAACTGCCGGATTAACTGGAGATATACCACTGCTGATGCTATTGTATTCCGTAGTATTTGCACCTATCAGCGAGGAGTTGATTTTCCGAGGAGTCATCCTTGGTATTGCAAAACGGACATTCCCATTCTGGATAGCTAATGTCATTCAAGCTCTTCTATTTGGTGTGTTTCATCAGAACATGCTTCAGGGCTGTTACACCTTTGTACTTGGCCTGTTTCTAGGATATATCTGCGAAAAAGGCGGAAGTATCTATTATGTAATCTTCTACCACTTCCTATTTAACTTGTGGGGAACACATTCTGCAGATTTATTTGGAAAGATGAATCCGATGTTGTATGGTTTTATCGTTATGATTGGTGCGATTGTATGCACAATAGGAGGGGTTATTCTATTCCAAAAAGGAAACCGCGAAAAGATAACCCCTAAAAAATATTAATTCTAGATTTTATTCCATACCTTCTGTTTTTTTACCGAACCAATATGTGAACCAGGTTCCTACAACAAGAAGAACTATACCAATGATAATGGTAATTGGATTAATATTGTTACGTCCCATTTTGATTACGATTGCAATAGGTGATGCAATGATAAGCCCCAGTATTCCACTGTAGGTAACGGATGGAAATTTATCAAATAACCACTCTATCAATTTGGCTACTGCGAAAATACCTACGATTACACCGATGCCAAATGGAGCAAGAATCCCTATATAATAGATAATTGCTGCCCAATCAAATGCAAATACGCTGGCGATAAAGCCACTGATAGCATCCATAATACCAGCATAAAATCCCAGAATCATAAGCACAAGGGAACCACTTACACCAGGGATAACCATGGTTGCAGCTGTAACTACACCTACAATGAAAATAATAATCATAAAACCGAGATTTACATCAAAGCTCGCTGTTGTTGTCTGTGTTTCATTCATGGCTGCCATACCTACTGCCAGGCAGAAGAAAAATATAAACGAAATGATATGTGCTATAGAAATGCTTTTTCCTTCCGTTTTCAGGCTCTCCTTGGTAGGCTTAATGATTGCTGGTACACCACCTAAAATCAAACCAATAAAGCAGAAGCTTGTTGGAAACGGATACACATCTAGACACCACGGAATAATGAATGAAAATACAACTATACCAACAAACATACCGATTCCAATTGGTAAAAGTGTAAGAATTGATTTCTTGAGGTCTTTAAACAGATTGTTTACCACTCCGATAATCTTCTCATATACCCCCATAGAAACCATCATTGTTCCACCGCTAACACCGGGAATGATATTGGCTAATCCAATAAGTATTCCTTTAATAATGTCTACAAAAAATTTCATTTTCAAAACACCTTTCTGATTATTTAATCTAAATATAACTTTAAGAACGCAATCATTTCTCTCATTTCCTCATCGGTACCAATCGAAATACGAAGGAAATTGTTGATTCGTTCTGGTTTTGCAAAATATCTGACATATATATCTGCATCACGAAGTGCCTGATACAGCTCCACTGCCGATACCTCTTTATGTGTCGCAAAAATAAAATTGCTCATAGAGTCTCCAAAAGTAAAGCCCAGCTTTTGTAGCTCTACTTTGGTCCATTCCCTTGTCTCAATAATTTTGTTCCGAGTCATTTCAAAATATTCCTTATCCTGAATCGCCGCTGTACCAAGCTCAATGGTAAGCGCATCCATGGTATAAGAGTTGAAGGAATATTTGACATCATTCAAATACTTGATAACCTTTTCATTGCTGATAGCAAAGCCAATACGAGAGCCTGCCATAGAACGGGATTTGGAAAAGGTTTGCACTACAATGAGATTCTCATATTTATCAATCAGTGGTAATGCACTCTTGCCTCCAAAATCAATATATGCTTCGTCCACTACAACTATCACATCTGGATTACTCTGGACAATTGTTTCTACTTGCTCTAATGGTAACAATTCACCAGTCGGAGCGTTTGGATTAGGAAAAATTATACCACCATTTAACTTTTTATAATCCTCTGTGCGAATGCACAAATGCTCATCCAATGGTACCTTTGTATATGGAACACGCAACATATCTGCCCAAACATCATAAAAAGAATATGTAATATCTGGGAACAGAATTGGTATCTCGGAATTGAAGAAGGTCATAAAAATCATGGCCAGCACATCATCAGAGCCTACACCTACAAACACCTGCTCCTTTTTTACATTGTAATTATCTGCAATAGCAGCGACCAGCTTTCCGATAACAGGGTCCGGATAAAGACGCAGCCTATCTGCCTCAAAATCCGCTAACACTTTTTTCACACCTGGTGCAGGAGGATATGGATTTTCGTTTGTATTTAGTTTAATCATGCGTTCCTTGTTTGGCTGTTCTCCTGGAACGTATGGAACGACTTTCCGCACATTGTTTTCCCAATTACTCATGCAATGCCTCCAGCCAGCTTCTGTGGTCCATCTCCTATTTCTACTACATAGAAATCAGCTCTATAGCCAATTTTTTCTTCGTATGCTTTTCCAACCTGCTCGATAAATGTGTCAACTGCTCCATCCTCTACGATACTTACAGTACAACCACCAAAACCAGCACCAGTCATACGAGAACCGATAACGCCGGGTACCTTCCACGCCTCTTCTACCAGAGTATCCAGTTCCATACCGGTTACCTCGTAGTCATCTCTTAGTGAAACATGAGAGGCATTCATAAGCTCACCAAAAAGCGCTACATCATTTTTCTGTAAAGCGTCTACTGCTTGTATCGTTCTCTGGTTTTCATATACCGCATGTTTTGCTCTCTGAATTCGAATATCAGATTTTACGTTTTCCTTTACCGCTTCGAATTCTTCCTCTGTCAATTCACCAAGGGATGCAATATCCTTCACAGCCTGAATTTCTGCTAATGCTGTCTCACATTCGCTTCTTCTTTCATTATACTTAGAATCACCCAGACCACGTTTCTTATTGCTACAAGAAATCACAATTTTTGCATTTTCAAGTTTAATAGGTGCATATTCATATTCCAAGGTTGCTGTATCTAAGAAAATCGCATGTCCTGCTTTTCCCATAGCAATGGCAAACTGATCCATGATGCCACAATTTACACCATTAAACTTATTTTCTGAATACTGACCTATTAAAGCCAGATCCTGATTTGTCACATCAAATCCAAACATATCTCTGAGGATAAATCCTGTCAATACTTCTACAGATGCGGATGAGGAAAGTCCGGAGCCGTTAGGAATATTCCCAAATAACAGAATATCCATACCATATTCAATAGGCATACCCTTTTCACCAAATGCCCAGATAACACCCTTTGGATAGTTTGTCCAATCTGCCTCTTTTTCTGGTTTCAAATTTTCTACACTAGATTCAATGATTCCTAAGTTTTCGAAGTTCATAGAATAGAAACGAAGCTTTTTGTCATTTCTTTTGCGTGCCACTCCATATGTACCAATGGTAAGGGCACATGGAAATACATGCCCCCCGTTGTAATCAGTGTGTTCACCAATCATATTCACACGACCAGGTGCAAAGTAAACGCCAATTTCACCTTCATCGCCAAACAATTCCTTGAATCTTTCTAAAACATTCTGCCAAACCATAATAATCCTCCTTTTTTCTGAATTCATTTTTATTTCATATATCCCTTCAAGTGTTCCCGCATGTTCTTATATTTCGTATATTATTTGCCGGCTTTCTCATCCCAATACCGACAATCCTCTCTACAAATCACTTCCGAAGTAAATGGTGTACCATCATTTTTCTTGAAATGCTCTGTGGCTTTAAACACACATTTTGCACCAATATATACAATTGGCACGTTAAAAAACACAATTAAGATATTTCCCAAATCTGAAAATGCCCATAGGTTATCAAGCTCGAGACCTGCAATATTACAAAGAATACCAAAGGCAGCAACGCAAAGAGCCACCATACGCACAGTATTGATAAATCCGTTGCTTTTATTGATTCGGTTTGCTGCAATTTCAGAAAAGCTAATCATACCAAGCAAACAGGTATATGCAAATAAACAAAAACACAAAGTAATAATAAAAGTCACCACCGCATTAAATGCTGTTCCTGGTGTTAATGTAGCAATGGATTCCGTAAATTTTGGAAGCTTATCCATGGCTGCCCAAGCATCTGCATTTTCGCCAATCCAACAATGTGCCATCACAACTACAAAGCCGGAAAGTGTACAAATAACCATGGTATCTAAAAACACTCCGATGGATGCTAAAATTCCCTGCTCACATGGGTGCTTTGCATCTGCGGAGGCAGCTGACATAGTGATGGTTCCCTGGCCTGCCTCATTGGACATAAGCCCACGCTTTACGCCTTGGGCAAGAACTGTACCAAATAAACCGCCAAAAAATGCCTCTGGTTGAAAGGCACCCGAAAATACTGCGCCAAAGAAATATGGAATCCTATCTAAATTGAATAAAATCAAGGCAACAACCGTTACAATATAGAAAACTGCCATAACTGGAACGATACGATCTGTCCATTTACTTACCTTCTTGATACCACCCAAAGCTATTATTGCAGTGACAGTAATAATAACAGCCCCTATCACATAATAAAACATCGAATCCGTAGCTATCGATGTACCTGTAACAATTTCTGCCATAGTTCCGATAGATGAAACTACATAAAAGCCTTGCGCTGGCAAGCAGCAAAGTGCATACAAAATATATAAAGCAGATAGAAATACACCTATCCAAATATTATTTCCAAGAATCTTTCTACCATAAAATGGTAGCCCGCCTACAAATTCATCGCCCTTTTTCTCTTTAAAAATCTGAGCAAGCACCGCTTCCATATAAGCAACTGCCATTCCAAAGAATGCAGAAATCCACATCCAGAAAAGTGCTCCTGGGCCACCTACCGCAATTGCACCGGTTACACCCAAAATATTTCCCGGTCCTACACGCATAGCTGAACTGAGCAGAAACGCTGCCAAGGGTGAAATCCCCGTATCAACAGTACGATTTTCTGTCATAATACGAATCCCCTTTTTGAAATGAGTTAGCTGTATAAATCCCAGCTTAAAGCTGAATAAGATACCTGAACCAACCAGCAAGATAATCGCAAAAGAGAAATTTCCTAAAATTGGAATATTTGCATACCACTCAAAATTGGTAGGAAACTCCCACAGAAAATCAGATAAAGGTCCAATAAACGAAAATATACCATTGATTGATTCAAATACTGCCTGCATGTTTACCCTTTCTATATCACAGGCACCTGTGCCGCCTTTAATGCATTTAATGTGTTTTCCGCATCTACAAGCACCTGATAATTCTCCACATAGGTTTTTGCCATCTCTGACAAGGTATCATACTGTGTACGGGCATTGATAATCACAGCCTCGGAAGCCAGTGAGACCTCTCCAATCGCTTTGATTGCGTCCATTACCACATATGCCTGATCCTGTGCAATTCCTTTTTCAGACTGAGTGCCCTCTAATTCATAACAAAGTACAGGGAACCCCTTTTTCACATGTTCGAAAATAATTTTCGCCTTACTCTTTGGTAAATTAATACAGCCATGCGAACCATCTCTCTTGTAAATGCTTCCACCAAATTCATCTCTCCAGGTAGCATCATGCATACCAACATTCCCAGCAAATGGCATCCAGTATGTCACAGGCGTAGTATAATCTCTCCCCCTTAATACCGCATCCTTATCCTTATAGGTAAGACCAAAGGCACCCGTAGGAGATCCATTGCCCTCTGATAAGTCTCCAGAGACAAAATCTGATTCCAAAACCAATTGCCCATCCACATATAAGAACAAATGCTGCGCTGTTAAATTGATTTCCACATAAGAATTTCCATAGTCATGGCCTTCATGGCTACTTGCCGTCATAGAATAATTGAGGTCACGCGTTACCGGTTCACCTGCCATAAGCTCAGCCACAATCGCGGTTTTTTCTGTCGCATTGTCAACCTTCCAGCCATAACGACTGTTGGTAATAGTAACCTCCTGTCCATAAGAAGTCATAAGCTTCTTAGCATCATAACAGGTGTTGTATTTAGAAGCCAACCCTTTTACATAAGAGCCAAGTTCCTCTTCCCTTACGCATACATTCAAGCCTTCATCTACATATAACCAAGGCTGGAAAATAGATGCGTCCAGAACCTCTATGGAATCACCAATCTGATAGGTGATGACCGTATTCAAACTTTTATTTAGCTGTGCTATCGCATTCAAAAGCATTTCATTGTCATCACTTATCCCAGGCTGTACATAACAGAGTTCATCTTTTAAGTTTAATTCTGATTTAACTTTATCAATATATTCATTTACGGCTTGCCGCAGAGCTTCCTTATTTATCTGGCTTCCTTCTACTGCTGGCAGTAGTGTATAGCCATTCTTGGAGGAGTATTCAGATACTCCTGCATTTTGTGGTGCAATCTGTTTCTCCTCTGCCATACAGGATAAGCCATCAATTTCTGCCATCAGTTTTTCTTGATTATAGGTAGTTTCCACCGCTGGCTGAAATTCATCTGGAACAAACAACTTCACAATCCACGCAAATCCATTCTGCTTTTTCATCAGTTCATCTACTTGATTTTCCCAAACCACCTCTAAATCAATGGATTTTCCTGAAATTGCATCTGTACTTCCATCTCTTTCTACGACTGTCAGTTCATATTCCTCCATCGCTGTCTGTACCTTTTCCTTCGCGATTTCTACAGAAGAACCAGATACCTTCACTCCGATAATAGTAGTACGGAAATGAAAATGATTCATAAAATAGATAGAAAAACCTATATATGTAATAAGTAATGCTACGAATATAGCACTTATGATAATAATTATTTTCTTTTTGTTATCTAATCCTACTTTTTCTGTAGTATTCTGCTCCATGTATAGAACCTCTTTCGTGGGAATTTAGTATTTTATATCGCAAATTTTAATTATACGCGAATGCCAATAAAAGTCAAATAAAATAGTCGTTAAGAAATTCTTAAGTTTACTTAAGAAACACCAAAGCAGATTGTATTCTCCAAAACAGGATGCTATAATCACTCTAACAGTATAAAAGGAAGTGCTCTTATGAAAAAATTCAAAGATCAAGTGCAAAAGATATACAAAGAACAAAAGCATTGGCTGTTACTCCTATATTTTCCAATTTACCTCTTATGGTTTGCATATTTGGAGACCACAGTCCGCTCTCATTTTCATGTGATAAACATGAAAATAGATGCTTATATTCCATTCTGTGAATATTTTATTGTACCATACCTGCTGTGGTTTGGTTATATTGCAGTTACCATATTCCATCTGGGTATCTATGACAAAAAGGAATACTACAATCTGTGTGCCTTTTTATTTACAGGCATGACGATTTTCCTGATTGTTTCTACTATATATCCAAATGGTCATCATCTACGTCCAGCTAGCTTTGATAGAGAAAATATTTTCACTCAGCTTTGCCGCCTGCTGTACCAGACCGATACACCAACGAATTTATTTCCAAGCATCCATGTATATAACTCTATCGGGGTACATATTGCCATCATAAAAAGCGAAAACACCCGAAACAATAAGCTGATTTGCATAGGCTCAGGAATCCTTATGCTAAGCATTGTCTTATCTACAGTATTTCTGAAGCAGCATTCATTATTTGATATGATTACCGGACTGCTTACAGCACTTTTGATATATCAGATTGTATATGTGCGTAGCTGGCAAAAGCAATTCTATCTATCCAAAGCCAAGAACAAGAAGACTCTTTCTCGTAAAAAAGCCGCATAACATCTAAGTATCAATACGAACATTCATCCATGCCAGCAAATCCTCGAACACCATCTGTTTGTCCGTTTCGTTTAGGATTTCATGTCTGTCATTTTCATATAACTTATAGGTTAGGTCTAACATTCCGGCTTCTTGATACATATAGTAGACTGTCTTGACGCCTTTTCCAAGTCCACCAACTGGATCCTGACCTCCTGATACGATAAACAACGGCAGCTTCTTTGGAAGCTTTGCTGCATTTTCTGGATTACAGCTATAATTCACTGCCTCAAACAGCCCCTTGTAGCCATTTACTGTAAACATAAAGGTACATCTAGGCTCCCTATAATATGCCTCAACAATCTCAACATCCTTGGTAAGCCAGCTATTCTCTGGCTTTTTGCCAGCCATGTCAAACCCCTTGTAATCAGTGCCAAATACCAAACTCTGCAGGATTTTACTGCGGTATCTAGTACCTTTTATTTTGCCCATGAAATCAGTTAGCTTCAAGGCAAGCTTCGTCATATTCGCAGGTGTAAAGCCCGTTCCCATAATGATGGCACCACGTAGGTTTTCATTGTAGAAAGCCAGATATTTACGAAGCATAAAAGAACCCATACTGTGTCCAAGCATAAAATATGGCAGCTTAGGATATTCCTCCTGCACTATGGTACGTAGCTTGTGCATATCTTCCACCAAGGTGTCGCTTGGATTCTCCTCGCAAAAATATCCCCAGTCGTCCTTTGAGATAACCGATTGTCCATGTCCAATGTGGTCATGTCCAACTACCATATATCCCTTCGCAGTCAAAAACTCAGCAAATGGCTCATAACGCTCAATAAATTCCACCATACCATGTGTAATCTGCAAAATTGCTTTGTATCCGCCGGAATCTGGTGTCCACTTTACTGCGTGAACTACTGTTTTTCCATCGTTTGATAAAAAATTGAAATTATTAGTTACCATAGTCCTCCTCCTTTGCATCGTTACGTCAATTGTTCCTCCGCTGTATCTAACAAATGGGATAAGTCGCTCTCCAATTCTGCAAGCGTATTCTTTTGCATCTGCACATCCTCTTGAATATCACTCAGCTGAATTTTGTTGCGTTCCCCACATTTCGCAACCTCCTCATCCAGATTACGCATCCCCACAACCTTATCGCGCACAAGTAACATATCCTCTGAAAAATCTCGCATCGTGGATGTCTGAATCGCTTTACTTATTTCCTGTCCCTTTTTCAAAAGACGGTTTGTTCCCATATTGCTTTCCTTTATTAGAGAAATCAGATGATGAATCGTGTCCTCAAGCTCTTCAATCTTCTCCTTAGAAGCCCGCACCTCCTCCTGAAGGTTTAATGCTGTCTTCTCATAGCCAAGGGCAGTCTGTCGGATTTCCTCAGAAGCAGCTACAAACTGCTTGCCACTATCTCCCATACGCCCAGCTTCAATCGCTGCATTGAGAGCCAAAACGCCCATTTGTTTGCCATATTCTGCCATATCCCCCAACTGCTTCTCACAAGAAACAGCGCTCTTCTTCAAAGCCGCTGGTACCTCGGTCAAATATCTGGATGGTGTAGTATAATGCTTGTTTTCCTCCATCAACGCAACCGTGGCATCGAACTGTTCGCCCACCAAGGACACAATCTGTTTATATTCCTCTAGCGCACTCTTAAACTCTGTGGAAAAACCATCCAGACGATGAATCACGCCCACTTCCTCTTCGATATTTGTCATGGCATAATTTACCAGCTCTTCGGTATTTTCCATCACCTGACATGCATCCGTATAAATACGCTTCCCGCCCTCTTCGATTTGGGCAACTGAGGCTTCAAAGCTTTCTCTCTGTTCTGCCACCTTAGAAAACAATTCATTTATCTGCTCTTCAAATTTACTTTTCTTATTTCCAAACATGTATCTGCTCCATTAAAAATTTCAAGTATTTCATTCTATCTATTTTACAATAATAGCTGTATTTTCGCAACTTTTACTGATAATGTCGTATCTGAAATTGCAGGGAATCCTCATCCCGAAAGCTATTGATTTCCGGCTCATATATAACAGACAAAGTGATTGTATTGGACTTTCCTGCAAAAGCTGCTGCAAGCTGTTCCTTGCCAAATTTACTCTCTATGTAATTCCGGAATTCCTGTATATCACCAAAATAAACGCCTGATGCCGGTCGTCCACTAGCTGTAAGCATATCCAAGCGTAACACATTCTGATTCTTTCCTACAACGCAAATCTTTCTGATTCTTAATCCTTTGTCTGCAAAAACAGGACGCTCATTTTCTTTTCCAAATGGTTCCAATAGGGAAAACTCTTCTATCAAATTCCAATGCTCATCTACATAATCCAGCGTCATTGGCACATCTATACGAATTTTCTCCGTCAAATCCTCTTGGGTAAGAGAACAACTTTCGTTGATTTTTCTACGAAAAGACTCGAGATTATTCTTTGGGAGGGAAAGGCCTGCCGCCATAGGATGCCCGCCAAATTTGGTAAGCAGCTCCTGACATTTACACATTTCCTCATACATGGAGTATTCCGTAATCGAACGCCCCGAGCCTTTGAGGCCTCCGTCCTCTGCATTTGTAAGGATAAAAACAGGCTTATAGTACTTTTCACGAATACGCCCCGCAATGATACCTGCAATACTTTCGTGCACCTCTGGAAGATAAATAACTACCACCTTATCAGCGGCGCAGTTTTGGTTTTCATAATATTCTATAGCAGCCTCTACCCCTTCATTGGTTAGATTTTTGCGTTCTTCGTTCAATTCCACCAGCTCATTGGCTATAGTAGTTGCCTGCTCCATATCTGTCTGGAAAAACAGCTCCAATGCACGCTTTGCCGTATCCAACCGTCCACTAGCATTGATACATGGCCCTAGCCGAAAACCAATCAAACCAGCTGTAATCTTCTTATTCTCCATCTGACATTGGGCAATCAATGCGCGCATCCCCAGGTTTTTGGTATTCTGGATACGCTTCAGACCTTCCTTTACAATGATACGATTCTCTCCTGTTAGTGGCATAATATCACCAATAGTCGCAAAGCCCGCATTTTCCAAAAGCTCCTCTGCCTCAGCAAAATCCACTTGAAATCTTTCGTATAAAATACAGACTACTTTCCATGCAACAGCTGCACCGCAAAGTTCCTTGTAAGGATATGAACAGTCTATCTGATGCGGATTTACAATGGCATCAGCTACACTTTTTTTGTAAATACGCTCTCCTTCTACATCCTCATAGGGGATGGCATGATGATCGGTTACCAGAACCGTCATCCCCATTTCCTTGGCAAAGGCAATTTCCTCTAAGGCTGCAATCCCGTTGTCACAGGTTACAATGGTATCAATTCCATCTGCGTGAGCCTTTTCCAACATCTGCTTGTTTAAGCCATAGCCATCATGAATACGGTCTGGAATCTGTGTGCTGACCTTGGCTCCACAGCGTTTCAAAGCAGTCATCCATATGTAGGTTGCCATGACACCATCGATGTCATAATCCCCGATAATGCGGATTGCCTTTTGTTCCTGTATTTTCCGCTCTAGAATATCTACAAGCTTGTCCGCATCCTTCATCAAATGTGGATTGTGCATGTCCGCTATCCCTCCGTGCAAAAACAAGCGAATATCCTCTTCCTCTATAATATCACGATTACGAATGACACGAGCTGTCACCTGATCGATGCTAAATCGCTCGCCAATCGCTTTAAAATCTGCTTTTTTCGTAATTACAATCCACTTTTTCATTCGTCTAAAGTGCCCTTTCTCACCATATTCCCTAGGCAGGAAAAACCATCTGTCTTTTCCTGCCTAAGCTATAAGCTTACATCAGCTCTGCAATTCGTGTTACAGCCACATAAATTGCGGAAATCTCATACCAAGTATTATAATCCACTACCCCTGTCACTGGCAAGCCAAAGACAGACTGAAAAACTTCCACTGCCTCTCTTGTAGATGGACCATATACACCATCTGCCCGAATCGTTGGAATAGCCGGATAGGACCTAGAAATTCTCGCCAACTGCTGCTGCATCTGACGCACCTTGTCTCCACTGGAACCAAGTCCCAGATTATATCCCGGCCAGGAGGCTGGAATACCTGAAATGCCCTCTGCTACATTGATATACATATCGCTTCCATAGAAATAGCGTAGAATTTCAATTGCGGAATATCCCTGATCTCCAAGAGACTTGCTTCCCCACTGGGTCATCCAGTTTGGACAGCTGACTCTGTCCCCATCGCAGTATTGAGTCAAAATTGGCTGAGTAATTCCAGGTCGTGACAAGTAGTTTTCAAACTGCTCATCTACGATACGAGAAATACTCTGGTAATAGTTTCTTCCAGGAATAAACTTATGGTCATATGCAGTGGAGGATGTAATCGTAAAATTATAACCCTTTCCTCGGTACCATTCTGTATACACACGATTCAATGTAAAAGACATGATTGCCAGTACATTAGCACGAATGGTAGCATCCGGCCAGGTCGCATAGATTTCACTGGAGGCTACATTTTTGATATAATCACGATAACGAACATAATAATTTTGTGCGGTACTATCTCCTGGTGTTCCATCATGCACAATGATATACTCTGGAATAACCACGCGGCTAAGTACAATTTCACCAGTATCGGTTACAGTTTTTACCTCTTCCTCCGGTATTTTCGGTGGGAAATCGCCATAAAGAGTATGAGGTCCGATTACGATGTTATTCTGAACAGGTCCAGGGGAATCCAAAGGTTCTAGCTGCACCGGTTGCTCCGATTGTTGCTGTGACATCAATTCGATACCCGATATCTCAATCTCGCGGAAGCCTTCTGCCTGCACGATAATAGAGTATTCCGCATAAGGCTGTCTGTCCTGAGGCTGCATGGAATATTCCAATGGTGGTGTACGGAGGGTAACAACAGGTGCATTTCCTGATTGGTCTGTACTTACCTCCTCTATAGTATCCTGAGGACCACCTGTATAAGTAATGGTAATTCTGGCATTTGGCACGGGCGTTCCATCATTTTTAGAATACACCCGCATACGCAGCTGCCCTTCATCAATGTTGTCTTGCATGGTTTGTAATATATCCATTATTTTCCTCTACGATATACTTTCCTTCTAGTATATGCAAGTATTCCTAAAATTGTTTACACATATATCTTTTTTTTGCTATAATAAGAAGGATTTTTCTAAAACAAACGAAAGGATTTACCTGATATTTTATGAAATACTTACGACAATTTCTTATCATCCTCAGTGTAAGCTGTGTTGGTGAAATTCTAAAATACTTTATTCCTTTACCTATCCCAGCTAGTATCTATGGATTGGTACTTATGCTGGTACTATTAATTACCAAAATCATCCCTTTGCATTCTGTAAAAGAAACGGCACAATTTTTGATAGATATTATGCCAGTGATGTTTATCCCTGCAGCGGTTGGGCTGATTGTATCCTGGACACAATTACAGCAAATGTTAATTCCTCTGTGTATTATCACCATCCTAACCACTGTTGTTGTGATGATTGCAACCGGAAAAACAACTGACTTTTTGATAAATAAAAAAGGAACAAAAGAGAATGAATGATATTGTATTGAATTCCGCCACAATTGGCGTTGTCATCAGCCTGTTGGCATATGAAATAGGTGTTTACCTCAGAAACAAAACTAAAAAAGGATTTATGAATCCTTTGCTTATCTCTATCATACTCGTTATGGCATTTTTGTTAATCTTTGATATTGATTATGAGAGCTATAATCAAAGTGCCCATTATTTAAGCTATTTACTGACACCAGCTACCGTCAGTCTGGCAATTCCACTGTACCAGCAGATAGAATTACTGAAAAAGAATTTCCATGCCATTCTTTTGGGTATTCTTTCTGGCGTTATCACCAGTCTGGTATCCATACTGTTACTGGCAATGGTATTTCATCTAACGCACGAGGAATATGTGACACTTCTTCCGAAATCCATCACTACAGCGATTGGAATGGGTGTATCTGAGGAGCTTGGTGGCTATGTTACGATTTCCGTAGCTGTCATCATTATCACTGGTATTCTTGGAAACATAACTGGCGAATTTATCTGCAAATGCTTTCGTATCAAGCATCCTGTAGCAAGAGGTCTTGCAATAGGAACCAGTGCCCATGCAGTTGGAACTGCCAAAGCTATGGAAATGGGACAAATTGAAGGTGCCATGAGCAGTCTTGCCATTGTTGTCGCGGGGTTGCTCACGGTTGTATTAGCTCCAATATTCGCAACCTTCTATTAAAGATAGGCAAATAAATATAAAAAGCATAATAATAAAGTAAACCCCAAATATAAGACCTAAATCTTACATTTGGGGTTTCGTACATTGTAACCTCCATTGTTATCTGCATTTCGTAGAAATAGATTCAATGGCTACCGCTCCACCACGTACTACATTGATACGCTTGAAGCGCGATTTCAATAATGTAATTAACTCATTATTCTTCCGTTCTATCAACTTACACTCTAATAAAACACTGTCTGCACCAATATCTACTACATCCACTGCAAACACCTGCGCAATCTGAAACACCTCTGCACGTTCCTCCGCAGTGATGTTGTTTACCTTCACATAAAGAATTTCCTTCATATGCGTCGATACATCGGTAAGGTCCATGACCTTTATCACCTCTACCATACGATTTAACTGCTTTTTAATCTGCTCAAAGGTAATGTCGTCACTGGTGACACCAATCGTCATACGAGAAACTGTTTCATCCTCAGTCGTACCTACAGTTAAGGAATGTAGGTTGTAGGATTTTCCTGCGAAAAGCCCTGCAACCTTTGCCAGTACACCGACTTCATTCTCTACATACAATGCAATCCATCTGTTTTTCATTGACATGGCTTCTCCCTCCTATTTCAAAATCATTTCGCTCATAGGGTTTCCCCCCTTAACCATTGGAAGTACAAGTTCATCCGTAGAAATCATGAACTCGATAATGGTTGGAGCGTCTGTATGCTTCTTTGCTTCTTCAAATGCTGCATCAATGTCCTCTACCTTTTCCACGCGAATACCATAAGCGCCATAGCTTTCTGCCAACTTTACAAAATCCGGTGTATAAGGTGGACACGCTGAATTTGGTCCTTTACAGTTTGCAGGGCAAGTGATTCTACGACGCAAACAGGTAGCAATGTAGCGTTTTCCATAAAAAAGCTGCTGCATCTGACGTACCATACCCAGATAATAATTGTTTAGTATGCAAATCGTGACATTGGCACCGTTCGTAACTGCAGTCGCCATTTCCTGAATATTCATCTGCATACCGCCATCACCTGAGATACATACCACATCCGTATCTGGATTCGCAATTTTGGCACCAATAGCTGCAGGCAAGCCAAATCCCATCGTACCTAAACCACCCGAGGTAATGAGCTTGTTCTTTGGTCCCATTTCCAGGTACTGGGTCGCCCACATCTGGTGCTGGCCTACATCTGTTACATAGATGCCGTCTGGATAATGTTTATTGATACTCTCCATAATCATCTGTGGAGAAAGGCCCTTATCACGACGCATTTCCAAAGGATTTTCCTCTTCCCAGGAGCGAATCTCCTCCAGCCATGCCTTATGCTTCTTTGGTTCTGCCCATTCTACCAGCTTTTCCAAAGCAAGCTTTGCATCCGAAACGACTGGTACATCAACTACTACGTTTCGTGAAATCGATGCCGTATCAATATCTATATGTACAATCTGTGCCTTTGGCGCAAATTCATTCAAATCACCAGTAATACGGTCGTTAAAACGGGTACCAATCGAAAACAAAAGATCACATTCACTCACAGCTTTATTCGCTGCATATTTTCCATGCATACCACTGTTTCCAATATAAAGCTCATGGGTAGTAGGAATTGCGCCCTTGCCCATAATAGTAGAAACAACCGGAATATTCATCTTTTCTGCAAAAGCCAAAAGCTCTTCGTTGGCTCTGGCAAGATTCACTCCACCACCAACCAAAATCAATGGTTTCTTTGCGGACTTAATAAGTTTATAGCCTCTTTTGAGCTGTCCTACATGTACACTATTACATGGCTTGTAGCCACGAATATCCACGTGAGACGGATAAATAGATGAACCGATTGCCGTCTGAATATCCTTTGGAATATCAATAAGAACTGGACCCGGTTTGCCGGAGTTTGCAATCTGAAACGCCATCTTAATAATCTTGCCCAAATCCTCACGTTTACGAACAGTTACTCCGTATTTGGTAATGCTACGGGTCATACCTACGATGTCTACCTCCTGGAATGCATCGTTACCAATCAGATTCAATGGCACCTGACCGGTAAAGCACACCAATGGAATATTATCGTAATGCGCGTCTGCAAGACCTGTCATAATATTGGTAGCACCAGGACCGCTTGTTACCAGACAAACACCTACTTTTCCAGTAGATTTTGCATAGCCCTCCGCTTCATGTATAAGCCCCTGCTCATGACGTGGTAATACCAAACGAATAGCATCTGTTTTATATAATTCATCGAATAAATCTGTTACTGTACCGCCCGGATAGCCGAAGATGGTATCTACCCCTTCTTCCATCAAGGCTTTTACAAACAATTTTCTACCTGTAATATCCATAATTTGTCACCTCAGTTTTTATTTTCAAAGGTATCGCATCTAAGCAGTCCAGCCGGATGCTACTTCTTCTCATATTTATAGAAATAAAATTCCAAATCAAAATAGGTCTGTTCTTCGCTATCTGCCACAATTTTCCATTCCGGTCTTTCATCCAGATTTGGAAAATACGCATCTGCATCATATGCGAAATTAATTTTGGTAATATGAGCGACATCACATTCATCTACCAATGCTTTATAAATCTGTTCACCACCAATGACATAAATATCTTCGCTATCGTATTTCTTCAATTCTTCATGTAGTTCATC
Organism: Agathobacter sp.; assembly: GCA_045603165.1. GTDB lineage: Bacteria > Bacillota > Clostridia > Lachnospirales > Lachnospiraceae > Roseburia. The sequence continues at coordinate 69,102 of JAZULP010000041.1, read as the reverse complement.
CATAGAATGTACCACAATTGCATCCTTTACTTCATAGTTTGGATTATGCGTAAGGACTATATTGGTACGATTCTTGAGTGGAAGACCATTTGGAAAGCTTTCCAAAGTTTTTCTTCCCATAACAACGACTTTCCCTGTTGTCGTTTCCCGGAAAAATTTCTGATCCATTGGAATACGGACCAAAAGCTGGTTGTTTTTTCCAATAGCCCAATTTTTGTCTACTGCTGCAATTAAATTCATATTTATTTCCTCCATCCTGTCAATCTGCGATTTCTAATTATATTAGACTGCAATAGGAATATTCTTCACCTGTGGTCCCGTTTCATAATCAATCAACTTGATATCATCCGGTGTGAAATCATAGAAGTCCTTGATATCCGGATTTATCCAGAATTTTGGTGCTGGATACTGCTCTCTTTCAATGAGCTCCTTTACAACATCTATATGTCTATCATAGATGTGAGCATCTGCAATTACATGAACAAGTTCACCAACCTGCATATCACAGACCTGAGCCAGCATATGAACAAGCACCGCATACTGACATACATTCCAGTTGTTTGCTGCCAGAACATCCTGCGAACGCTGATTTAAAATTGCGTTAAGTACCAGCTTCTCCTCACCAGGCCTCTGTGTAACGTTGAAGGTCATGCTATAAGCACATGGATATAAATGCATTTCACTTAAATCCTGATGCACATAAATATTCGTCATAATACGACGGCTGAATGGATTGTTTTTCAGGTCATAGATGACGCGGTCAACCTGATCCATCATACCCTCTTTATACTGATGCTTCACACCCATCTGGTAACCATAAGCCTTGCCAATGGAACCGGTTTCGTCGGCCCACTCATCCCAGATATGTCCCTTCAAATCGTTGATATTATTCGACTTTCTCTGCCAAATCCAAAGCATTTCATCTACGCAGGTTTTGATAGCAGTCTTACGAAGCGTCAGCGCTGGAAATTCCTTTGACAAATCATGGCGATTTACTACACCAAATTTCTTAATGGTATAAGCACTAGTTCCATCCTCCCATACCGGACGCACCTTTTCTCCCTCCGTACTTGTTCCATTCTCAATAATATCCTTACACATATCTACGAAAATTTTATCTGCTAAGCTCATAATTGGGCTCCTTTCCTTACTCCATTTTCTTAATTTTAGAAAAAGGCTATCTTGACATAATATTCTACCGAAAAAGGTGTGATAAATCAAGACTTTTATATAAGAGCGATAGACGGGCGCTTGAGGTCCAGTGGACCTCGGCTTTGCGCCGACCGGAGCGGAGCGGAGACTCGAACCTTCGAGGCTCGGGTCCGCTCTAAAAACGAAAAAGGATGAACCATTTAGGTTCATCCTCTTCGTTTTTAAGAGCGATAGACGGGGCTCGAACCCGCGGTCTCGACCTTGGCAAGGTCGCGCGTTACCAACTACGCCACTATCGCATTTTCGATGCCTTTTTGTTAGGCACATTTAGTATAATATCTCATAAGAAGTAAGATGTCAACAGTTTTTTTAAATATTTTTTGAATATTTTTAACATATCTTCTCTCACTCTGCATAAAATGTATAAATGATAATCGAGGTGGAAATATGCGTTCAAAAACTAAAATTGTAGTCATCAAATTGAAGGATATTTTATTCTATGCCACAGTTGCAGTTCTTTGTGTGATTGTACTGCTACTCCTATATATTCTGTTCCAGCCAGATGCGGCTACGACCAGTTCCACCATAAGTGTAAAGGCAGAAAGCCAAAAAATAGAGGCTGTCACTTATGACAACCTCTATTTATAATACTATTCTGTAACTTCTGTAGTAGCCTCTACAACTTCCTCTGCGGTTTCTTCTGCAAAGATACCATTCAGATAAGTATCAATAGCATCTGTCTGACAGTAGATTGTTTCTACTGGACGACTATCTTTTATAAAATTCACAGTACTAATACCAACCCATACTGCAAGTCCACAAAGTAGAATTCCACTACAAATTCTGCCAATTACACGAATTCGTTTTTCCTTAGCAATCGTTGCTTTACGATTGGCTTTTTCTTTTTTATACTGATCAACCTTCGCCTGACTCATGTTCTATCTCCTTAGTGTCATTACTCAATGTATACATTTTACACATATTCCTAGAAAAATGCAAGGATAATTACATATTTCTCGATTTGTCCAGACATGCCTTCATGGCATCCATCACTGCACCACGCATGCCCTTCTCCTCAAGCACATGCACAGCTTGAATTGTAGTTCCACCTGGGGAACATACCATGTCCTTCAATTCGCCTGGATGCTTGCCAGTTTCGAGCACCATCTTGGCGCTACCAAGAACTGCCTGTGCTGCAAAGGTATATGCCTGACTTCGGGACATGCCTCCCTCTACAGCTGCATCTGCCATTGCCTCAATAAACATAAACACATAAGCTGGAGAGCTTCCGCTGACCGCAGTAACCACATCCATAAGATTTTCTGTGACAAGCTCTGTTTTGGAAAATGCGCTGCAAAGCTTACACACCACTGATAGCTCATCCTTTGCCACCTGTTCATTGGCACAGATACCCATCATTCCCTCCTTTACCAGACATGGAGTATTTGGCATTACACGCACAATCTTCGCAGGTTTTTCGAGAACATCACCAAGCCACGCAAGGGTCTTTCCCGGAGCCATAGAAACCAATACCTTATGCTCCCAAAGCGCATCCTTTATTTCCAATAACACTTCCTGATAAAATTGTGGCTTTACTGCCAGAAAGATAATATCTGCAATCATGACTACTTCGACATTATTTTCTGCCACTGTCACGTTGTATTTCTTCTGTACATTTACCTTTGATTCCAAGGTCTTGTCCGAAACAATAACATCCTTTGGAAGTACTTTTCCAGAATCCAGCATGCCTGCCAGCATCGCCTGTCCCATATTTCCACAACCGATAAATCCAATCTTCATATTCTGCTCCTTTACGTACTACTTATGAACGGTAGTCTCCGTTGATTTTTACATAATCATAGGTTAAATCACAGCCCCACGCCTTCGCTTGTACATCACCCTGATGCAAATCTACCTGAATATAGATTTCATCTGCACCTAATACAACCTTTGCTTCCTCTTCTGAAAATTCCACACCTGCTCCATTTCTACAAACAGCAATACAGCCTTTTTCAGAAGCCAGATTGACATCCACCTTATCAATATCAAATACTGCATCCGCATAGCCAATTGCACAAAGCACGCGACCCCAGTTGGCATCTTCACCAAACATTGCACACTTAAACAGTGGCGAACAGATAACGCTCTTTGCAACTGTTATCGCAGTATCCAAATCTGATGCACCCGCACAGGTACATTCCAATAATTTGGTAGCACCTTCTCCATCCTTGGCAAGCATCTTCGTCAAATTCATAAGCACCTCGTATAAGGCCGCCTTGAACATCTCATAATCTTCATTTTCTGCTTCAATTTTGGTGTTGCCAGCCAGACCATTCGCCATAACCGTTAGCATATCATTCGTAGAGGTATCCCCATCTACACTCAGACAGTTGTAGGTAATTTTTACGATTTCCGATAAGGCTTTTTGCAAAAGGTCCCCATCAATCGCTGCATCCGTTGTAACAAAGTTAAGTGTGGTTGCCATATTTGGATGAATCATTCCACTACCCTTTGCCATACCGCCAAGCACACAGGTCTTGCCGTCAACTTCAAAGGTAACTGCATATTCCTTCATGATTGTATCTGTAGTCATAATGGCATTGGCTGCTCTGCCATTGCCTTCTGTATCCAGGCCAGCTACCAAAGCCTGCATATGGTTTGCTATTGGTTCAATTGGAAGAATCTGTCCGATAACACCTGTAGAAGCAACAATCACTTCTTCTTCCTTGACTTCATAACCCTGTGCACTCAATTCTGTTGCAGCAAGCTGACACATTTTCTGTGCTTTTTCTACACCATCAGCGTTACAAGTATTGGCATTTTTGCTGTTTACAATTACAGCCTTTGACTTACTGCCACTCTTTTTGAGATTTGCCTTGGTAACCGTAATTGGCGCACCCTTGACCTTGTTGCTGGTATATACCGCCGCAGTATCACAAAGCACCTCAGATACAACCATTCCCAAGTCATTTTTGCTTTTATTCGCATTCAAACCACAGTTTAAACCGTTCGCGCGAAAACCCTTCGCAGCACAAACGCCGCCTTCTATCACATTCCAATTCATAAAACAATACTCCAAAACTATTTATTCAACTTCCTCCATAACACTCTTGTATGCTGGACGAATAATTTTGTTCATACCAATCATTTCTTCGATACGATGTGAACTCCAGCCTACAATTCGTGCGATTGCAAACAGCGGTGTATAAAGCTCCATTGGAATATCAAGCATTTCATATACAAAACCACTGTAGAAATCTACGTTTGGACTTACGCCCTTGAAAATATGACGTTTTTCAGCAATAAGCTCTGGCGCAAGCTCCTCCACCAGATTGTATAGCTTCATCTGCTTATCCTGACCCTTATCTACCGCCAGCTCTTCTACATAAGCCTTGAAAATACGTTCACGTGGGTCAGATAAGGAATAAACCGCATGACCCATACCATAGATAAGCCCCTTCTTATCAAAGACTTCACCATTTAACATACGAGCCAGATACGCTTTTACTTCATCACGATCTTCCCAATCCTTTACATTGGAACGGATATCATCCATCATTTCCATAACCTTGATGTTGGCTCCACCATGCTTTGGTCCCTTCAGAGAGGACATTGCGGCCGCAATAGCAGAATATGTATCAGTACCTGCCGAGGTAACTACACGAGTCGTAAAAGTAGAGTTGTTACCACCACCGTGCTCCATATGAAGCATAAGTGCAACGTCTAATACCTTTGCTTCCAGCTGTGTATATTTCTTATCCGGACGAAGCATTCTTAAGAAATTCTCCGCTGTCGAAAGCTTTGGATCCGGTCTATGGATATACATACTTGTATCATTTTCATAATGATTATATGCATGGTATGCATATACCGCCAAAAGTGGAAAATTAGCAATCAAGTGAATGCTTTGACGCAGACTGTTCTCTACTGATACATCTGTTATCCATTTGTCATAGGATGCCAGAGTCAGAATACTTCTTGTCATAGAATTCATAATATCCTTGGAAGGTGCCTTCATAATAACGTCTCTTGTAAAGTTGGTAGGAAGTCTACGACATTCACCAAGAATTTTGGCAAATTCCTTTTTCTCATCTACTGTTGGAAGCTCACCAAACAAAAGAAGATACGCCGTCTTTTCAAAGCCAAACTCGTCCTCCTTCAAGTCATCAATCAAGGTATTTACCTGATATCCACGGTACCATAGTTCACCATCAATTGGTACCTTTACACCATTTTCATTCTTAAAGGAAAGAACCTTAGAAATATTGGTAAGACCTGTAAGCACACCCTTACCATTCTCATCACGAAGTCCACGGTTTACACCAAATTTTACAAATAATTCATCCGGGATTGTGTCATATTTTATACACATATCCTTTTTCTTTTCTGCATACGCTTTTACATTTTCTTTATAAGACATATAATCACTCCAATTCCTTAAAAAACTTTTTGCCTTTGTCGGGGCTTTCTATGTTTTGAGTACTACTCATTACATTTCAAAATACCTCATATGCGCCTCTAATTCTGGGGTCATAACCCCACCAGCAGCTACATAACGGTCAAACAGGAGACGCTCCTTTTCCCATCTTCTTCCAGCTAGGATGCTTCGCTTCACAAAGAGCTCCTTGAACATCGGATTCTCTGCCAGCTTCCTACACACCTCCTGCTTAAACGGAATATACTCTGCAAGAATTCTGCGTGCTACCTTGTTCAAACGGAAGCTTCCCTTGGATTCGTATTTCATCCAATTAACATAGTCTGCCACGAAAACCTCGCGGTAGTTGTTCTTGGCATGCACCAGTTCTGCCTTTACCTTGTCTCTTGCCTGCTGTGACAGGTCACGATTCTTGCGGTAGAACTGTACATAATCATAAAACTCTGAGGTCAGTGATTTCTCACGAATATCGTTCCAGCGAACACCCATTATTTTACGACAAATTTCCCAACGATATCTTCCAATGGTTTCCAGCATCATATCCGGCAGGGTTCCCGTCGTCATAACAGGAAATACAAATCGCGCTGGTGTATCTCGTTTTACACCTGCAGTTTCCTGCCACATCATAGCACGGGTTCCAACATTCGGCATAAGAATCACATCCGGAAGAACCTCTTTCATAATTTCCGTACGATCAATACCATGCTCTGGTGCTGCGAAAAATACGCCTCGATAGAAGCAGGTGAAATCCAGCTCACGAATATCATCTATGACAGCATTAAGCTTGTCAGCCGATAGCATCATCTGGTCCACCGCACGAATAAATTCCTTTTCATGTAATACCGGACAAAATGTCGTAATACGTCCATAGGTAATGCGGTTGTTTGACATAAACATATTGCTGATTTCAAACTGCACCTTCTTCAACTGGTCATGCTTTAATACATTTTCTTCTTCTCTAGTAATCTCTTTTCGCTTGCGCATTTCCAGCAGATGACCTGCATAATCTACATCAAACTCATTCTTGGACGGCTCCTTCTCTCCACGATAAATCATGCACAACCATTGGAAAATCGTATATACATGACTAAAGCCACCCTCTGCGGCCAGCCTGTTCTGCTCCCTACGTTGCTTCTCCAACAGCTGGCTAAGGGTCATAAGCTCATCCAAATGACTTTCACCTACCAGCGAAAGGTCCAACACACCAAAATCAAAGAACAACTTCATAATAGTAGAGATACTCCTTGCCTGTACCGCACGTAGGAAAGCCTTCTCGTATATTTCATAGAACAGCTTTGTCAAGGACCTTCGAACTTTCTGCATTTCAGGCGTATAATCCTGTACCTCTGCAATTTTGGCATACTCATGAATCAGTTGCTTACACTGGGCAATTTCTTCTTTGTCATAGCCCGCATATGACATAATATATGTAGTAAAATCTGTTCCTAACACCTGTTCGCGCGTCATGGTCTCTGCCACTTCTCCCGTAGCATCCTCGTCGTGCTCTGCATCCGCCGTATGAGTGAGTACATAATTCTTAAAGTCTACAGAATAATAATACCCCATACGTTTCTCAATATCCTCCGGCTTATAAAAAGACGTTTTATGCAAAAAGGCCTCAAGCTCCTTCACCTTGATATCTACCATCATGGTGGATTTGCCATCCTGCGCCAGCTTGATAGCCAGGTCATACCAAAGCTCCAACAAATCCTCATCCTCACAAATAAGGAATTCCTTCGCACGCTGCATGTATAGCTTGAGTGTATCCATATTTGAAATCATACGAGTTAGGATTTCTGCTATCTGCAATAAGACTCCAATGGTCAAATCCTCTTTATCATTGTATACATAGCGTCGTGTTTTATCTGGAAGAGATACCAAATCATTGAAATAGCCGATTTCCCAGCTATGGATAGGCTCTGGCAGAACAATCTGTGCCAGCTCACCAGCCTGTACCTCCCTCTCTTCGAAGACCTCCTCCACACAATGCATCTCGTAGTCACCATACTGCATGGTAACAAAATCTGATATCTCTCTTGCAGCATCCTTCAATGCGCGATAGCTTTCATAAATCATACGATACTGCATAATTGCTGCATGTAAGAACGCATAACAATATTTCGGCTGCTCCTCAAAAATCGTCTTATAATCCTCCGGAGACTCATATTTATAGGAAGCAATCAAAGAATCCTCCGCGGCTATATAGTCACAGATATATTCCTCTGTGACACCAAGCATAAAGCCAAGAACACTACCGCTACCCAAGGTAATCTGGTTGTATTCCGTCTGTAAATTCACAGAGCCTTTTAATACGATATAAATTGCTTTTGTTGTCTCGCCCTTTCGAACTAAATGTTCACCCTTCTTTAGTTCTATTGCTGTCATATACATTACCTTCTTTCTGATTGGCTTTTTCAAAAAGAAATTCTTTTCCACCTTAATCCATAGTATAGCATAAAATTACAAGAACTTCATCACATTTTTGTAAAATTTGCACATTTTTATAAAAAAGAAAGTGATGTCTATAACCATCACTCTCTGATTTGCTTAATTTCGTAATACCACAAAAGCATTGTATACGTCCAACTTCCCATATCCCCACTCTGTATTTGGATAAGTCAAATTGCCATCTCTTTGACAGCCACGAATCAGCAGATTCTTCACCTCTACCGAATTCATAGTAGGCGCATTACCTCTGAGAATTCCCCACTCCAAGCATTGAGCCGCTGCTCCTGCTGTAATAGCCGCCGCCGCACTAGTCCCCGTCAACGTCACATATCGATTCATACGTCCAGCACCCGATACCTCCACACACGGAGCACAAAAATCCGGTTTTATCCCTTCCAGAGCATCAAAACCTCTGCCGGATTCCAAATATCTGGCGCCCGTTCGAGCATCATATCCTCCTATGGTAATAGGCACGTTTGCCGCGGACGGTGTTGTAATCGTGGTATCCGGATTAGGCTGGATAAAAGTAACATCTCCCCCCACCTGTGGTTGTATTGGAAGCCACATATGAAATTCACCGGTAATGACATTTTCAGGGTAAACTAACACCGTCCAGATACCCTCCGTCGGCTGACTAAAACGGAAAAAAATAATCAAATCTCCGTTCTGCGGACCTGCAATACGATAATCCAGTGTCAGCATCGTATTTTCGAATATAAAATTCGTACTCTGTGTCTCCTCAGTAATTGGAAAGCCACCCTGACTTCTCTGTCCAGTAGGAGACTGCACCTCCACACGTACCAGCTCAGGCGCAAAAGCCCATAGCTCCATGCAATAGCCTCGAATCCCCCTCCCAACGTTGATTTCCACCGCAACCGGTGTCAAAAGAGACTGCGTCCTGCCGAAAAAATGATGCTGTGCAGCTGCCTGATTCCCTGCCGCAATGACAGCCGCCCTCCTCTGCTGTACACCAATACTATCTAAGTACACTGACAAAGGATCTGTGCCTGCATGACTCCCCTGATTACTACCTACCCCAAGCAAAATGACCAGAGGGCGATTTTCCCTATCAGCCACCTGTTGCAGATAAGCAATCCCAGCCATAATATCATTCTCCTGGTACAAGGGCTCTGTTTCCGATAGATAGAAAAAATCCCGTAGATTCTGCTTCGCTTCCTTGAGCTTTACCACAATAAGCTCACTAAGAGGTGCCGCACCAATAAAATCATTTTCTACATCGCTACTTCCCGCAGCCACACTGGCAAGAAAGGTACCGTGTCCGTTTTCATCTGTTTCCGAAACCACACTGCCTGGATTCTCAGAGCGTAATGCTGCATTTAGTTGTTCTTGTGAATATTCCACGCCATATTGAAAGCCCTCTGGCGGCTGGTAACTATACGCATCATTATTCTGTGATTCCCCGTTTCTCCGCCCTTGTGGTATTGCTGTTTGGTCCCAGATAGCAAATATTCTGCTATTGCCTGACTCATCCAAAAACACCTTTTGGGTATAATCAATACCCGTATCAATTATCCCAATAAAAACACCCTGTCCTTTTAAAGACAGGGTGGGTTGATTCTGTAATGATAAAATACCACTGACCTCTAAACTTGTACTATCCATCAGTGCAAAGCACTTTGGAATGGATGTATAAGAATATCGGCTTATCGATAAAGGCGGCAACGTATTTCTATTATAATACCAAATAGAATACCGATTATCGATGGGTTGAATACAAATGGGATCAATAAGAGGAATTTCTGTCTCATCCTCACTTACAATAAAATCATATATATCATTTGATAAAATCAATTCGGAACAATCCATAGCGGACTCCTTGAAATAGTATCATTTATATATATGCAAGCCTAAGCATTGCTATTACTGCACCAGCCGCAATGAAAGGAGCAAATGCAAATCCCTGTTCATCAGCCGAGTTCACACGCGAATTGCGCAAGCCCCCTTCTTCAACCATCTGGACATGCGAATTGCGCAAGCAACGTATCGCAACTACAAACAAAGCAAGGATACACGCAAGGAAAATGGCTATCATATTGTGGAGCCACCCTAGATATATCCCTGTCACAAAGAGTAGCTTTATATCGCCTCCGCCCATAAGCACCTTCTTCCGTACCCGTTCCATCAAAACCGTCAATAGAAGCAGTGGCAGACTCACGGAGAGACCACCTAAAAGCAATGCCAGCAAACCATACCAGAATCCCTGTCTTGCCGTAGGAAAAAGGGATTCCAGAGTAAATAGCTGTTCCCCTAGAAAATATACAAAGCGCACAACCACAGCACCCAAAAGCACCTTATCTGGAATTACACGACTCTTGATATCCGTGAGAGCAACCAGACATAGCATGCCTGCAAAAAACAACATCAGCATAGGCAGACTCCCTTATGTAAGCGATTCGACCGGACTTCTGCAATCATGACAGGTAAAGTAAATTACCTGATATTCCTCAGCCACAGATAACAAAAGCTTGTTGCCATGAGCCACCTTTTCCCTGTCAAGATTCACAAACGGGTCATCCAGAATCAGGAATGGTTTCTCCTCATGATACATGGTATCCACCAGTGCCAGTCGCATACAGACACCAATCAAATCTCGATAACCAGCAGAAAGCCACTTCACATCACGAAGCTCGCCCTGTTCATGGACCTTTAGATGAATATTGGCATCAATTACCCAGTTATCCTCTACCTTGCCTGTCAACATACTATAATACTTGGAAAAGCCCTTGGAAATAGGCTGCATATATTTGGCAGTAAACTGCTCCTTTGCCCTTGTCAAAAACTCCTGCGTAAGACGGACAATATGATATCTGTTGGTATCACGCTCCTGCATTTCCACCAGCTCCTCCAGCTCTGCCTTTTTCTCATCCCTAAGGTCAAGCTGCTCCTGCAAATCCTCCAGTTGCTTCGCATACTGAGCCTTTGCATTTTTCAGTTCCTCCAGCTTGCTGTCCGCCTGAGCAATCATCTGATTTAACTCCTCCAAGCTGTATGGACACATTGTCTCACGCGTCCAGAAGGATTTGTCCTGACGTCTCTCAAAATCTTCTTTTTTCTTTACTGCTTCCTGATATGTATACATAGCAGACTTATATTCCACTGCTTTATTCTCTAATTCATTCAGACGAAGAGAAAATTCATCCTCAAACTGAAAACCATACAGCTCTACAAAGCTTAATACATTGGCACGTAAGCTATGATAAGCATCCTTCTTTGCCTGACACTGTGCTGCTTTTTCGGTTAGGCGCTCGTACTCGTAAAGCTGATTCTTCAACTCATAAAGCCTTGATTGATATTCCCCTACCTCACCATATACATGGTAATTGCCAAGGAATTTACCAATGGTGGCATACACCTCACGTACATCCTCCTTCATAGCGGTTACAGTTTCATCCAATGCTCCCTGCTTTTCTTCCATTGACATACGCTCCGTCTCCAGACATTCATGCCAATCCGTTCTCCGCTTTTGAATACGAATCCCCATAACTGCTCCGATTAGAGCCAGAACACCACCACAATTGAGTGCCACAAGTGCAGCCATTATCAACATATTGGCATTCATCATTGGAAGCATATCACTATACCATGCAAACAGGGCTGCACCACCTATTAAAGCTACACCTATGCCCATAAACAAAAGCACTTTATAGCCTACAGCCCCTTCAAATTTTGGTTCCTCAGGCACGTCCTCCATCATAGCATGAAACATGGATAATCTCGATTCCTGTCTGGCAATTTCTTCCTTTTGCTTGTCAATCTCGCCAAACATCTGTAGCGCTGCATCAATATCACTATCTGTTGGCACCTTATGGTCAAACATAGCCTCCAGCTTGCTCAATTCCTCCAATTCCTCCAACGTCAGCTCCATACTGCGTACTGTTGTGTGCGCAGCCTCCATCTGGCGAGCCGTATGCATCTGCGTTTGGAATTCCACATCACTCGGAACCCCCTTGGGGAAGAAGCTCTCAAGAACATCCTTCTTTTTCTTTTTTTCATCTTCTTCCTTGCATAATGCATCATACTGTAGTCGAAGCTCCCTCTTGCGACTCTCTTCACTGGCAACCACCAGAGCTTGTGCATAATTCTTACGGATATCTAAAAGTTCCTGAAGCTGCGCAGATACGAGGTGCTCCTTCTGCAAGATTCCAGCAAGCCCCGCTTCTGCTGCTTCGTAGCCGTGAAGCTCCTGCGTCAGCTGGGTAATATAATTCTTTCTCTTTTTGATACTTCCTGTTACACGCTCTGGAGTCAGCTGATTCAATAGCTCCTTCAAGCGCAGACTGGCACTTTCAAAATTGTTGATATCGTCTGTATTGTCGGCGAGATTTCCCAGCTTCGCATTGATATGGTCTGAGGTTTCGCTGACACAATCATTTTGAGCTATGTATATGCTTCGTTTGAAAGATGCACTATCCAAATCAAAGAGCTCCAAACCAATCGCTTCCGAATAATCATCACTTTCTAAATTGGTACTCAAATCATACAAGTGAAACTCATCGGTCTTCTCTGTGCGACCGAAGCTTCGACTTATGCGATATTGTTTACCATTTACCTCAAAATCCAGCTCTCCTCCAAACGAACCGCCTTGCCAAGGCCGATATAGATTGCGTTCCTTTTCAAATGCTCCTGCCTCCTTTTTGGCATCCAAGCCATAAAACATCGCCTTCAAGAAAGCTGCCAGCGTACTTTTTCCCCATGCATTTGCCTCATTTATAACATTAATGCCATCCGAAAATTCCATGGAAAGGTTGGATAACTTACCGAAATTTTCGATAGATAAGCGTAATAATTTCATCTAGTAAATCTCCTCTCCTTGTAATGCCAATAGTCCCGTACGAATCACCTTTGCCTTATCCGCTTCTGTCAAATCCGAAGCAGAAACCATGCGGATAAATTCGCCCTTTAAGGAGGCATCCTTTTCATAATCTCTGTAGTCAATGAAAAGCTTGGTTTCATCACATACCTTTACGAAATAGAAATAATCTACAAACTGCTCTTCCAAGAAATCCGTTTCCAACTCACACTCTACACCAATTTCCCCCTGCAAAACAATTTTCACAAGACTCTTAGAGGAATACTGTGTGGTAGCAATCGCCTTTTCAATGCGTCCTGCCGCATCCTGTGTCGTCACTATCCCCGTCACATCTACTGGAAGCTCATACAGGGTACGTGAACCAAATGGAATAAACTCTACGTTGGCAGTACGCTGCTCCACACTCAGCACCACAAAGCCTCTCGGTCCACACTCATCGAACCCCCTGCCCTCCAAGCAGCCACTATAGCAATACACACCGCGATTATCCAGCTTGTCCAGCTTGTATTCATGCACATGCCCCAACGCCAGATAATCGATATTTTTATTCTTCAAATCATCTAAGCTGATGACTTCCACTTTGTCCTTGCTCTTGTAGCCTGCTAGCTGTCCATGCATGGTGACAATATTAAACACATCATGGTCCAAAACCAGCGAATTGTAAGCTGTACGACTGTTGGCATTGGTAAGCTCCAGTCCTGTGATAGCAATGTTGCCATAGGTGTATGTCGTCCATGTATCCGAAAACAGATGCAGGTTTGACGGAATCTCATCCAGCTTGGACAAAAAGTTGTCATTATCATGATTGCCCTTTAAATAAAGAAAATCAATCTCCGGATTCTGCACAATTACGTCTCGCACAGTATTGCGCACCATAGCAGATACATTTCTGGTATCAAACATATCGCCAGCAATCAGAATGACAGAAACCTGCTGTCTTTTCGCATAAGAAACCATGCGGCTAAAGGAACGCAAAATCTCCATCTTACGTTCCTTCGCCTGCTCCTTCGACAGGTTTGCTGTCATTTTAGAATCCAAATGTAAATCTGCACAGTGAATTATTTTCATAAGTTTCTTTCCATTTCTATCTGTATCTTTCCTACAAGTATCCTATTGCTTATCCTCTAAGCTTGGGCAGCCACGCATCTCAATGAGTGGACCACCCTTTTTCTCGATATAATCCTCGGTAATGGTGACCCTGCCGATACTATCATCCTTCGGAATTTCAAACATAATATCCAGCATAAATTCCTCAATAATCGCACGAAGTGCACGAGCACCTACCTTCTTTTCCTTTGCCTTCTTCGCAATATTCCAAAGTGCCGCTTCCTCAAATACCAGCTGCACCTCATCCATAGCCAAAAGCTTTTGATACTGCTTAATAATCGCATTCTTCGGTTCCGTTAAAATGGACACCAGCATCTCCTCCGTCAACGCATCCAAGGAGAATAAAATCGGCAGACGTCCAATAAATTCCGGAATCATACCGAATTTACGCACATCCTCTACCATCACCTGTCTTAGCAGGTTTTCATCATCATCATACTTATCCTTTAGGTCTGCCTTAAAGCCAATGGCAGCAGCCTTATTCAGACGCTCCTTAATAATATCCTCCAGACCTGGGAAAGCACCACCACAAATAAATAAAATATTCTTCGTATTAATCATAGTCATAGGAACCATGGCATTTTTGCTGCTGGCACCTACCGGAACCTCGATTTCTGCACCCTCTAGGAGCTTCAACATGCCCTGCTGTACAGACTCGCCACTGACATCACGCTGATTGGTGTTTTTCTTCTTGGCAATCTTGTCTATTTCATCGATGAAAATGATACCATGCTCTGCACGTTCTACATCATTATCTGCTGCTGCAAGCAATTTGCTAACAACACTTTCAATATCATCACCAATATAGCCTGCTTCGGTCAAAGTAGTAGCATCGGTAATTGCCAATGGCACATCCAAAAGCTTTGCCAAAGTCTTTACCAGGTAGGTTTTACCACAGCCTGTTGGTCCAATCATAAGCATATTGGACTTTTCGATTTCGATACCATCATCCTCTGGCTTTGCCATAACACGTTTATAGTGATTGTAAACAGCTACAGACATGACTTTTTTGGCATGCTCCTGTCCCACTACATATTCGTCCAGACTAGCCTTGATTTTGTGTGGTGCAGGAATTGAATGAATATCGAGTACCGGCTTCTCTTTTTTCTCTTTTGGCTTCTTCTTTTTCAACTGCTGACTCTGTGGGATAGTCATGTTGCCAAACATATCATTGATATTGAAGGTCATGTTTGGGCTCATGCCAAATCCAGAGCTATTCATCGCATCAATGGTCTTCTGCATACAGTCATTGCATACCTTCAGTCCACCATACATATGAATCATCTTGCCAGCAGTACGTTCTGTACGTCGACAGATATAGCAAGTATCCTCGTAATCGTCATCCTTATCTGTTGGATGTATCTCCTGATTTTCGTCTTGATTTTTTCCTAAAACTTCTTCCAAATCCTCGGAAGTATTTCCATCCTTTTTGTCTAACATATTGTCCTACTTTCTATTTATTTCCTACCTCATTTTGCATCTTTTAAATATTTATTTTACTCTTTCTACACTGTCTTTGTCAATAAAAGCAGCGAACCACGCTTAGTTCGCTGCTTTTACGATTACTATGAAATCAAAAACTGTGCCAGCGCATAGTTGGATAAGTCTGAGCCTTTTTCTGTTAACGCGATTCTGCCTGCGCTGGTGTCGATAAGTCCTTGTTCTTTTAGATGCTCGAGTGCGTTTTTATAGATTCCGTCAATCGGTATTCCAAAGGTCTGTAGAAATTGCTCTCTGGTGACTCCTTTTTTCATGCGTAGTCCCAAAAACATGAATTCCTCCATTTGAGCTTTGCGGGATACTACATTCACTGAGGCATGCAGTGTAGTGCCTGTAGCGTTTTCGATTGTATCCGCCTGCTCAAAGGCTATCCACTGAATATGTTCGGATTGCTGAATATATTCGTACAAATCCGTAGTATTGCTGTATCGTACATTGTCTATGAGGGAGGCTGCACCTAAGCCAAGTCCCAAATAGTTCTCTCTCGTCCAATATCCAATATTGTGCTCACATTCGAAGCCTGGCTGGGAAAAATTGGAGATTTCATATTGCTCGTAGCCGGCATTCGCCAAATACTGTTGTGTCAGCTTGGTCATGCGGTAGACCTCGTCCTCTGTCGGGAGCATCTCGGTCTGCATACCGGCTTCTTGTTTTACGACATCGAATTTGTAGGCTTCATAGAATGGTGTTCCCTTTTCTATAATCAGAGAATATGCTGAAATGTGGTTTGGCTTCAAACGAACTACATTTTGCAAGGTATGTAGGAATTTTTCCGTGGTCTGATATGGTATACCACTGATTAAATCTACGTTGATGTTGGCAAAGCCTGCATTACGGGCCATTTCATAGGTTTTTAAGAATTTCTCGTAGGTGTGTATGCGACCTAGGAGCTGTAGCTCTTCATTATCAGTGGATTGTAGTCCGATACTGAGTCGGTTCACTCCTGCCTTGCGGTATTTTGCCAGCTTAGCTGCTGTGACTGTGCCGGGATTGCATTCGAGGGTAATTTCTGCTTCTGCGAATACGTTGAAATAGGTATATATCGCGTCTAGTATTTCAAATAGCTTGTTTTCATCGAGCCAGGTAGGTGTTCCGCCGCCGATAAAAATCGTGCTGACCTGATAGTCCTTCATGACCGGCCCATAAAATTCAATTTCACGTATCAGGGCGTCCGCATATTCGTGCTGGGTTCGCTCGTCGCATGGAAAGGACAGGAAATCGCAGTATGCGCATTTTTTCATACAAAATGGTATATGCACATAGATTTGCAAGTTTTTCATAGAAATCCGTCTCCTTTCGTATTTTTATTCCCAGCTTCTATTCGTTTAAAGTCGAATTTTCGCTTTTGAAAATTAGTCCTCGTCTAGCTTCAAGACACTCATAAATGCTTCCTGCGGAATCTCTACATTGCCCACCTGTCGCATACGTTTCTTTCCCTCCTTCTGCTTTTCCAGAAGCTTTCTCTTACGTGAAATGTCACCGCCGTAGCATTTTGCAAGGACGTCTTTTCTCATTGCTTTTACTGTTTCACGGGCGATGATTTTGCCGCCAACTGCTGCTTGAATTGGGATTTCAAACAGGTGTCTTGGTATCTCCTCTTTGAGTCGTTCACACATGCGACGACCGCGTTCGTAAGCGTTATCCTTGAATACGATGAAGGATAAGGCATCCATCATTTCGTGGTTGATTAAGATATCCAGCTTCACAAGCTCGGAACGTTCGTAGCCTTTTAATTCATAGTCAAATGACGCATATCCTCGCGAGCGGGATTTTAAAGCATCGAAAAAGTCGTAAATGATTTCGTTTAATGGTAATTCATATTTTAATAGTGCTCTGGTTTCTTCGATGTACTCCATGCCGATGTAGATACCGCGACGCTCCTGGCAAAGTGTCATAATGGAGCCGACATAGTCCTTTGTTACCATGATTTCTGCGGTTACATATGGTTCTTCCATGTATTCGATTTCCGATGGATCTGGAAGGTTGGATGGATTTGTCAAATCAATGACTTCATCGTTGGTCTTGTATACCTTGTAAATAACGCCTGGTGCTGTAGTAACCAAGTCAAGGTCAAATTCTCGCTCGAGACGTTCTTGAATGATTTCCAAATGCAAAAGTCCAAGGAAACCGCAACGGAAGCCGAATCCCAAGGCTAATGAGGTTTCTGGTTCGAAATGCAGGGAAGCATCGTTTATCTGTAATTTTTCCAATGCGTCACGAAGGTCTGGATATCTGGCACTATCTGCTGGATAAATACCGCAGTAAACCATTGGATTTACTTTCTTGTAACCAGGAAGTGCTTCTGCACATGGTCTGCTGGCGTTGGTGACGGTATCGCCGACGCGGGTATCTGCTACGTTTTTGGTGCTGGCGGTAAAGTAACCTACCATACCTGCGGAAAGCTCATCGCATGGGATAAACTGCCCTGCGCCGAAGTAGCCTACTTCTACTACCTGGGCGGATGCGCCGGTTGCCATCATCTTGATAGGGTCACCTACTTTGATAGTGCCTTCTTTGATACGACAGAATACCATAACGCCCTTGTACTGGTCGTAAAGTGCATCGAAAATAAGTGCCTGTAGTGGCGCGCTGGCATCTCCGGATGGTGCAGGGATTTTCTGTACAATCTGCTCCAGTACATCCTCGATGTTTAGGCCTGTCTTTGCCGAAATACGTGGCGCGTCCATGGCTTCGATACCAATCACATCTTCGATTTCCTGACATACTTCTTCTGGGCGTGCAGATGGGAGGTCGATTTTGTTGATCACCGGCATCACGTCAAGGTCATGGTCCAATGCAAGGTATACGTTGGCAAGTGTCTGTGCTTCGACTCCCTGTGCTGCGTCTACTACGAGAATGGCTCCGTCACAAGCTGCCAAACTACGAGATACCTCATAGTTGAAGTCTACGTGACCTGGAGTATCTATTAGATTGAAAATATATTCTTCGCCGTCTTTTGCCTTGTAAATAATACGGACTGCTTGAGATTTGATGGTGATACCTCTCTCTCTCTCTAGGTCCATATTGTCAAGTACCTGGGCCTGCATCTCTCGTTCGGTCAAGGTACCAGTCTTTTCGATGATACGGTCTGCCAATGTGGATTTGCCATGGTCGATATGGGCGATAATACAAAAATTTCGAATCTTCTTCTGTTCTACTGACATGTTTTGTCCTCTTTCTCTTTTACTTATATAAGCCTCTCTATTTTACGTGTTTTCTGACGTTTTCGCAATGGGATAATCAAGATTTTTTCAGAAGTTCGTGCTTGATTGCCTCGGATGCAAAGCTCATTTCTACGGAATCGCGATAAATTTTTGCAAGTTCTTCCTCTGTAAGGCAAAAGTGCTTTATGACACGTTCCAATTCTCTGGTATTGGTGGTGCCACTTACTGTTCTGTTGTCTGTATTAATAGAGACAGGTACACCTGCTGCTATAAAGGTTCTGAGTGGATATTCGTCTAGGGCTGGTACTGCCTTGGTCTGTAGGTTGCTGCTTGGGCAAAGCTCTACTCCGATTCTGCGGCTGGCGCACGCTTTTATCAAATCCAAGTCTCGTCCCATGGCGATACCATGACCGAGACGCTTGGCTCCCAAATCCAATGCTACGCGGATATTTTCTGTGCTACCACATTCTCCGGAGTGAATGGTGAACGGAATCCCGATTTTCTTGGCTAGTTCAAAGAATTCTATGTAATTCCTGGTAGGAAATGCTTTTTCATCGCCGGCTAGGTCACAGCCAACTACGCCTGCTTTGTATGCTTCGGCTGCCTGCTTCAACATGGATAGATTCGTATCCATGTCCAAGTGGCGCATGCCACATACAATGATTCCGGTCTTGATATCTGCCTGTGCTTCGGCTGCCTTTAATCCATTCTGTACGCTCTCGATGATGTCGCGAATGGATAAGCCTTCTTTGGTAGAGAAGGTTGGAGCGAAACGTACTTCGATGTATTTCACATTTTCTGCCGCTGCATCGAGGGCTACGGCTTTAGCCGCCTTTTGAAGTCCGGTCTTGGTCTGGATAAGGCGGATAGGCAAATCAAAGCGTGTTAGATAATCTGCAAGACTTGGGCAGTCCTCTGGTGCCTGAAGCATCTGGATTAACTGGTCATCTTCGTAATTCTCGCCGATTTCTTTTAATAATTCCTTTGTCACCCCCAGGTTCATGGAACCGTCTAAGTGACAGTGGAGCTCTATCTTGGACATTCTTTCTAGCATCATTTTCTCCTTGATGTATAACCTCATTTTAGGATGTATTCTTACTGCAACTTTGACAATATGGAGCTCCCGATGGTACCTTCTGGCATCTTGACGCCAAAGTTCTCTGCTATCGTTGCTCCAATTACTGCAAATGTATTGGTTTCCTCTAATGCACCACTTCCGACGAAAGCCGGTGAGTAAGCAAGAAATGGTACTTTTTCTCTGGTGTGGTCTGTTCCTGTATAGGTCGGGTCATTGCCGTGGTCGGCTGTGATAATCAGTAGGTCGTCCTCTTTTATAAGTGGCAACAGCTGTCCCAGCTTCTCATCAAACATCTCGATTTCTCTGGCATAGCCTTCTGGATTGCGACGGTGCCCCCAAAGTGCATCGAAATCAACCAGATTCACAAAGCAAAGTCCTGTGAAATCTTTTTCTGCAATTTCTATAGTCTGTTCCATTCCATGCACGCTACTTTTGGATTTATGGCTTTCTGTGATACCTTCTCCGACGAAAATATCATTGATTTTTCCAACAGAAATGACCTCATAGCCCGCGACCTTTAATGCGTTCAATACAGTTGCTCGTGATGGCTTTAAGGCATAGTCATGGCGATTGCTGGTTCGCTGAAACTCGCCCTTTTTCTTTCCTATGTAAGGTCTTGCTATGACACGTCCTACGCGCCATTCGTCCTTCATGGTAAGCTCTCTGGCTATTTCGCAATAGCGGTATAGTGTTTTTAGTCCCATGGTGTCCTCGTTGCCACAAATCTGTAGTACAGAGTCTGCTGAGGTATAAACAATTACTTTATCTTCATAGATTTCCTGCTCTGCTAATTCTTCTAATATTTCTGTACCACTGGCGGATTTATTTCCGATAATTTCTTTTCCAAAGCGTTCTTCTAATTCGCTAATAAGCTCGTTAGGAAAGCCGGTTTCTGTAAATGTGACAAAGGGCTTGGTGGTGTGAATCCCCATCATTTCCCAATGTCCGGTCATGGTGTCTTTTCCGTTGCTGGCTTCCTGCATGACACAGAAATAGCCCAATGGTCTTTCCATTGGGTCTATATGTTTTAGTTTCTTTAGATTCGCGATTCCTAGCTTCTGAAGATTTGGAATCTGCAGCTGCTCTACTGTGTCTGCTATATGTCCCAAAGTATCTACACCTACATCCCCAAACTGCTCGGAGTCTGGCATAGGTCCAATACCTAGTGAGTCTATTACAATTGTGAAGACACGTTTAAATTTCTTCGCCATAATTTTACCTTTCATGCTTGAAGCGACGTCCTAGTAACCCGCACCATTATCCTGATTCTTCACGATTTTGACAATACGGCTTGTCCCAAGTCTGGATGCTCCAAGGGCAATAAATTTTTCTGCATCCTCCATAGATGAAATCCCGCCTGCTGCTTTGATTTTTACATGTGGTCCTATGTGCTTTGCAAAAAGCGCAATATCTGCAAAGGTGGCTCCTGCTACGGAAAATCCAGTGGAGGTTTTGATGAAATCTGCACCTGCTTCGGTCACAATTTCACACATCTTAATTTTTTCCTCGTCTGTCAAAAGACAGGTTTCAATGATAACCTTTAAGATGCGTCCCTCACAAGCTTCTTTGATTGCTTTTATTTCATTTAATACCTCGTCGTACTTTCCAGCCTTTAGCATGCCTATATTGATAACCATGTCTATTTCGTCGGCACCATTTTTAATCGCATCCTTCGTTTCATAGACTTTTACAGCTGTGGTATAGTTCCCATTTGGGAAACCGATGACTGTACAGATTTGGCATTTTTTACCTACATATTCTTTTGCCTGCTTCACATAACAGGTAGGAATACAGACTGAGGCTGTTGCATATTTTATTCCGTCGTCACAAATAGCCTTGATTTCTTCCCATGTGGCGGTCTGTAACAACAGTGTATGGTCTACCGTTTTGAGTATCTCTTGTTGTGTCATACATCTATTCCTTTTCGTGTGATTCTTATTCGTTGGTACCAATCGCTTTCCTTACTTGTCCAGATTTTCTGGTCCAAAGCTCATAGGTAAAAGCTCTGCCAGGGTATGAACCTGATATTCTGTTGTGCTTTTTGCTAGAATTATCTCAAACTCATCCGGATTGCAAAACTCTCGCATTACCTGACGACAAATACCACATGGTGTGCAGTATTCCAGCTTGGATGCTCCTTCTACGCCGCCAACTATGGCAATTGCCTCAAATTCCGTTTGCCCATCTGCTATGGCATTGTAAAAGGCTGTTCGTTCTGCACAATTTGTAGCCGAAAAGCTTGCATTTTCAATATTGCAACCCTTGTAAATTACATCGTTTTTCCCTAGCAGGGCTGCGCCTACCTGAAAGTGGGAATATGATGCATAGGACATCTTTCTGGCTGCAAATGCCATCTCGATTAATTGTTCGTATCTGTTCATCCTGTTCTCCATTTCGCTTTTGTTACTTATGTATGAAGTCCTATTTTTTACGTCTAGAGTGGACTTAATTGTGTGAGTTTTCTAAGTCAGCTTGTATCAGCTTGCGTAACGCGCCTACTGCGGTGCGAATGGCAAGCTCTGTGTCGTGTACCTGTGGATTCGGAAGTCCTAATCTTTCGCGCTCCTGATTTGCCACTACGAGACAGCATGCTCCGACTCTCACCCGAAGAAAGCTTCCTGCAATAAAGAGGGCTGCTGATTCCATTTCGGAAGCAAGGCACCCCATGCGAAGCCAAGCCTGCCATTTGTTTTCCAGCTCGTAGCTTACTGGCATCAGCTCTGGTTCATGCTGACCGAAGAAGTTATCCTTACACTGTACTACACCTACATGACTCGGTATCCCTTGTTCCTTTGCAGCTTCCATCAGTGCGTTGGTTACCGTAATATTTGCCACTGCTGGATATTCGATTGGTGCAAATTCCCTGCTCGTACCCTCCATACGAATGGCTCCGTTGGCAATCACCACATCTCCGCTATTTACATATTCTTGCATACCACCGCAGGTTCCCACACGAATGAAGGTATGTGCGCCACATTTTGCCAGTTCTTCAATGGCAATCGCTGCAGATGGCCCGCCTATTCCTGTAGAAGTCACACTGACCTTTACTCCGTCCAATGTACCTGTGTAGGTGACATATTCACGGCTGTCTGCAACCAAAACAGGATGTTCAAAGTGCTCTGCAATTTTCGCACATCGCTTTGGGTCGCCAGGCATAATGACATATTTTCCAATATCCTCTGCTACCACACCGGTATGATACTGCTTTCCACTACCTTCTGTATAATCAATCATTACAACACCCCCTATTTTTACTATATCTCGCACAATATAATTCTGGCTTGGTTATGAATTGGCCCGACACTGTCGCAACAATCTTAATTATTCTTGTTTGTATAGTATAACACATTTTAAATATATTGTAGTGTTAAGTTCCAAAATTATTCTACCACATTTACTGTGTGTTTTCTCCTTTTACTACTTTTGCGAGAATATCTGCCAATGGGGCCATGGCATTTTTGGCTTCCTCAAAGGTGTTGTTCTGTGCTCCTATTTCAATTAAAAGTGATTTCGGACATAGATGCATGTTGTATCGATAGCCTTTTAAGTATATGCGTCTTGCCAATCCTGGATAGTATTCCGTTGCTGCCAGCTGCATTTGAAAGGAAAATGCGAGATTGTTTTCTAAATTCGGATTTGCCAGATATGCCAATTCTCCTCGTGAGGTAGTTCTGCTTAAACCGTTAAAAAACATAATCTGTGCTGTAGGTTTTCCATTAACCTCCGTGACAAGGCGAGTTGTTTCCGGAACACCATCACGATGCAAATCGATGACGACTTCAATACTTGGATTTTCCTTCAAAATCTGCTCAAGATGAGGACGTGCCTGAGAATATGCGCTATCTCTGGTAGGTACATCATATTGTCCGGTATGGTGAAGCACTTGAATTCCATAGGTTTCCTCTAATATTTTTTCCAAATACGCGCCCAGCGCAACTACGGATGTAGATGCATCCCCTGGCGCAGAATCTGCAAATGCTTCCTGTGAATGGGTATGGTAAATCAAAATTTGAGGTGCTCCCGTTCCTGGTGAAAGTCGCATATCCTTGCCCAATAGCTTGTTGACATCGAGCTGATCGCTTGCAATGGTAGTGGTGTTATCTACCTGATAAAAGTTCTGACTCAAATAATCAAAATCCTGCAATTTTGTTCGGTTAATAACTACCTGTTTTTCTGTTACAGAGCTTGCTCCTGTTTCTACGATTGTCTCTTCGTGATTGATATTATCTTCTACATCAGCGTTTACAGAAATTTTGTTCTGCTCTGTCTCGACTATCACAGATTCGTCATCCGTAACTTGTTGTTTATCTTGTCCCATGTTATCCTGCCCCATCAAACTGTCATATGTAGTCGATGTAGCATAGGAAACTATGGTGGGCACAAGCATTTTTTCTGCATCCTGCAGGACCAATGCTTTTCCAGAGGTTTCATAAAGGTACACATGTGGAAAAAACAACTGATGTACCTCTTTATATAGCTCTCCTATGGTCGTAGTTCTGGCACTTACCAATTCTATACCACTCCACTTGTAGGCTCCCACGCATATCAACAGGCAACCTATTATCATAAGAAGCAATTTTCGCATAGCATCACCACCTTCTTAAGATTATATGTTGCCAGATAGTTATGTATGACTTATAATGTTTTTTGTCGATAATAAAAGTAGATTTTTCCAATTTTTTTGCATTTTACTATTGACAACCTCAAGTTGATAGAATATTATATCTTAGTACGTTTACGCAGAAGCGTCCGTGTCAGTTTCGGCGTAAATAATGAAAATTCAAATGTGATAATAATTCGGAGGTGTACAAATTGGCTAACATTAAATCTGCAAAGAAAAGAATCTTAGTTGCTGCTACAAAAACAGCAAGAAATAAATCTATCAGATCTGAAGTTAAAACAGCTATCAAAAAAGTAGAAGCTGCTGTTACAGCTAATGATAAGGCTGCTGCTGCGGATGCTTTAAGGGCTGCTACTTCTATCATTGAGGCTGCTGCTTCAAAAGGTGTTTACCACAAAAACAATGCTGCTAGAAAAGTGTCTCGTTTAGCAAAACTTGAAAACTGAATCGCTTAATTAGCACAAAAACAATTTTATCACCCTATAAAAATACAATCCACTAGACCGTCATCTAGTGGGTTTTTTATATGCACAAGAGCTGCACAAATGCCGTAAATTGCTACGGAATGGTGCAGCTCTTTTATTTTATAGTAAGCAATTATGGAACGAATCATTCGTTATCTATTTATTCTGTGTCTATTTTTTGTGATTTTATTCGCTGTAAGAAAACCTTGAATTTTCTAAGAAACACACTTCCCACTCGTTTGATTATTTATGTCTTTCCAAGTTTCAAACAATTCGGAGTTTGTGTTCGTTGTAGTGACGACACGTTTCAGGAGTTTTCTTAGTTCCTCTTACGTGGGCATGCTGAACAAAATGTCATGTGCCGTGCACTTGTTTGAGCATAGCGAGTTTGGGCACGGCACATGTAATATCAAGTTTGTGAAGCTGCCCACTTAGAGGAACTGGAAAGTCATTAAAGTGTCGCCACACAACGGACACAAACTCCGAATAGTCGAAACGTGGCAAGACACAAACTTCAAGTGGAAAGTGTTGTTTCAAGAAAATGCAAAGGTTTTCTTAAACACTCAAAAAATCACAAAAAATAGACGCAGAATATATAGTATCCAAATAGTTCCATAATTGCGTATTTACACACAGAAAGGGCTGCACCATTCCGTAGCAATTCACGGCATTGGTGCAGCCCATTTTCATTAACTCTTACTATATTGTACAATAAATAATTCTACCGCCATCTGACTATTCATGCGTCCAGTTTTTACTGCTTCCTCATAAGAAACACCATCGGATATTGCCTGCTTGATCTGCTCTACGGAGAAGGAACGCGCCTGTGCCTGGTATTTTCGGACAGCCCACTCCGGACATCCTGCACTAGTGGAGATTTCTTTGTTCGCAAATCCCTGATTGCTCATCACCTTTACAATAGAAAGAATATTAAAATGACGACATATCAAGGATAGAATCTCCATGGGTTCTTCCTTTAATGCGAGTAAATCATAATACAAGTCCAACGCATGCTTCTGCTTGTGGCTGGCGATGGAATCTACCATTTCAAAAACCTTGTTACTAATCTGTTCTGTGGTAACTGCCTCGACATCCTTTAATTCAATGATCTCTTTGTCCAAGGTATAGCAAAGGAGCTTTTCCAATTCCTTGTCGATATTTTCCATATCTGTGCCGGTCTTTGCGATAAAACGCTGATAGGTAGATTGAGAAATATTTTTCCCTTCTTTGGCGATTCGCTTAACAATCCATTTCTGGAGCATATCTTCCTTGGGTGTTACAAACTCAACTGTACTTCCATGCTTTTTCACTTCCTTAAAAAGCTTGGATTTTACGTCCACCTCGTCCTCTACGAAAATGATATACGTCGTGTCTGGCATCGTGCTTAAATATTCCGCCAGCTCTTCTCCTGCTTTTTTGAACAGCTTACTGTTTTCAATCATAATCAGTCTATGCTCTGCAAAAAATGGCAGTGTATCCGCCAAATTTGTAATTTCCAAGATATCCAGTCCTGTGCCTTCAAACGAGGCAAAGTTCATGGTGTCATCTGGTGGAAGAATAGCGTTTTTCAGTTTGTCTCTGTACTGGCGCAGCAGATAGCGTTCTTCGCCGTACAGTAGATATACATTTTTCAGTTGTCCGTATTTGATGTCATTGTCTATTGTCTTCATGGATTCATTGTAACAAAAGAAAGGGCTTTATGGCTAGTCCTTTTCTATGAATATTTTCTGTAACTGTAATTTGCCCACTCTCCATTGTATAATAAACCTCTGCTCCACTATTTCGCATATTCGCAATTGCCTCTTTCGCTGGATGCCCATAAAGATTGTTCGCACTACAAGAGACTACTGCTAGTTCCGGAGATAAAACAGTTAGAAGCTCGATGGAGTTGGAATACTTCGAGCCATGATGCGCCGCCTTATACAAATCCACCTCCTGCAAAATTCCCTGCTCTAGCAAGAAGCTCTCTGTTTCTACAGAAATATCGCCCGTAAAAATGGCTCGAAAACAACTACCTGTTCCCATATTGTCAAACTCCAATTCCAGAACCAGCGATGCTTCATTTCTATCCTGTAGCTCTGTACTTCCAGGATACAGACATGTAAGTGCAAGATTCTGGGAATAAATACTGTCCCCCGCTTTCATATGTATCACTTCTGTCTGATTTTCCTTTGCCATTTCCAGTAAAGCCTTATAATTCGCATCCTTCGGACATGCTTGTGCTACGACGAGACTTTTCACCGGATAACCACTTGCCAACACTTCCTGCAAACCGGAAATATGGTCAGTATCTGCATGTGTAACAAACCAATAATCTATCGAGCATATACCTTTGGATTTTAAAAACGGGAGTATGCGATATTTACCAAGCTCGCTTACACTGGTACTTCCTCCATCGATAAAGCAGGTGGTTCCATCTCCTGTGCTGATATAGATTCCATCCCCCTGTCCTACATCTAAAAACGAGAGTTCAAAGGGCTGGGATTTAGGATAAAGAATTAGCGCTAGGCAGACCAAGGGCAGACAGACCATTATTCTCTTGGAGGTGTCTGGTAACCACCACAATTTCTTCTTTTCATACCTCGCTGCTAATCTCTTATCTATAGCTTCCTTTCTTGTATGCAGCTGCTTCAACCACAATATTCCGACTGCAAGCACCACATAATATCCCACAATTACTCCAATGCTGGGACAACCCGATATAACGCTCGCCCCTGGCAAACCTCTGACAAAGGCACAGATCCATTCATACCATTCCAGCAGGCAAGCGCATGGAAGGAATAATAGCTTTGCCAAAGTTGGAAGCCATATACCGACTACTCCGCCTACTACTGCCAGCAAGAACACTGGTGTAAGCACGGGTAACACAACCATATTTACCAAGGGTGAATACAGTGGTATTTCATAATAGCAGCATGCAACAACGGGAAGTGTAGTTAAGGTAATTCCCGCACTCATCCAGAAGCATTTTCCTCTTTTGACCTGTTGTGATAGGATAAAGCCTACGAAGCCAACACCGATTAATGCTAAAACCGAAAACCAAAAGCCGGAATATTCGAGCAAAAATGGATTTTCCCAAAGGAGGAGAATACACATAAGCCCCAAGGCGTTTAGCATATCATAGCTACGCCCCATACACTGCGACAAAAAGAACAACAACAACATGCCAACTGCACGGACTGCAGACATTCCGCTACCGACCATATAGCAGTAAGAAAGTATCACGCTGCTTGCCCAAAATGCGGCAGCTACAAAGCCTATGCGCCCCTTTCGAAGCAACATATAAAAGCGTCTGCCTATCATGGATACATGCAGACCGGATATGGCAAGTATGTGTGAAATGCCGCCTATGATAAACAACTCCTTGATGGACTCCTCGAGATTCGATTTGTCTCCTAATATCATGCCATTGTAAAAGCCTGCCGTCTTTTCTTCCATACAGCTGTCATATACATTCTTTAATTTTTCCTTCAGGGACAATATAGCCTTCTCGATGATACTTAGATTTTTCCCGAGCAAGCGACTGGTGTCTTCCTCCACTGTAAAGTCAATCTTCTGACTTTGATAAAAGACCCTGCTATCAAAATTACCTGTATTTCTTGCTACCGAAAAGTTTTGAAATTGTCCTGTTATCTCATGAATTTCTCCCACCTGAAAGTGGGTGGATGAAGTGTATACCATGACCTCATTACATGCTATAGCCTCTTCATTGATACGGATATAACAACCCGTAAGAATACAGCGGTTTCCATACTCCGCTGTCTCGAAGGTTCTGATTTCTCCCCAAATGGTAACTGTGTCACCATCCTCGTATTGCGACAGATAGGCGTCTCGAAATTCTTGCTCCTGGTGCATCTTGGCCATTCCCAAAAGGAACGCAGAAAGGAGTATGATACTCCTCCCTGCGCATTTACTGTTTCTAATGCTGCGCGGCACATCCATCGTACGTCCACGCCGGCACGTTTTAGGTACATCCATCTGATGTCTACGCCGGTATGCTTGGTAAGCAAGCAGTGCCTCCTGCAGCAGTAGGGCTGCCGGAATAAGCAATAGCCACATTACCCGGTATCTCTCATATGCCAGACCTGTCAAAAAAACGCACGCAAAAAACAATAGTGGTCTTTTACGCATAATTCTTTCCTTAATTTACATATTTTAAATCTCGTTCATACATCTTTGATAAGGAATATGTGTATCTTACATTTCCCTTAGTTTCTCCATTGATAGATAGCTGCACCTTGGTGACGCCTGGTAGCTCTGTCAAGGAGTTTACAATGGAATACAATACAATCTCTTCGTTTACTTCTGCATTCTGATTCTGGAAGGAGTCGTTTAGGTTGACATAACATACTCCCTCAACCACGGATACCGAAATAAGCTTTGTAGTGGAAGGCAATGTCGCTAGTGAGCTGGAACGATTTGGTCCTTCAATGAGCTGCTCCATAATCAGCTTTTCCATGGAAATATTGGTGCTGTAATGTACATTACGCGTTTCCTTTACAAGCTTGGTCCCGTCACCATTGGAAAAATACAGGGTCAGTGTACTTTCCACACTACTATTAATCTGCTGTCCTGGATTTTCCACAAAACTTTCTGCTGACATATTCCCTACGATAGAACCATCTGGATTCAATAATGGCTCCGAGTTAACAGTAAAGGATACCAGTGAAAAATCTCCTGCCTGCATTACCGTTTTGACTACCGCTGCTCGAACCAGAATCTCCTCTGTCGTAGTCATTCTTTTGTATTCTTCATTAAAATCTATATACAAATAGACTCCATTGATTTTGAAGCTGTTTACTTCTACATTCGCTGGAATTGTCTGGCGAAGCTGTAAGGAATCTGGAGCAGATTTTAATCGTTCCAGCAGCTCCTGCACCAAAGCCTCACCTGTGGCACCTGTACTGTCATAGGCTTCTGCCACAAGCTTGGTTCTGTCCATATTTGTGTAAAAAATTTCAAATTCGCCTTCTGCTTTTTCTTTCTTGTCACATCCGGTTAAGGAAAACAACAAGACTACAGAGAGCAGAAAACACATCATTCTCTTTAACATATTTGTCCTCCTATCACCTATGCAATATAATTCAATGGGATTCGTACATCAAAGGTAGTGCCTTCACCCACTTCACTATGTGCCTTAATCGCACCTCTGTGCATTAAAATCGCATTTCTCGTAATCGCAAGGCCCAACCCAGTACCACCAATCTCTCTAGAGTGAGATTTGTCTACGCGGAAAAATCTTTCGTAAATATGCTCTAAATCTTCCTCTGGGATACCCATTCCGGAATCTTCTACTTTGATATAGAAATACTGATGGTCTGCATTTAAGGATACATGCACCCAGCCTTCGCCATCGTCTTTGTTGTACTTGATACCGTTTTCAATCAGGTTTGTAATTGCCAGTGTCAGCTTGACTTCATCTACTTCTGCTGAAACCGGACGGAAGGTTTCCAATACCAGCTGCACTTTCTGCTTGTCTGCAATTGGCTGGAGACGCTTCATAATCTGTTCCATCAGGTCATTGATATGAACTGTTGTAATATTCAGTGTCGCCGCCGTTTTATCCATTTTTACCAAGGATAGTAAATCATTGATAATCGTCGTTTCACGTTCGATTTCACTGGTAATATCTGACATGAATTCCTGATACAATTCCACCGGTGCATCTGGCATACTATTGATGGAGTCTGCCAGTACTTTCATGGAAGTAAGTGGTGTTTTCAATTCATGCGACACGTTGGATACGAATTCCTGACGTGATTCATCCATGACCTTGATACGTCCCATCATTTCGTTGAACTTTTCACAGATAATAATAGTTTCAGTGTAATCGTTTACCATCAAATCTTCATCACCGATACCACCCTGCAAAGCAGCAATACCATCTGACAATTTCGTCAACGGCATAACCATATGAATAGATGCTAAGACTCCCACAAACCCTACCACGATAATGGATAAAAATATAATTATCGTAGCAATTTGTCTTAGGTAGCTTAGATTCAAAGCAATATTGTCCGTGGACACACTAACTACCATAACTCCGATAACCATCTTGGTTTCATCCTCTGGATGAATAATTGGAATGGACATCTCAATATAACGGTTCTCGGAATCGTATTTTAGAATATCGACACCCTGAAAGCTACGTATAACTTCTTCGGAAATAATAATCTTGTGATCATCCATATTGTATGTGTCATACAAAATACGGAAATTTTCATCTACAATCAGCACACGTCCGTCATAGATATTGGTAAGCATACCAATCTGTGCGACCATGATTTCTGTGGTATTTTGTTTTCCGTCTAGAAAATCGCTGGTTGCAATCTGATTGGATAAAATCTTCGCCTGATTTAAAACCTCACTTTCGCGGATATCCAAGGCACGCATTTCATAGGAGGATAATATCCCAGTACCTACCAATAGACTTGGAATAACGGCTACGATAAGAGCCCACATAATCAGACGACATTTTAAACTTTTCAAAAAATCTTTCAGCTTTGAAGTCTTTTGCATACTACTACACCTTTATTATTTTTGAATATAATAATAACCTACACCCCATTTGGTATGAACATATTTGGGTTCGCTTGGGTTGCTTTCAATCTTTTCACGCAGACGACGCACATGCACGTCTACCGTACGCACATCACCCGGATAATCCTTGCCCCAAACGGTTTCCAAAAGCTGTTCACGGCTATAAACCTTGTTCTCATTTTTCACAAGAAGCTCTAATAATTCAAATTCGCGTCCTGTAAGGTTAATTTCCTTATCCAGAATAAAAAGACGATGACTATCACATTCCAGCTTCAAATCACCTTTTTCAATCACGGAGTTCGCCTGAGCCATTTTTGCGCTGCTACCTGTTCTACGCATAATCGCTTTGATACGAGCCTTAACTTCGAGTATGTTGAAAGGCTTAGTAATATAGTCATCTGCACCATAATCCAAACCCAAAATCTTGTCCATATCATCGCCCTTGGCGGTTAGCATAATGATTGGCATATCGGAAAATTCACGAATAGCCTGACACACTTGAAAGCCATCCATCTTTGGAAGCATAACATCCAACAAAATCATGTCATACTCTTTCTCCTTCGCCATATTATAGGCTTCCTCTCCATCGTAGGCACAATCCACTTCCATCCCCTCCTGCTCCAGGCTGAAGCGGATTCCCTTTACGATTAATTTTTCATCATCAACTACAAGAACTTTCTTACTCATTTACACACCTCAGTTAACTTCTATATACTCTTTCATTTTTGCAAATACACCATCCTTGATACCCTCTACCTTCGTAACATCTTCAATTTTAGAAAATGCTCCATGTTCCTGTCTATAGGCAATAATAGCAAGTGCCTTTGACTCTCCAATCCCCGGAATCGTCATAAGCTCCTCCTTGGAAGCTGTATTAATATTTACTTTGCTTTTGGAAGACTGCTTGTCTGTCTCCTGTCCATCGTGTTCCTCTGCACGAAACCCTCGTGCCTCGACCTCTTCTGCCGTAGGGACATATATCATCTCGCCATCTACGAGCAAACGTGCCTGATTCCAATACGCAGTCGCCGCCTCTGATGTCAAACCGCCTGCTATCAAAAAGGCATCACATATTCTACTGCCAATCGGTAGCTGGTATACGCCTGGAACTTGTACTGCGCCACAAATATAGATGTAAAGTATATCAGCCTCTGATAAATCAGTGGCTTGTTCCAGTGTTTCCTGCTGTGTTTCTGCTACGTCACTCTCCGTGTGAAGTATCTCACCTTCTGTCGCCCCAGCTTCTACGTTGACATAATGTGCAGTATTTTTTCCACAGCCAAAAAGGCACACAACAAGAAGTGTGCCTATCAGCACACTCATAAATCTACTTTTACTTGTATCGCTATATTTACTTTTCATAAATTGCTCCTTCCCTACGGAAGGAGCCTCAATGCTGATTTACATTTTAACGAAGTTTTACAAAAAACACAAGATTTTATTACGAATTTATTTCAGAAATTCCGAAAATGCTTGTTCTAGCTTCATAATCATCTCATCGACATGCTGGTTTTCAATTACCAGAGGTGGTACGATTCGAAGCACATCAGAGCCTGCGGAGATAATAATTAGTCCGTTTTCCAATGCTTTGCTACAAATATCTGCCGGCTTTATAGTGGATACCAATCCCTGCATCAGTCCCATCCCTCTGCGGGCTGTCAGAAATTCATATTTTTCCACCAGTTGGTCCAGTTTTTCCTCTAAATAGGCACTTACTTCTTTTACATGAGTCAGAATATCTGTTTCTTCATAAATATCCAATACCGTGGATACTGCTGCACCTACCAGCGGATTGCCACCATAGGTAGTTCCGTGGTCGCCAGGTGCCAGTGATTTCTCTGCCACACTTTCTCTCATCAAAAAAGCGCCTACCGGTACGCCACAGCCCAAGGCTTTTGCTGAGGTCAGGATATCTGGCTGTACACCATACG
This sequence comes from Agathobacter sp., assembly GCA_045603165.1. GTDB lineage: Bacteria > Bacillota > Clostridia > Lachnospirales > Lachnospiraceae > Roseburia. The sequence continues at coordinate 35,831 of JAZULP010000041.1, read as the reverse complement.
ACTGAAAAGCAAACAGGCTGCCAGTTCTTCCCATACCACACTGAATTTCATCCAGAATAAGCAAAATATCTTTTTCATCACAAAGGGCTCTTATGCCTTTTATGAATTCTTCGTTAGCTGGATATATGCCACCTTCTCCTTGTACTGTTTCCATGATAATGGCACAGGTGCGCTCTGTCACTGCACCTTTTACAGATTCCAAATCATTGAAATCTGCAAATTTCACACCACCGATTAGGGGTTCAAATGGCTCTCTGTAATGGGCATTGCCTGTAACTGCTACCGCCCCCATACTCCTTCCATGAAAGGAGTGGTTCATGGCAACAATTTCATATCGCTTCGCTCCATATTTGGTATAGGAATATTTTCTCGCAGCCTTTAAAGCACCCTCTATCGCTTCCGTACCACTGTTGGTAAAGAACACTCGTTCCATGCCAGAGGCCTTTAATAGCTTCTCTGCAGCATGTGTCGTTGGTTCATTATAAAATAAATTGGAGGTATGCATGAGCTTATCTATCTGGTGTTTTAGGCTGTCTGTATAGGTCTTGTTGCCATAACCCAAAGAGCACACCGCAATCCCTGCTGCAAAATCTAAATATTCCTTTCCATCTGTGTCATATAAATACACGCCTTTTCCATAATCAAATACGATTGGAAAACGATTGTATGTATGTAACAAGGCATTTTCTGCCTTTTCCATATATGAATTCATGTTTGACATCATTTCGTTCCTTTCGAAGGATTGTCCTTCCGCTAAATATTTTCATCCTTCTCGTCGGATAAAAGCACCGTACCAATACCTTTCCTTGTGAAAATCTCTAACAATAAGCAGTGCGCGATACGTCCATCCAAAATATGTACTCTGGATACTCCGCTTTCGATGGCATCAATACAGTTGTTGATTTTTGGAAGCATTCCGCCGCCCACATAACCGGTTTCTAATAATGCTTTTGCTTCTGCAACGGTCAATTCGGAAATCAAAGTAGACGGATCACTTGGGTCACTATATACACCTGCAATATCCGTTAAGAATGCCAATTTTTCTGCACCTAGAGCCTTTGCAATCGCACAGGCCGCATCATCTGCATTGATATTGTAGGTCTGATACCCATCATCCAATCCAATTGGACAAATAATCGGAAGAAAATCCTTTTCGAGCATATCATAAATAATGCGAGTATTTACTTCCTTTACGTCACCTACGAAGCCGATGTCACGTCCATCTGCGTATTTTTTCTCTACCTTTAACAGTGCGCCATCTTTGCCACTGATACCAATGGCTCTCACACCCAGCTCTTCTACGAGCTGTACCAGAGATTTGTTTACTTTATTAAGAACCATCTCTGCGATTTCCATGGTTTCGAGGTCTGTTTTTCTAAGGCCATTTACAAATTCCGGCTCTTTTCCAGCCAGCTGTACCCATTTGCTGATTTCCTTACCTCCGCCATGCACGATGACTGGTTTAAAGCCTACCAGCTTCAATAGGGTAACATCCTGAATCACCTGCTTTTTCAGCTGCTCATCTACCATAGCTGAGCCACCGTATTTTACTACGATAATTTTGCGGTTAAACTTCTGAATATAAGGTAAAGCTTCAATCAACACCTCTGCTTTTTCCTGCAGCTTATGCAAATTCTGTTCTGTCATACTTCACTCCTCTTTCTCTCGTCCTTCGTATTAATCACTTATTTCATTAAATCTGGTTATATTTTCTTCGTTCAAAGTAAAATCATAATAGTTCAAATCCTCGCGGAAGGTCCAGCCTGCGCCTTTCCAAAAACGGTTACCTACTGCGTTGGTTTTAAATGCAATCAGGGAGACCTTATTTATCTCCTCCTCCTGCAAAGCTTTCATGCAGAATACTGCCATCGCTTTTCCAATTCCGCGCTTGCGATAATCCTTATGCACACATACGTGGTATAAACAGCCTCGTCTGCCATCGTGTCCACAAAGAATAGCACCTATGATTTGTCCGTTTGCTTCTGCCACCACACTTGTGGTAGGATTTCTCTTTAAAAAGCGTGTCACACCTTCTAAGGAATCATCAATACTTCGAATACCGAAGCCTTCAATCGTCATCCATAGGTCATATACCTGTGGATAATCCTCCACCTGCATCACACGTAGCTGAAGGTTTTCGTTTGTCATATCCATAATTGGTTCTCTTTCTATTTACACATATTTCACTTAGCGTCTGCCATTGATAGAAGCGCCTGCAAATGTTTTGAAAACATCAAAATTCGAGGTTTATGGGAACATCGGTACCAGCATCAAGCCTTCTTCCTCTGGAAGTCCAAATATGATATTCATATTCTGAACAGCCTGACCTGCCGCACCCTTTACCAAATTATCTAAAGCACCCATCATCACAATGCGTCCCGTTCTTTCGTCAATGACAAAGTTGACATCTACAAAGTTGCTGCCCTCCACCCATTTGGTCTCTGGACATTCGCCCTTTGGCAACACGCGCACAAAGGTTTCTTCTTTATAATAAGCGTCATAAACTGCTTTGACTTCTTCATAGGTTGGATATGTACCATCTGCCTTTTTCTTGAGGCTTGCATATTCTGTCACGAGTATACCACGGTTCATAGGAACCAGATGTGGTGTAAAGTTAATGGTGATTTCTTCCCCTGCAGCATAGCCCAACTGCTCTTCTATTTCCGGTGTATGTCTGTGGGAAGTTACACCATAGGCCTTCATATTTTCATTTACTTCACAGAACAAGTTCGGTAATTTTGCTCCACGACCAGCACCTGAGGTTCCTGATTTTGCGTCTACAATCAAGGTATTAGCATCTATCATGCCTTCCTTTACCAATGGGTACGCTGTCAAAATGGAACATGTGGTATAACAGCCTGGATTGGCTACCAGACGTTTTCCCTTGATGTCCTCGCGATTGATTTCGCAAAGTCCATATACTGCTTCTTCAATGAACTGTGGACTCTTATGCTCAATGCCATACCATTTTTCGTAAACTGCCACATCCTTGATGCGGTAATCCGCACTTAAGTCTACAACCTTTACCTTATTTAATATATCTTCTGTCAGTACACCAGCTAGATATCCCTGTGGTGTAGCTGTAAAAATCACATCTACTTTGGATGCCAGTTCTTCTATATTATCATCCAGACATTTGTCTTCTACCAGCTCAAACATATTACGATATACGGAAGCATAGGCAGCATCTACATAGCTTCTGGAGCCATACCATACGATTTCTGCTTCTTTATGATTTAAAAGAATACGAACCAACTCCGCTCCTGCATATCCGGTGGAACCAATAATACCGACTTTAATCATATCATTACCTCTTTCTCTTCGCCGCTCGTTGTGTGAAGACTTCGTCTTCCCAAGCTCGCTTTCGCTCATTATACTATAGTACAAGTCCTATCATTCGTAAAGTACTTTTTAAAATTTTATGCATAAATATTCATATTTTTCGCATTTTATTCATTTTTAATGCATAATTATTAATTTTTTTGTATATTTTATGCTTGCATATGCATAAAGATAGGTGTATAGTATGTGTATTGCGAAACAAATCACTGGTTTTCGCTGAAAATCAGATGAAACAAGTACGGAAAGGAAATGAACATTATGGCAAAGGAAAAAGTAATTTTAGCTTACTCAGGTGGTCTTGATACCACAGCTATTATCCCTTGGTTAAAAGAAAATTATGATTATGAAGTTATCTGCTGCTGTATCGACTGCGGACAGGGCGAAGAATTAGACGGGTTGGAAGAAAGAGCAAAGCTTTCTGGTGCAACCAAGCTCTACATAGAAGACATTACCGACGAATTTTGTGATGAATATATCATCCCATGTGTTCAGGCTGGTGCAGTATATGAAAACAAATACTTACTGGGAACATCTATGGCTCGTCCAGGTATTGCAAAGAGATTGGTAGAAGTTGCAAGAAAAGAAGGTGCTACTGCTATCTGTCATGGTGCAACAGGTAAAGGTAATGACCAGATTCGTTTTGAGCTTGGTATCAAGGCTCTGGCTCCAGACTTAAAGATTATAGCTGCTTGGCGTCAGGATAACTGGACGATGCAGTCTCGTGAAGATGAAATCGAATACTGTAAAGCACATGGTATCGACCTTCCATTCTCTGCTGATACAAGCTATAGCCGTGACCGTAATTTATGGCACATCAGTCACGAAGGTCTTGAATTAGAGGACCCAGCACAGGAGCCAAACTATGACCACTTATTAGTTTTGGGTGTTTCTCCTGAAAAAGCTCCTGATGAAGCAGAATACGTTACTATGACTTTTGAGCAAGGTGTTCCAAAGTCAGTAAATGGTAAAGAAATGAAGGTATCTGATATCATCCGTGAATTAAACCGTCTCGGTGGAAAACATGGTATCGGTATCATTGACATCGTAGAAAACCGTGTAGTTGGTATGAAATCTCGTGGTGTGTATGAAACACCGGGTGGAACAATCCTTATGGAAGCTCAGAAACAGTTAGAAGAACTTGTTCTTGACCGTGCTACCATGGAAGTAAAGAAGGATATGGGCAACAAGATGGCTCAGATTGTTTACGAAGGAAAGTGGTTCACACCACTGCGCGAAGCAGTTCAGGCTTTTGTAACCTCTACTCAGGAATATGTAACAGGTGAAGTAAAATTCAAGCTTTACAAGGGCAATATCATCAAGGCTGGAACAACTTCTCCATATTCACTTTACAATGAATCTCTTGCAAGCTTTGCAACTGGTGATTTATATGACCATCATGATGCAGAGGGCTTCATTACATTGTTTGGTTTACCACTTAAGGTAAGAGCTATGAAGCTTGCTGAAAATAATAAATAAATCTAGAAACGTGCGTCGCTAGGCGCACCATATAAAAGGACCGTCACACATGTGACGGTCCTTTACTATTTCTGACTTCTCAGCTTCTCCATAATCTTCTCTTTTAATTCATGGGCTCTATTTTTGATATTATTGCCGGCAGTTCTTGATACGATGAGCTCGGATACGAACCGTGAGGCGTAATCGTATTTTCCCAGGTTGTATGCCATAGCTGCAATTAGCAAATCCACCGTACTCTGATCCATGCCACACATTGGGTAGTTTTCTGAAGACATTGCCTTTACAAAGCCATCAAATGCCTGTACATAAAATGTCTGATAGTCCTTATTGCAGGCGAGAATAGCTTCTTTGTTGTTCTCTGCATCCTTTGCAAGGTCTTCCATTTTACCACGAAGCAACCACGCAATTTTCAGGCAAATATATGCTTTTTCACTGCTTGCACCCTTTTTCACAATAGCGGTATACAGAGCTAATTTATAACGCTCGATAGCGGTATCGTAATCAAAGACTTCCAATTCTGTGATTTCTTTTGCCGGAGGAGTTTGGAACTTCTCAACAACCCCTTCTTTAATCAACTTTATTTGAATCGGTGTCAAATTGGCAAAATAACGGTGCATTGCAGTAAAACCACATTTTGAACAGGATGCCACGTCATATTTATTGGTATCAATATGCTCAAAGCGTGGACGCAAATCCAAATCTGGTTCTTTTCTCTTTGCCCTACCGGATTTAATCACCGGTGTACGGAACACCCCATCACAAACCGGACAACGAACGGATTTTAAAAGCAGAAAATCCGTTTCCTTTGGCCCCACTGGTGCAGCATCTGCGGATGCTCCAGTTGTACCGCGCTTTGCAGAGGCACTTTCTTCCTCATAAAGCTTCTCGGCTACATTTTCATCTAATCCAAATTTTCCCAATCCTGATAATAGATTATCCATAATTTTCCACCTTTTTTATTGCTCTTATGCGTTATTTGTAGGTAATTTAAACGAACTCTTTAATGATACAATACGATTAAATACTGGCTGGCCTTCTACAGAATCCTTTGCATCTACACAGAAAAAGCCTTGACGTACGAACTGGAAGCTGTCATATGCTTTTGCTTCTATAAGAGCTGGTTCTACGATACAGTTGTCAAGTACAGTAAGTGAGTTTGGATTTAAGTTGAGACTTCCGTCTTCGTTATATACACCAAGCTCTTCGTTTACGATATTTTCGTATAAACGAACCGTAACCTTCTTGCCGTATTCTGCAGATACCCAGTGAATCGTTCCTTTTACCTTGCGTCCATCTGGTGCGTTACCGCCTTTTGATTCTGGATCATAGGTACAGTGAATGACTGTAATATTGCCGTTTTCGTCTTTTTCTACGCTGTTGCATGTTACGAGGTAAGCGTTCATAAGACGAACTTCATTGCCTGGATACATGCGGAAGTATTTCTTTGGAGGTTCTTCCATAAAATCTTCACGGTCAATGTAAAGCTCTCTTGTAAATGGAACAGAGCGTTTGCCAAGCTCTGGGTTTTCTAAGTTGTTGTCTATTTCGAGGTAATCTACCTGTCCTTCTGGGTAGTTGTCGATGACTACCTTAATAGGATCTAAAACAGCCATCATACGTGGTTTCTTCATCTTTAAGTCTTCTCGAATACAATACTCAAGCATTGCGTAGTCTACGGAGCTGTTGGCCTTGGAAACACCGCAAAGCTCTACGAACATCTTGATGGATTCTGGTGTGAAGCCTCTACGACGAAGTGCTGCAATAGATACAAGACGTGGGTCATCCCAGCCGTCTACGATACCTTCTTCTACCAATTTTTTGATGTAACGTTTTCCTGTGACTACGTTTGTAAGATATAATTTTGCAAATTCTATCTGCTTTGGTGCATCTTCGGGACTCTTCTTGTAACCAAGCTCTGTGGCTACCCAGTCATAAAGAGGTCTGTGGTCTTCGAATTCCAACGTACAGATGGAATGTGTAATTCCTTCTACCGCATCTTCAATTGGATGAGCAAAGTCGTACATAGGGTAAATGCACCACTTATCGCCGGCACTATGATGTGTCATGTGAGCCACACGATAAATAACTGGGTCACGCATGTTGATGTTGGAGGATGCCATATCAATACGAGCACGAAGAACCTTGCTTCCGTCTTCGAATTCACCATTTTTCATACGTGTGAAAAGGTCTAAGTTTTCTTCTACGCTACGTGTAGAATATGGATCTTCTTTTCCTGGTTCTGTTAAAGTACCACGGTATTCGCGAATCTCATCCGCTGTAAGATCGGATACATAAGCTTTGCCTTTTTTGATAAGCTCAATGGCGCCTTCGTACATCTTGTCAAAGTATTCGGATGCAAAGTAAAGTCTATCTTCCCAATCCGCACCCAGCCAAGCTACGTCAGCCTTGATGGATTCTACGAATTCAATTTTTTCCTTTGTAGGGTTGGTATCGTCAAAACGAAGGTTGAATTTGCCACCGTATTTCTGAGCCAGCCCATAATTTATAAGAATAGCCTTAGCATGTCCGATATGAAGGTATCCGTTTGGTTCTGGTGGGAATCTGGTGCAGATGCTCTCACAATGGCCTTCAGCTAAATCCTTTTCAATAATATTTTCAATAAAATTTTTGGAAATAACTGCTTCATTTTCCATAAACTTTTGTCCTCCTGATATATAAAAGAGGTTGTCGCACGTAGGCAACAACCTCTTTTTTGCGCTATTTCTATTATAGTTTGCACATGATTCTTTGTCAACTGCAAGCAAGTGGTTTGGAAGCATTTTTACTCATGAATATGGGTAAACAAATGCTCCTGACAATACTCTTTGTTTCCAGTACATTTTGAACAGTAACGGAAGGTTAGATTCGGATCATCCAGCTCCGTACGTCCACAGACCGCACATTTATGTCTGGTGATGCCAGAGCCAGGACGTGGCTCACTTGCCATCTGTGCACGGAATTCCTTCTGGCGCTGTCTCTGTTTTCTGCTTACACGAATTCGTGACAAGTGGAAAAACAAAAATAGATTCAAAAGTGCAAATATAATCTGTGAACCATAAATCACCATAAATAATATGCCTGTCAATACACCATATGCACTACCAAAATTGTAGTACACAAACAATTCATATAACAAACCAAGAATATAGATTAAAAACATCCATTTCATCTTGATTGGAAACAGAAAATTCAAATGCACAACGCCTTCTGGCATGCATAATGCCAACGCCATAAAAATCGTAAATAATACATAGTAATTGGTTAAACTGATGCTAATGCCCTCTCCCATAATAAAATACGTAATGACATATACCAGAATACCACCAATAACATTCCAAAGCATACCTCCAATCAAGTATACATTCATGCGAAAGGTTCCGACCATATATTCAAAGCTATGTGCCATATTGAACACACAGTAAATAAATATCAGCGAAAGTATATCACCACTACTAGCACAGAATATCCATGTCACGAGTCTCCAAATCTGTCCCCGTAAAATCAGTTCCATCGAAAATCCCATATAGGTTGAGATATCTATGGAAAAAATATTCAATATAAGACCAATGCAGTAGGCTCCTACTAAGTATTTATGCAATCCGTAAACAGCATATTTGCTATATTTACGTTCTAATTTTTCCATGAAATTCATATATTCTATTCCTTTACTTATAATTCACTAATTTGCACTTTATTATAATTTTAGTACTTCCTTTTTGTCAATCTACCCAAAGCACTTCATAAAAAATTTATATATTTGTTATAATTTTTCTCTTGTTTTTGAAACTCAGAGGTTTATAATGGATAATGGTTTTTTATATTTCGTAATGTAGTTTCAAAAACCACATTGTCCTACGGAGGTTTACATATGAGAAACAATGAAATACATAAGCTTGGAATCGATATAGGTTCCACGACGGTAAAGATTGCAATTTTAGATAAAGATAATCATTTATTATTTTCTGATTACGAGAGACATTTCGCAAATATCCGCAAAACCCTTCACTCTCTTATTCAGAAAGCATTAACGAATATTTCTGATTGTCAGGTTGCACCTGTGATTACAGGCTCCGGCGGACTGACTCTGGCAAAACACATTGATGTGCCTTTTGTACAGGAGGTAATTGCTGTATCTACAGCACTACAGCACTTCGTGCCACAAACGGATGTCGCTATCGAGCTTGGTGGTGAGGACGCAAAAATCATTTATTTTGAAGGTGGCAACGTCGAACAGCGTATGAATGGTATCTGTGCGGGCGGTACTGGCTCCTTCATAGACCAGATGGCATCTCTTATTCAGACAGATGCGACTGGATTAAATGAATATGCCAAAAACTACAAGGCTCTTTATCCTATTGCTGCACGCTGCGGTGTATTTGCCAAAACGGATATCCAGCCTTTAATCAATGAAGGGGCAACTCGAGAGGATTTGTCTGCTTCCATTTTTCAGGCGGTGGTAAACCAGACGATTTCTGGTCTTGCTTGTGGTAAACCTATTCGTGGTCATGTGGTCTTTCTAGGTGGTCCGCTTCACTTTTTATCAGAGCTTCGTGGTGCCTTTGTCCGTACCTTGAATCTTGATACAGAGCATGCCATTATGCCAGAAAATTCTCATCTTTTTGCAGCTATGGGCTCTGCTCTAAACTATCAGGAAGATTCTGTCACGACGTTGACTGATTTGGAACATTCGCTTTCTACGGAAATCCAGATGGAATTTGAAGTAGCCCGTATGGAGCCACTGTTTGCTTCTCAGGTGGAATATGAAGCCTTTCAGGAGCGTCATAGCAGAAAGTCTGTAAAGACTGCAGATTTATCTACATATAGTGGAAACTGCTACTTGGGTATTGACGCAGGCTCCACCACGACCAAGATTGCGTTGGTAGCTGAGGATGGTTCTCTGCTGTATTCTTTTTACAGCAACAACAACGGTAGCCCACTGGATACTGCCATCGGAGCCATCAAGAATATCTATGCGAAGCTTCCAAAGGATGCTCACATTGTGCACTCCTGCTCAACTGGCTATGGTGAAGCTTTGTTAAAGGCCGCGCTTATGTTGGACGAGGGAGAGGTGGAAACCGTTGCTCACTATTATGCTGCCGCTTTCTTTGATCCAAAGGTAGACTGTATCTTAGACATCGGCGGTCAGGACATGAAATGTACCAAAATCAAGAATCAGACCGTAGACTCTGTTCAGTTGAACGAAGCGTGCTCCTCTGGCTGTGGCTCCTTTATCGAGACCTTTGCCAAATCGTTGAATTTTGGTGTTGCAGACTTTGCAAAAGAAGCGCTTTTTGCACAAAATCCAATCGACCTTGGAACACGCTGTACGGTATTTATGAATTCCAAGGTAAAACAAGCGCAAAAGGAAGGGGCATCCGTAGCAGATATTTCTGCAGGTCTTGCCTACTCCGTTATCAAAAATGCATTGTTCAAGGTTATCAAGCTTTCTGATGCAAAGGATTTGGGCGAAAATATCGTTGTGCAGGGTGGCACCTTTTACAATGATGCTGTACTCCGCAGTCTAGAAACTATTGCCGGCGTCGAGGTTACTCGACCAGACATTGCCGGAATCATGGGCGCCTTTGGTGCTGCTCTCATCGCCAGAGAGCGCCATGAAACAGGTCACCAGACCAGTATGCTTAGCATTGAACAGATTCACGAGCTTACATATACGACCAAGCTTACACGATGCAAGGGCTGTACGAACCACTGTATGCTGACAATCAACAAATTCTCGGATAACCGCCAGTATATCACTGGCAACCGTTGTGAGCGTGGTCTTGGAAAAGATCGTAAAAATGGGCATTTACCGAACCTTTTCGATTACAAATTAAAACGTTTATTTGATTACAAACCATTGCCTCTTGAGGAGGCATCTCGTGGTACAGTTGGTATTCCACGAGTGCTAAATATGTATGAAAACTATCCATTCTGGGCTGTATTTTTTGCGAAGCTAGGATTTTCTGTGGTGCTTTCTCCACAGTCGAGTCGCAAGATTTATGAAATGGGGATTGATACCATTCCAAGTGAATCGGAATGTTATCCGGCGAAGCTGGCACACGGACATATCTCCTGGCTGATTCATCAAAATGTAGATTTTATATTTTACCCAGCTATCCCGTATGAACGTAATGAGTTCCCGGATGCAAACAACCACTACAACTGTCCTATCGTGACTTCTTATTCGGAAAATATCAAGAATAACGTGTATGAAATCACCTCTGGACAGATACGCTTTCTAAATCCATTTATGGCATTTACAAGCGAAGATACCCTGTCACAGCAGCTGATTGCGTGCTTCTCTCAGGAGTTTCATATTCCGGAGGCTGAAATTCGTGATGCCGTAACTGAAGGCTGGAAGGAACTGGCTGTCGTTCGTATGGAAATGATGCAAAAGGGTGAAGAGGTTTTGAAATATATGGAGGAGCATAATTGTCGCGGCATCGTCCTGGCTGGACGACCATACCATATAGATCCTGAAATCAACCATGGTATTCCAGAGCTGATTAGTTCTTATGGATTGTGTGTATTGACGGAGGATTCTATCTCCCATTTGGGAAATTTGGAACGCCCACTAATCGTTATGGACCAGTGGATGTATCACTCTCGTTTGTATAGTGCAGCGAACTTTGTGAAAACCCGTGATGACTTGGATATGATTCAGTTAAACTCCTTCGGCTGTGGTCTGGATGCGGTAACTACCGACCAGGTTGGCGATATCCTGACTGGCTCAGACAAGATATACACCTGTTTAAAGATTGATGAGGTAAATAACCTCGGAGCTGCACGTATTCGTATTCGTTCTCTCCTTTCTGCTATCCGCGTAAAGGAAAAGAAACAAGTAAAACGCAAGATTTTCCCTGCTAATTATGAGCGAGTGATTTATACAGAAGAAATGCAACAAGAAGGCTACACCATTATCTGTCCTCAGATGTCACCTATCCATTTTGATTTGTTGATTCCTGCATTTCGCATATGTGGACTGCATATGGTAATCCCTGAGGTAAGCAACAAGGAATGCATTGATACTGGACTTCGTTTTGTAAACAATGATGCCTGCTATCCATCCCTGATTGTTATCGGTCAGATTATGAGTGCGGTGCTTTCTGGAAAGTACGATATGGATAAGACCGCTATCATCATCACACAGACCGGTGGTGGCTGTCGTGCATCTAACTATATTGGATTTATCCGCCGTGCTTTGGAAAAATGCGATTTGGGTCATGTACCTGTTATTTCCCTAAATATGGTCGGCTTGGAGAAAAATCCTGGCTTTCAATTTACTCCACAGCTCATTCAGCGCGGGCTTTATGCATTGGAATTCGGTGATTTGTTTATGCGTTGCCTCTATCGTATGCGTCCATATGAAGCAACACCAGGCTCTGCCAATGCCCTACACGAAGCGTGGAAGACAAAATGTTTGGACTTCCTGACTGGGGATAAGAAGTTTTTGTCGCACGGACAGTATCGTAAAATGTGCCGAGATATCGTTCGTGATTTTGACAATCTTCCAACTACTGATGAAAAGAAACCGCGTGTAGGTATTGTGGGGGAAATTCTGGTGAAGTTCCACCCTGTAGCCAACAACTATCTAGTGGATTTACTAGAAGCAGAGGGTGCGGAAGCAGTTGTCCCAGACTTGACAGACTTTATACTCTACTCCTGTTACAATACCAACTTCAAGGCTGATTATTTAGGGGAGAGCGTAAAATCCAAACGCCTAAATAACTTGCTTATTAAATTCCTAGAGTGGCTACGAAAGGATGCAAGAAAGGCACTTGTGAATAGTAAACACTTTGAACCGACTGCTTATATCTGGGATTTGGCAAAGAAGGCTAGCGAAATTGTATCGATTGGTAATCAAACTGGTGAGGGGTGGTTTTTGACAGGTGAAATGCTTGAGCTTATTGAGCAGGGCGCTCCAAATATCGTATGCACCCAGCCATTTGCCTGCTTACCAAACCACATCGTGGGCAAGGGCGTTATCAAGGAGCTTCGTCGTAAGCATCCGGAAGCAAATATTGTGGCGATTGACTATGACCCTGGAGCATCGGAGGTAAATCAGTTGAATCGTATTAAGTTGATGTTGTCTACGGCGCATAAAAATTTATAAGCTATAAAACTGCGAAGGGGCTGAGCAAAATGTCGTAAATTGCTCAGCTCCATAGCATACTTTGGATGAATTTTTATATGGACAACATTAATAGTAAAAATGTATAATGGAGTCAGTAAATACATTTGGAGGAAGGATTTATGCACGCATTTATAGATAATATGGATTTGGTTTTGACCTATATCGTTGAAATCTGTACGATTCTTTTGGAATTGTTTGGTATTGCGGTTTTGGTTTATACAGCAATCAAATGCTTTATTCAATGGATTAAAAGGGCCAATCGTCATCTACGCTTAAATCTGGCAGAAGGTATCGCTCTTTCACTGGAATTTAAGATGGGTAGTGAAGTACTTCGTACCGTAGTTGTACGTGATTGGGAAGAGCTTGGTATCCTGGGTGCAGTTATCCTGCTGCGAGGACTGCTGACATTCCTGATTCATTGGGAAATCAAAAATGAAGAAAAAACAATACAAAAGAAAAATCCAGAAAGCTAAACGCTTTCTGGATTTTCTTAATTTGAACACATCTATATTATTTAACTTGCCTGCTTTTCATATGCATCCTGATAATACTCAATAATCAGTCGCATTCCATATCCGCGTCCTAAGAGCTGGATTAATTGCTCCTTGGCATTTTCATAAGCTGCAAAAATCTTTTTCTTGGAAGGTACATCATTGTATACCTTCCAATATCCAGAATAAAGGAAGTTTTTTCCTTTATGCGCGATAAAGCCTTCGACATCCTCAACCGGATAACCAAGAAGAAGTCCCATTTCATGTGGAAAGCCCTCTCCCTGATTCATATATGTCTCATAGCGGTATTGAAACGTTCTTAAGATACCACCCAAGGAAAACTCATGATAACCATTTGCTTTCAAAATGCTTCGTACGTCTGAGTCTTGTAAATACGCTGCTAATTGGTTCTTATGAAATACTAGGAAAGTAGTCTTTTCAGCTAAACGAAGCAATCGGTAATAAATAATCCCTGTTTTTTTCAAAATCATACGCACTGCATCCTCGTCACAGCTAGACACAATCAATAGATTTGAAATCTTAATACCCGTAATCAATGGGGCACACTGAAGTGCAAGCTTGGTTTCGATATGCGTTTTATCCATACTTTGTACAATTTGGAAAACTTCCTGACACATATAATCTCCTTAAATATCGGTTAGCTTTATCTAACCGTAGTTAAATATAACTAATCGCAATCTATTTGTCAAGACTATTATGTGTAATTTTTTTCGATATATAAATGGAACAATTTTAATTTTCTTAAATAAAACTGGCTTTCTAAAAGCTTTCATTTTATGTAACCGACTTAGTCTGCAAGCTTCTCCTCAACTACTACGACTGCCTTATTAGCATAAGCTTTTGTAATGGCCCTTTGAAAAAGTTCTACTATCTGCTCATTTCCATATGCGGATATCACATAGCTATCATCAATCAGAACCATAAGGTGTACATCTGGATTACCACCCAACCACTGATTGTTCTGGATTGTCGCTTTGATGCTCTCCACAACGGTCTGTGCGTTTGCTGTATCTGTAATATGCAATGCAGCTGCAGTGAAATTGTTCACCCGCATAAAATTCATCATAGTCGCCACATCATCTGTCAGAGCAAGCGTTTCTGCCGGAATACAGTAAACCACTGACATTGTCTCCTGTGCTTCGCTTACCGTAATATCAAACCTGGCTGGCATATCTAAAATCTCAGCCTCTACATTGCCACCTACAATAGGAAACAAAAATTCCTCGGAAGCATCTCGTTTATAGGTGTCCCATACCTTTGTAAGAAGCTCATTCGCATTCTGGATTTCTATTTTTTCTTCTGTAGCTTCTGCTTGTAGTTTTTCTGTGTGTTCTGTTTCTATCTGATCTCCATTGGTTTGATTGCTACATGCAATACAACTACATGTTAGTAGTGCTATCAACAACAATGCTATCCATTTTTTCATAAAGTATATTTTCCTCTCTACACTTCGCCGCTCGTTGTGTGAAGGCTTCACCTTCCCAAGCTCGCTTGCGCTCATTATATCATACTGTTTTTATTTTTGTCTATGAGAGCTTAAGTTTATAAACTTTTAATATTTTTAGAAGCCTTGATTTTACTGGGTTTGGAAGCTCTTGTTAGCACTCATTTAAAAAGAGTGCTAATTTTCTATTGACTTTTTAAATTTGTGGTAATATCATCATTTACAGATGACAAATTCCTACAGCTTTCTGATATGGAATTGAAATAAACAAAAAGGAGTACAAATACATGGCAAACAAACATGGAAGTCTGTCTATTGACAGCGAAAATCTATTTCCTATTATTAAAAAATGGTTATATTCCGACCACGATATTTTCTATCGTGAATTAATCTCAAACGGATGTGACGCAATCACCAAATTAAAAAAATTGGATATGATGGGGGAATATGCTCTTTCTGCTGATTACAAGGCAAAGATTCAGGTCATTGTAAGCCCAGAAGATAAAACTATCAAATTTATCGATAATGGTCTTGGTATGACTGCTGAAGAGGTGGAAGAATATATCAACCAGATTGCATTTTCCGGTGCAACTGATTTCATCGAAAAATACAAGGACAAATCCAATGACGACCAGATTATCGGTCACTTTGGTTTAGGCTTCTACTCTGCATTTATGGTAGCGGATGAAGTAACGATTGATACACTCTCTTATAAGGAGGGTGCTACTCCAGTGCATTGGTCCTGCGATGGTGGTACGGAATTTGACATGACCGATGGCGACAAGGCAGACGTTGGTACAGAAATCACGCTCTACTTGAATGAAGACTGTCTGGAATTTGCTAACGAATATCGTGCAAGAGAGGTTATCGAAAAATACTGCTCTTTCATGCCAACAGAAATTTATTTAAGCAAGGCGAATGCGGCGGTAGAATATGAAACCATCGACAAGGCAGATGTTTTAGATACCGATGAAGTGGTAGAGGAAGTCCACGAAGCCGCAAAAACAGATGAAGATGGAAATGAAGTGGAACCTGCTAAGGATAAGGTGAAGATTGTAAAACGTCCTGTTCCGCTCAACGATACACAACCTCTTTGGGCTAAGAGTCCAAATGAATGTACCGAGGAGGATTATAAGGCATTTTACCGCAAGGTATTTTTGGATTACAAGGAACCTCTATTCTGGATTCACTTGAATATGGATTATCCTTTTAACCTAAAGGGTATCCTCTACTTCCCTAAGATTAACACCGAGTATGATTCTATCGAAGGCACCATTAAGCTTTATAACAATCAGGTATTTATCGCAGATAACATCAAGGAAGTGATTCCAGAGTTCCTCATGCTGTTAAAGGGCGTGATTGACTGTCCAGATCTTCCGCTGAATGTATCCAGAAGCGCACTTCAAAATGATGGTTTTGTAAAGAAAATCTCTGAATATATCACGAAAAAGGTGGCTGACAAGCTTACTGGAATGTGTAAAACAGAAAAAGAAGCCTATGAAAAATACTGGGATGATATCAGCCCATTTATCAAGTTTGGTTGCTTGAAGGATGAGAAATTCTGTGACAAGATGAACGATTATATACTTTTCAAGGATATCAATGACAAGTATCAGACTCTTCCGGAATTATTAAAACCAGTAGAAACAGAGACTGCTACTGATGAAGATGGAAACGCTGTGGATGCAGAGGTTGTGGCTGATGATGTGGATGTAAATACGGATGAGCCAAAGGATGAACGTGCGATTATCTACTATGTAACGGATAAAAATCAGCAGGGACAATACATCAATCTGTTTAAGGAACAGGGAATGAATGCCGTTATCCTGGATCACAACATTGATACCTCTTTCATTTCACAGTTGGAAATGAGAAACGAACATTATCGTTTTATGCGTATCGATGCAGATCTAACTGACTCTTTGAAGGACGAAGCTGGGGAAGACTTAACCGAGGTTACTACTACTCTTTCTGAGGTATTCAAGAGCGCTTTAAACAACGACAGACTCACGGTTAAAGTGGAAAAACTCAAAAATGACGGAATTGCATCTGTCATTACACTTTCGGAAGAAGGACGTCGTATGCAGGATATGATGAGAATGTATGCTATGAATGGTATGGGTGGCATGGATATGAGTATGTTTGCTGCAGACCAAACGCTTACCTTAAATGCAAACAATGCACTTGTGAAATACATGATCGAGAACAAGGACAGTGAACATGTCCCTATGTTTGCAGAGCAGCTTTACGATTTGGCTTTGATTAGCAATCAACCACTTTCTACTGAGGCAATGGGAAAATTCGTAAAGAGATCAAATGACATCATGTTACTTTTGACAAAATAAATTCATAAGAGCCCGTATATATTTATGTAGAAAAACCGACATCCAATAGTCTGTGGAACGTTTTACATAAATATATACGGGCTCTTTTTAAACTTTGTTTATGTTCTGAATAACATAATGTCTTTTTACAAATTTCTATAGTTTCCTTGTTCTGGAGATTTGGAGCTGTCTAAATCCCCAATCAACAGCGTTGGCTACGAGGATAGCTACTGCAAATCCGCCAACTACATCAGTTGGGAAATGTACGAAGAGGTACATTCTAGAAAAACCGATAAGTGTTGCAAGGATGAGTGTAGGTATCCCTATTTTCTTGTCGTTTAAAAACAGGGTTACTGCTGCTACCATGCCGTTCATGGAGTGACCAGATGGAAAGGAATGCCCATGTGGACGGGATATCAGCATGGTTACAGTGGTATCAATATCACATGGTCGTGGTCTGGCAAATATATTTTTTAAGATGAGATTGCCAATGATGTAGGTAAATAACATAGAGAGCAATACCTGTAATCCCATTTTGCGTGATTTTGTAAAAAATAAACATATCACACCAATTGCAATCCAAAGCAAACCATCATCTCCCAATCTGGTGATAAACACCATAATGGCATCTAAAATTGGATTATGCAATTTCTGTAATGCATAAAGAAACGAAAATTCCCATCCCATAATTTTTCCTCGTCATCCTTTTTAGTCTACAATTTCTGTTACAAAATATTTATCATAGGTTGCAAAAAAGCTACTCGTTTTGATATTCCCACTGGTATCAAGCTGAATATCATCCCAAAGCCTTTCATTTAACTCAAATTCTGAGGTTTCGACAAATTCTCGTAATACATCATCAAACTGCTCTTTTCTACGGTTCACTACGATGTTTGCTTTGTTTGCTTCGGTTAAATCCTCTACATATTTGTTCATGCATTTCACAAAATAATAGCCATCGTCAGTCGTAATCATACCTGACTGTTCCTCTGTATCGAGATGAAATGCGATATTATCGATAGCTTGTGCATATGTACCTCTGGCAAGATGCGTTTCAATGGTGTCTGCTTTATTATAAGCGCTTGCTACGGTTGCAAAATCCTCTCCTGCAGCCAGCTTTTGCTCAACTGTTTGTGCAACTGCTGCATCGGTTACATATATTTGCTGTATCAAAATCACACGGGCTTCGTCGTCACTTACCTCTTCATTGATACCCTGTGTCAATGTGGTGTACAATTTCTGGGCAATCGCATAATTCTTGTAAAAGCGCAGCAAATCCCTTCTGTCGATATTCATATAAGAACGCTCTTTTTTGGAAAGGGATTCATAATACTCGTCCACTACTTTGGAAAGCAGATCGTTCTCCTCGTCCGTCAGTACTACATTTCGCTCTTTTGCAAGCTGATTCATACACATAACATTGGCAAGCTCTGCTAAGGTGACGTCTTTCACATAAGCCTCTAGATTACTATCTGTGTCCATGGCACTATAATCGTACTCCCACAAGTTAACACCATATTCTTCTCCATATAAGTTCTGATAATTGCACAGATATAACCTCGCTTCTTCTTTGGTACATTCTGAACCGTTAATGGAAAATACATCGTTGCGCCCAACATTGTTGATGTCTATGATGAACTCCGTATTACCTATGGTACAGCCTGTAAATACTGTGGAAAGCAAGGAAACTGAGATTATCAGTATTCCCAATTTCTTTTTCATATCGTTACCGATTTATCCTTCTACAATCAAAAATCTACCGCTTGGAAGCTCGAATACTTCACTGGCTTCTAAAATATCTTCATCTGACATTCCTGCGATATCTGTTCCTGCTTCGTCAAAATACTCTCTTACTTCATGCAGGTTTTTACATATGACTGCCATGCAATCCTCTAAAAATTCTTCTGCTTCTTCTGGTGTTTCTGCTACATCTTCTGGAAAAAGCTGTCCCTGCATTTCAAGAAATGCTTCCAATACTTCATCATCATAATTATACATAGAAAAATCCTCCTAAAAAAATATCATGTATTTTACGATTTGATATGGCTAGTTTACCATAAATAAATATCAATTCCAATCCTTTTTAGTTCCTGATAAATACGGGTGATTGGTAAGCCTACCACATTATTGTAATCGCCATCAATTTTTTCAATGTAAATAGCACATTTCCCTTGAATCCCGTAGCTCCCAGCTTTATCCATTGGTTCACCTGTGACGACATATCGGTCAATCTCCTGCTCTGTCATCTCATGCATCTTGACATCGGTTTTTTCAAAAAATACGATTTCGCCAGCTCTGCCACTTTTGTCTATCAACACCAGTGTCACTCCTGTAAATACACTGTGCGTGTTGCCAGAGAGTATACGAAGCATTCGTTTTGCATCTGCTTCATCCTGTGGTTTGCCCAGAATTTCCCCATCATATGCAACTACGGTATCTGCCCCAATAACCAGAATATCCGATGGAGTTGTTATATCTTTATGCTCTTGACTGTAAGAAGATACCATTGCGGCTACTTCTTCTGCTTTATGTTTGGAAAGCTCCATAACCACTTCCTCTGGAATGGTCTTGGTAATTACTTCTTCTCCTTTTGCAGGGCAGATTTCAAATTCTAATCCAATCTGCTCTAATAATTCCTTTCTGCGTGGAGATGCAGATGCTAATATAATCTGTGACATTTTATTTCTCCTCGTAGTGCATCGAGGCTTCTTGCCCCGACTTATGTTTCAATATTTTTCTCTATCTGTGTATTTTTATTTTATTCAATACATGAAAATGTTGAAATTTTAAAAAGTTTTTCACGCCTATTTTTTATCATTTATGTCTTCCAAAAGTTCGAACAATTCACAGAATATGTTCGTGGAGCTCAGAAACACATTCAGCGGCTTTCGTGTTCCTCTTATGTGGGCATGTGAACAAAATGTCATGTGCCAGCGCAACTGTTTGAGCATAGCGAGTTTTGCGCGGCACATGTAATAGTATCATTCAGACAGAAGGAATAGATGAAATTCTCTGTCTGTGCTATCTTGGTCTCCTGTGTAGAAAAGACTCGGCAAAGTGCCTGCGCATATAAATCGAGCTGAGTTTTGTAACGATTTTTCAGTTCATCAGCCGTCCTGACTCTGTCTGTCTTGTAATCCAGTAGTACAATTCTGTCGTCCTCAAACCAGAATACGTCTATGATTCCTTGTATCAATACACCTTTATAGTCCATAACAAATGGCTTCTCACGGAACAAATCCCCTCTCTCATCGGCCTCTGTCATACGACGAGCGATTGGTGATTTAAAGAATTTTAAAAGTGCCTCTTTCTTTACCAGCTTTAATTGTTCCTCTGAAAGTAAACCTAATTGAAGCATACGAAAAAGCTCTTTTGTAATGAATTCTAGAATTGCAGTATCCGAGGTGTTTTCTATCTCAAGAAATGCCTTGAAATTGATACATTCCATCACACGATGTACTGCGGTACCACGAAGGGCACCTGGATTGGTTTCTTGTGATGTAATACCTGCAAACTCTGGCACATATGACTCTCTCTCCTCCAGCAGAAAATCTGGAACCTCAACTGCACCCTCCACACGATCATATTTTTCCACCATAGATTCATGCTTTATCTCAGATACAGAGTATTTGCTTTTTGTCCCCTTTTCATGCTCAAATGGATATTTATATGAAAAAGAGGTCTTGAAGGCTTCTACGAGCTTTTCATCGGCTCTGGCGATCTGCTCAAACAGTACCTCCTTGGCAATATCCTTTTCTGCCTGTTTTTTCGCCTCTGATATGACCAAATCTGCTGCATTTTGGAAGGTAAATTCATACCTTGAAGGATAAGACAATATCGCTGGTGCAATCCAGTCGATGTATTTTGTTGCCTTCATACGCTGGCTAAAGGAAAGTGGCTTTCCTTCTGTCACCATTCCTTTATGCTTGTTGTAAATATCCTCCTGATTTTTCACTACACCGGTGAGAATCAGCTTTTCCTTGGCACGAGTCATGGCAACATATAATACACGAAGCTCTTCTCCTAGATTGTCACGGCGGATACGGTCTGCAATTTCACTTCGGATTAGGCATTTTCTTTTAATGCGAGGAGCTATCTGAACCTCATCCAGGCCCAGCCCCATGTCTGGGTGAATTGACATCTTCTCCTTGGAGTCGCTGTCGTTAAACTTCTTGGAAATTCCAGAGACAAATACCACAGGAAATTCCAATCCTTTACTCTTATGTATCGTCATAAGCCGCACAACATCTTCGTTTTCACCCGTGACATCTGCTTCTCCGAAATCCACCTCGTATTTTTGCAGCTGGTCGATGTATCTTACAAAATGAAACAGGCCTTTATAACTGGTCTTTTCATAGCAAATTGCCTTTTCCACCAGCATGTCCAGATTGGCTCTTCGCTGAGTGCCTGCCGGCAGGGCTTTCACATAATCTCCATATCCGGTATCCTCCAAGACCATTTCAATAAGCTGATGAATTGGTGTATCATTCACTTTTTTGCGTAGCCTCTGGAAAAGCAATCCAAAATGATACAGCTTTCCTTCTGTGGCTGCTTCTATCTGCTTTAACGCCGCTTCTGCAAAGCTGGATACATCCTCTGTCAAGGAAATTTCGGCCAGTTCTTCATTATCTAATCCTACAATGGCTGATTTCAATACTGCCGCCATGGGAATATCCTGATATGGATTGTCTAATAGCTTTAGGAAACTCAGCACCGTCTGTACCTCCGTTGCAGAGAAATAGCCTATGGTGGTGGATACATGGGCTGGAATACCGCAATCCTCCAACACGGATACAAAGTCATTGCCCCAGCCCTGAAGGCTGCGGAATAAAATGACGATATCACTATTCTTAATAGGACGAAGCGCACCTGTGGATTTGTCTGTGATTTGCAGGGTTTGTTTCAATTTTAAAATGCGCTCGGCTACCATGCGGGCTTCTAATTGACGCGTAGTCAGACTATCCAACTCTGCATCTGCGTCGTTCCAATGCAAACCATTTGTTGCATCTGCAGCTTGTGTGTCACTAGCCGTCTCATACAAGAGCACCTCTGCCTTCATACCCTCTACACTCGGATACGCCGCGCCACAGTACAATGCGGCTTCCTTGTCATAGGTCACATTGCCCAAGTCACTATCCATGATTTTGTAGAAAATATCATTGGTAAAATCCAGAACCTCTGCGCGGCTTCGGAAATTTCGGTGCAAATCAATTCGCTGCTTCTGACTCTCTTCCAATTCGTAGGTGGCGAACTTTTCCATAAACAGCTCTGGACGCGCCAAACGAAAACGGTAAATACTCTGCTTTACATCACCTACCATAAACATGTTGTATTCTCCCTCTGACTCACGGGAGATAGCACACATGATTTCC
This sequence comes from Agathobacter sp., assembly GCA_045603165.1. Taxonomy (GTDB): domain Bacteria; phylum Bacillota; class Clostridia; order Lachnospirales; family Lachnospiraceae; genus Roseburia. The sequence goes on along the minus strand of JAZULP010000041.1, from coordinate 13,227 downwards.
TCCTGCACCTGATTACTGTCCTGGTACTCATCAATCATAATCTCATCAAAGTGCTTCTTAAATTCCATCGCTGTAGGACGAAGCTCTTTGGTTTTTTCATCTATAAAAATACGGAGTGCCGCATGCTCAACGTCGGAAAAGTCCATAAGGTGCTTCTGCTTCTTCTTTTCCTCCATTGCCTCCAGGTATACCAAGGAAATACGTACCAGCTCCTCTGCCAAAGGTCGCATCCTCTGCAGCTGCTCTGCCAGCTCCTCCAGAGGCATGGCAAAATAGCGTTTTTTCAAGCCCTCTACCTCTTCCTTGACTGCTTTTCTACCTTCAGCAACAGCTTCCTTCTTCAGTGAATCGCCCTGGAAATTGCGTACAGCCGCTAAATTGGAAAATTTCAACTCTGAAAAATAGGCTTCCATCTCCTGAAGGGTATGTATCTCTTCCATCCTTTTCAACAAATCAATGTCCATATCGAGGGTCTGGGCATAGTTTTGCGGGCCATCTGGTTGAAGCGCAAGAGCCTTCAAAGCCTCTAATTTGGCTGGCATATCCAGTACAAGCGCTTTCACATAGCGAAAAACCCCCTGCATCAGCTCTGTCTCTAGTAGCGCCTCTTTGCTTTCTGTGAGATATGGCTGTGCAAGTCCTGTTATCCATTCCTTCGGCCATGGGTTGCTGGCTGACTGATGATAAATCTTTGCTATCATTTCTTTGACTACTTTGTTGCTGCGTTTGTCTGAATAGGCATCCACCAGCTGCAAGAAGATATCCGCTTTTTCATCCGAGGGTTTCAAGCCCGCATCCTCCGAGCTAGCTTCCGTTTTTGCACGCTGGTACTCTTTTTCAAACACCTCATTTAATACATCCATTTCCAGAAGCTTCATTTCTCCTTGGTCTGCAATACGGAAATTCGGCTCTAAATCAATTTCCTCAAAATGATTGCGCACCACAAAAAGACAGAAGCTATCAATCGTAGTAATCTGTGCATTATGAATCAAGGTCTGTTGTTTTTTTAGATTCTCATCCTCTGGATATTCCTCCAAAAGCTTTTCGATAGCGTTGCCAATACGCTCGCGCATTTCTGCAGCTGCTGCCTTGGTAAAGGTCACCACCAGAAGCTTGTCAATATCCACCGGATGCTCTTTGTCTGTAATTCGCTTTATGATTCGCTCTACCAAAACTGCGGTTTTACCAGAACCTGCTGCCGCAGATACCAGTATATTGCGGTTGCGATAATCGATTACCTTTTGCTGTTCACTGGTCCATTTCATAAAAACGTTTCCTTTTGATACTTTTTACTCATTATTTTGTCTTCGTTCGATGAATGGCGTTGTCTGTCTCCATCTGTCCAAGAATTTCTTTTTTGTCAAGCTTTTTTCCTTTTCGTTCTTCAAAGCCTTGGATTTTTCTATCAAATCCACAGACTGCCTTGTAAGGGCAATAATCGCAGCTTGATGTCTGTCCATCGACGTATGGAGCCACCTTGACATTGCCCTTGTAGATATCGTTGCCTGTGCGGACAATACTGTGATTTACATATTCCGAAAGAATCGCAAATTCCTCTGCTGTTGCCACACGGGAAAATGCCTCCGATATACTTCCATCCTTTTTGATTTGAACAGGAATCACATCCGACTTCTGTTCAAACTCCTCATCCATAGCACGATAAATCGCTTCCTCACTGTTTACCATACCATCTGGTTTTAATGCCTTTAGGACTTCCTCCTGCACTGCAGCTTCACTCAGCGCTCCTGTCACCTCAATGACCGGGTCATCGATATGATAGTAGAAAAGTCCACCCGGTATAACCTCTTTTTTCTCATGCTTTTTCTTCTCTAGTTCCATAGCGGCATTCATATACACCACCAGCTGAAGCTGCAAGCCATGATACAGCTTCAATAAGTCAAATTTGGTATTCCCCGATTTGTAATCAATCACCTTTACATACAAACGATTTTCATCTATACAGGTATCTAAACGGTCAATTCGTCCCCGTAGCTGAATATGATTGTTGTTTTCCAACTCAAATTTCAACGCATCTAAATCATCCGCTTTAGAGAAGGATATTTCAAAATCATTTGGCACAAAGCGACCCTTTCGCACTTGTGTGGTAAGTGCCCACACGGTCTGCTGGAGGATATGGTTCATGCGCTGCGCCATATGGGCATTTTCTGCGGTTGCATAAATACTTAGGTTGGGATATGCCAGCAAGGCTTCCTCCATAGCTTCGTTTGCATACGCATCCCGCACCGCATCTGGCACAGTAAACCAGTTGTATTCGGATTCTGCCAGCTTCTTACTATAAAGCTCGATGGCTGTGTGATAGAGATTTCCCATATCTACACTTTCAAAACCACTTTCCTCGCGCTCTCTTAGTTTGAGTCCATAGGACAAGAAATGCGCATAGGCACATTTCGCGAAGTTTTCCAATCGTGTAACACTGCCTTCGATATGCTTTCCGTAAATCGATTCAGCCACGATAAGACTGATTGGATCATGATTATACTGATGATAAAAGGCATCCAAAATGGCTCTGCTATTGGCGCGAACCTGCTCGTCCTCGCTTTCCAAAAAGCATTTTGCCAGTGCATACCACTCTGGGGTTCTATTACCTGACAACAGATAATCATTGGCAGCATCTTGTGTGGAAATATCCAACAGCTGTTCTAAGTCCTCTAGCTCCTGTACCCTCATATCCGGAAACATACGAAGAAGGGTTCGCACCAAATAAGACGGACGAAGAGGCTTGCCCTCACTATCCATTCTGCTGTAGGTCATAAACAGTTGATGCGACGGCTTCGTCATGTTCATATACAGATAGAATTTCTGAATAAATGCCTGCTCTCTTGCACCCGGTGCAAGCGTGATATCCGCTTCCTCCAAACTGTCTCTTTCATACTGAGAAATAATGCCCCCCTGATTCGCAGACTTAGGGACAATGCCTTCGTTTACCCCAAGGAACATCAATACCTTGACATGATTTAATCGGGTACGTTCAATATCACCTATCGTTACACTGTCATACCCTGGTGGGAGTACTGCCACCTTTGCCGCCTCAAAGCCGGAATCGAGAATTTCCTCCAACTCACGAACGGAGAGGCATTCCTGCCCTAATACGCTAATGCATTTTTGAAATAAATCCATAACAATCCGATAAATCTGAGCATATTCCTTGGATTTTGCCTGTTCACCCTCTTTTAAAAGCTCAGCTTCACGTTGCAATAGCTGCTTTTCCACCTCTAGGCTGACAATATAGTTATATAGTGCTTTTATCTGCACCTCTACTGTCTCTTTCTTAGAAAAAACTTCGATTAATGGCGCAAAGCCTTCTATGAATTTCTGTCTAAGTGCCTCTAATGATTCCAAATCATATGCCTTTTCATTCCTTGGAAGACGCAGCCAGCGCTTGCTCCACATATTCTTCCCACGAATACCGGTAGCAAGCAGATAATTTTCCAGCTTGTCCACCTCCTGCTGCTCTATGCCACAATAGCCCGTACGAAGCAATCGCATAACTGCATAATAAGAAAAGTCATCGCTAAGCACCTCCAGAATAGAACGAATAAACTCAATAAATGGGTGGAATAGCACCTCCTTGGTGGTGTCTAAAAAGTACGGAATGGCATACTTTTTACATATCTGCTCCACGTAATTGCCGTAGACATCCACATCTCCAGAAACCACTGCGATATCACGATAATGATAGCCCTTATTCTGTACCAAATCATTGATTTTTCGAGCTGCCCAGGTCAGCTCATCCTTTGGATTTTTCATCGAAAGAATCTGGATTTCATCGGTTTCTCCAAATTTACGCTGGTATGTACTGCGAAATAGATTCTGCTCCATAAAATACAAGGTTGGTGCAGCCTTGTAACGCTTTTTATCCCCACCGGTAATCACGACTGGCTCTAACACCTCGGTCCGTGTCTGCTGTGCCAAATCCACAAGGGTGCGGATGGTTTTCTTTGGCATATCAAACAGCTCCTGCATCCCCTTGCTGTGGAAAAAATTCTCCTTTGCATCAATCGTCAAAGATACCCAAATTTCGCTGGTAATTGGCATGAGTGTGCGTAGAAGCTCCGCCTGTACCGGGGTAAATCCAGTAAACTCATCAAGGACAAGCACACTGTCCCTTAAAAGCTCAGATTCTGGTGCAATTCTGGCTAAAACGTGCAGCAGCTCCTCTGCTGGTATATACTGCCCCTTAGAGGAAGCGTCATTTTGTGAAACAAGGTAGTCCACAAAGCCCTGATACATCACGTGCACATCCTGCAGCTTGGCACTTAAGGTCTTGGAAAAACGCTCGTCTAGCATGCAGTCTTTCAATTGCTGTGGTGTAATGTTGTACTGCATCAGCTCTGAAATAAGGGATTTTACCTCTCCGATATAGCCCATCCGATGCATATTGCCCTTTAGAACCGTAAGCTTCTCCTCTTTTTCTTGTGCCACTTTACGAAGCACCAGATTCTTGCCGGTTTCTTCCAGAATCTGCAAATCCTCAATGCCTTTTTCATCAAAGACGCGGTATGCCAGACGCCTAAAGCTGAGCACATCAATATTCATAATGGCATGATTACTGGATAAATCCACCAGCTTGCGCTCACTCTGTATGGTAAACTGTTCCGGCACCACAACAAAGTATCTCTTGCGTGGGTTTGCTTCCGCCAGACGAACTACCTGCTCATACATATATTCTGTTTTTCCTCCACCGGAGTTGCCTAAGATGAATTTTAATGCCATAATGTACCCTCATTTACTTATAATCCCTTTAAGTATAGCATATCTTTCTGTCCATAAAAATGCTATTTATAATATTTTTGTATAGAAAAGATTGACACCTAATCTCTTGGACGTATTCGTAGGAATGAAAAACCGCCCCACATACGTGGAACGGTTTTGTCATATTTTCTGCTTGTAAGAATATCCTATTCTACAACATCGAATTCATTTAATTTTCTGTTCAAGGCTTTGATAGCACTTTCTGGTACCTGTCCTGCCATTGTCATCATCATTTCAACAGCAAAGTTTTCCATCATACCCCACATTGGCTTATCTGGGCCAATTTTTCCTTGTGTCATTGGTTCAAAGAATGCCCAAGCAGCTTCGTTTTTATAAATCTGACCGATGGTTGATTTGATGCTTAATTTGCCTTCTGGGAATTCCATTGGAGAGTCATCCTCTAAATCAACACTGCCTTCTGCTGTAAACCAGTTCGCAGCTCCGCCTTCACCTTCATCCTGACCCGGAAGTGTATAGATTTCTGGTTCTACTTCTACTTTTTCCAGAGTCATGGTATCCTTGCAATCTCCAGCAACTGCCATGAAAATGTTTTCTCCATCCTTCATAGCAACTGTAAATTTGGCAATCTTGTCTACTGGAGCCTCGTCGCCTACTACTTCACCATTCATGTAAAGTGTAACTAATTCCTGATTGGAGTATACTTTGATTTCTACTGTTTCACCAGCACGCTGAACGTAACGTTTTCCACAAAGGTGAACCATTGGTTCTGGATTCCAGAATGCTTTGTAGATATAGTAGCTGTCTTTCTTGGTCTTTCTGTCCATTGTCATAAGACCCTTGTTGTTACGTCCTGCTACGCCACCTTCGTCACGCGCTGCACAACCGAAGTCGAACATATTCCATACGTGACTAGACCAAATCCATGGTCTTTCATCAAGAACCTTTGCCATATGCTCATGGTAAAGCGCCTGATATTCTTCACTGTAGTCTTTACATTTTGGTTCTGGTCCGTGGTACGTGATGATACCTTCACAGCCATATTCGGATACACCTAAGCAGATACCAGGGTGTTTTTCATGGAAGCTGTCAAGCCATGGGCCGTTGTCTTCCATTTTTCCATTGTACCATCCAAAGTAATGGTTGTAGCTTTCTGTGTCTGTAATGTAATGCATTGGGCCGTCTACCGGTGTAAATGAAACGTGTGCAATCGTGGTCAGACGAGTTGGGTCTAATTCTTTTACTAATGCATTGAGCTCTTTGTGGTTTTCTACCAACTGCTCAGAGATACCACCGATGAGTATTTCGTTCGAAACGCCCCAGAACATGATAGATGGGTGGTTATAGTTCTGAATAATAAGCTCCTTCATCTGCTGGATACAGTTCTGATGCGCTGCAGGGTTTTTGCTCATAACTGAGATGAATGGGATTTCAGCCCAGATAGCAAAGCCCAATTCGTCACATGCATCATAGAAATCCTGTGAGTGCTGATAGTGAGCAAGACGAATGGTGTTGGCACCTAATTCCTTGATTAAATAAGCATCATCATAGTGCTCCTCTGCTGTAAGTGCGTTACCAATGTACATAACATCCTGATGACGAGATACACCACGAAGTGGAGTCTCTACACCATTGATGATGAAGCCCTTCTGTGGGTCACATGTGAAGCTTCTCACACCAACGCACACTTCTATATCATCATAGGTTTCATTTCTTCTCTGAAGCTCTGCAACTACAGTGTACAGATATGGATCATCGAAATCCCACAGATTCACATCTGGAACATAGATGGTAGTCTTAGTCGCATCCGCTGGACGTACGGCATAACCTACTTCTTCTCCATCTTCATCAAAAATGCTATACTGTACCGTAAAGTTTTCATCTATATTTTTTACAAATGACTCGATTTCAAATGTTGCTCCACCGCATTCACATGGCTTTGGAGTAACCATGATACCAGGACCACCATAATATTCTAAATCAAAGTGCGCGTTTGGAACACTGATAATGTTTACATCACGGTAAAGTCCGCCATAGAAGGTAAAGTCCGCATTCTGTGGATATACATAATCATTAGCGATATTGGAAACTTCAACCACTAATAAATTCTCTTCTCCATCTTTACAGTAATCTGTGATATCTGCACGGAAGGTAGAGTATCCACCCTCATGATAAGTAACCTTTGTGCCGTTTACATATACAGTCGCTTCTGAATTTGCCCCCATAAATTCAACGAAAACACGTCCACCTGCAAGTGGTTGCTTTGGCGTTTCAAAGGTTTTTGCATACCAGTAATTTCCACAATCATAACTGCCGTTTCCGTCATTTCCATCAACTGCATTCCATGTGTGTGGAAGGTTTACCGTCTGCCAGTCTGTAGGATATGCGGTTGGCAATCCTACGTTTTCTTGAATAAATTTCCAGTTTTCATTAATGTTGATAATATTTCGCATAATGTCCCCCTTATTTTTCTTTAATACTTCAGAAAGAGTAACTTTAAGAGCTTTTTCTGAAATGTTACATCTCTTAAATTATAATTTCTATGGACAAAGATTACTATGCACTATTTTCATTGTTTAGTGTACTTTTTTTAGATTTGTGGTAAAATAAATAAAAAAAAGACAATTTTCGAGGTGTTTATGGAAGAAAATAAAGAAATCCTAGATTCCGAATACTTCAACTTTTATGAAAGTATTTTCCGTGTGCCAGACCATCCTTTTTCTGGAATGGATATGATAGAAAAGCGATATGAAATTGAAAATGCCTTCCTTCGCGCCATCGAAGTCGGTAATGATAGACTCGCCTTTAAAATCCTACAAGAGTCCCAACATGCGGGAACTCTCATGCCAAAACGCTTGTCTGACGACCTCCGTAATTTAAAGGACTATCTCATCACCGTGAATGTACTGTGCCGTAAAACCGTAGAACTCGCAGGGGTACAGCCTATTTATATCGACAGCGTTTCTAATAACTTTGTCATTTTCATCGAAAATGCAGAAACTATGGATGAGTGCCAGAAAATCGTAGAGCAGATCATTACGAACTATTGTCTGATGGTTCGCAATTTAAATCGCCAGTCCTACTCTCCTATTATCCAAAAGGTGGTGGCATATATTGACTCTGACCTACGCACGGATTTATCACTCAAAACCTTTGCCAAATATTTGAATGTAAATGCGAGCTATTTGTCTACCCTTTTTTCCAAGGAAATGGGCATGCCCCTTTCCGAGTACGTGAATAACTGCCGCATTTCCCACGCAAAAAAACTGCTCCTCGGGACTGATTTGCCAATCAAATCCATCGCTGAGCAGTGTGGTTTTGCTGATACGCATTATTTTAGCCGCGTGTTCCGAAAGGTGGAGGGCACTACTCCCGGGGTCTATCGGAAGCGGTAGGTCTACTTAATGTAGTATGTGTGGGGGCTGCGTGTCGACGAGCCGGGGTGCTTCAACAAATGTGCGCTACATGTTCTCACCAGCCGAGGTGCTTTAACAAATGTGCGCTACATGTTCTCACCAGCCGAGGTGTTTCAACAAGCCTTCACAGCCTCTTTCTATATCGCGATATGTCACATCAAATCCACCACTATACCAAGGGTCGTCGATGTCCCCTGGAGTATCGGTATAGTCCAAAAGCAGAGATACCTGACTGGTAAGCTCTGGACCAAATTCTCTCTGAATATTCCTCAAATTGTACTGCTCCATGGCAATCAGATAATCAAATTCCTCAAAATCTTTCTTCACGAGCTTGCGGGCTGCGTGCCCTTTGCAGCTAATCCCATGGCTAGCCAGCTCTGCTTTTGCTGGTGGATAGACCGGTTTGCCGATTTCCTCGTAGCTGGTGGCTGCGGAGTCAATGTAGAAGTGGTCCGCAATATCGCGCATGTTGACTAGGTGTTGTAGGGTGTAGGCTGCCATAGGTGACCGGCAAATGTTGCCGTGGCAAACCATGAGCACTTTTATCTTGTTTGGCATAAAATTTCTTTTCCTTTCAAATCATCTCAAACCATTGATTTTACTGGGTTTGTTGGATTTTCAAATTTTTCAATAACCCGCCATTTCTTTTCAAATAAACACGAGTTATTTCATATATCGCGTGTAAAAACGGTGTAACTCAAAAATTTTTACACACACCTCTTTTTTAAGAGATAGATTACGCTTCTTTCACATCCAAAAACCCAAGTCTTCCCATCTCTTCTATCGCATCCTCCGCCTTAATATGCGTATATGTATCAAGGGTTACAGATACATCTGCATGTCCCATAATATACTGCAATACCTTTGGATTCATGCCACTCTTTGCATAGTTCGTACAACAAGTATGTCTACATACATGCGGTGTAATCTTTGGCAATTGCACTCTGTATGTGTTGTTATACTTCTGCAAAATGAGTTGGAAATACTTTTGCCAATGTTGTGCTACTTTCGGCATACCATTTTTGTCTAAAAACAGAAACCCGGAATAACCACCTATAATTGGTTCCATCTTAGGCTTTGGACGATTCTTGATAATTCTCTTAAATGCCGCTGCTACTTCAGGTTTCATCGGAATGTCTCTTATTCCACACTCTGTCTTTGGTGGAGCACAGATATATTCCATCTTACTTGTTCTTTGAAGCTGATGATTGACTCTTAGAACATTCTTCTTAAAATCAACATCCTTGATAGTCAATCCACAAAATTCACTGATACGAAGTCCTGTCTTAAACAGAATAAATATCGCATCATAGAACTGATTATAATGTGGATCACTTTCAATGAACTGTAAAAACTTTCGCTCCTGTTCTCTCGTAATTGCATCACGTTTTACGCTATCGTTTACGACAACAGTATGAAGTTCGAACTGAAACGGATTCTTGATAATCATATCATCATCTGCAGCCATCTGAAATGCAGGACGAAGAACGCCACGTATCGTACACACTGTACTATAGCCCTTGCCACTCTCTTGCAACTTAATCAGAAAAATCTTTGCATCTGATGTCTTGATTTCAGTTATCTTTCGCTGTCCAAATGGTTCCTTTGCTAAAATGTTCTGAACAAATTGATATCCTTGACGTGTGCTATATGCTACTCCGGTTTTGGTGGTGAGATATTTGTCTACTAGCTCACACACCGTCATCTCCGTCGTATAAAGCCCACGCTTCATATCATTCTCAATCTCCCGAATCATTTCTCTTAAAGGAGCCCCTTTGCGTTTTCCAGCAGGTGTAGAATCACTACTGGTTAATCGCCAACTGTATACCGTCTTTACCTTTCCATATGGGTCTTTATAACGATACATGTATCGCCCATCTTCTCTCTGAGATTCTCCCACATGAAGTAATCTACCTTTATTGTCACGTCTCTTTGCATCACTCATATTAATTCTCCTTCCAAAGAGCTATGACATGGCTTACAGTTAATATATCATAGCCCTTTTATTTTTTCCATTAAAATCAACGTTTTCTATCTTTTTACACCATTAGTTTCACTTCTTTTTTACACCAAAAGACTATCCTAAATAGCATCTAAACTATCTACAAAACGTTCAAATTTGGTGCGTTTTATTTGAACACGATTACCATTCCAAAGAATGTAATCCGCATTCTTGTTTTCATTTACAAGATTGCGAAGCTTATGCTCTCCAATACGAAAATATGCAGCTGCTTCTTCAATGGTAAGTGTATATTTTTCCCATACAGGAACATTGTAAGTATTACTCATTTGTACCTCCTCTCCTTTCTTCTCGAAAATACTCTTTGAATTTATTCATCATCTGTTTTCGCTTTCCTTTTCTCTGACTCTCTCCTTTGACTTGCATTGGTTGGCACACTGCACGGATTCTGTCATAGATTCTCGCCTCATTTAAATCCTGCGTTTCATCCATTTCTTTCATAGTCAGATTCGTAGTAATAATCATTGGCTTAGAAGAACGAACTCTTCTATCAATCACGTTAAATAATCCTTCCATGCGATACTCTGAATGACTCTCTACGCCCAAATCATCAATGATAAGCAAGTCATAGCTACATATCGCATTTACATAATCAATCTTGTCTGTAGCAGAGAACAGCCCATTGATAATGGTCGCAAAGTTCGTCATTAAAACTCGTTCTTCTTGTTCTAAAAGCGCATTGGCAATACATGCTGCCATGTAACTCTTGCCACTACCAACACCACCCCAGAGAATAAGTCCGTGACCTTCCTTTTTAAATTCACGCCAATTCTCTACATAGTTCTTGGCAAAGTCCATATAAGGATTTAAGCCATTGTCATTCTTAAAATTCCATTCTCTCATGGTCTTCTCTTCAAAACACACCAAAGTATTGCTCTCAACTGTCTGCTTATGTTCACGCTCTTTTCGTTCTTTCTCTTCACGAGCGTTATGTTCTCTGATGCAAGCACACTGGCGTGGGTGTGTCTTCATATTTAGATATATCTGTACCTTCTCTGGCAACAACACCTCTATCGCTTCCTTGCACGTAATACAATAATTTAATCCATCTTCACCTATATAAAATTCTCTATTCATCTTAAAAACTCTCCTCTTCCTCGTAATCGTAATTTCTTAATTGGTTATTCTTCTTGTTACTTATATATTTACTAGGAGGCGAAATTCCGCCATAGTTTACGACAGTTTTCTGACCCACTCCGGTCGAATAGCCGCCGTCGGATTTCTGACCTACTTCTTCGTCTGGGAATAGTAGGTACATCCGATTTGGCCTTCCTCCCCCCTCAGGTATTTTCTCTAGTAGTTGTGCTGCTACCAATTCTCTAAGCACATCTTTAATAGTCGTAAGACTCTTATCCATATCCACTGCCATCTGATGGATAGGATAGATGAAATACACTCTTCCCTGGGCATCTAACCAGCCATTTTTCTGTGATAATTGTGCTTTGCCTAAGAGCTGCGTATACAATAACTTTGCAGTATTGCTGATAGGAATGTTCATAAGGAATCGTGGCATTGGCAGATATGATGGGAGTTTCGTGTGTTGATACATATACTTACTCATCTAGCTTGATGCCCTCCTTTTCCAAACGTTCTTTCAATTTCTTTAATTCTCTCTCAGCCTCTACATAGCGCTTATATGCCTCTCGTGTCATCCAATGAATATCCTTCTTATAAAACTCTAGGAAATAATCGATTAGATATTCTATCGTTCTTTGACTTAGGCGATACTTGTCACTCTCTTTCAGCACTATTCCATGCTCTTCCGCTAAAGCAACCTCTATTTGAGTTCTTGCTGTTGCCTCGGGAAACCCAAGTCGCTGCATAAGATATCTTTTAATCTCTCCTTTCGTTTTCTCCCCTTTTCCAATGAACACATATATGTGTGGGTACTTTGAAAAACAATGCAATCTTTTCTTTATCATCTCTTCTACCTCCTGTGAAAATATCTAGGGCTTAAATTAGCTGATGGCAAAAAATCTCAAAACTTTTTTAAACCCACTCTTTGCTTTGTCACTAAGTACTTAGGGTTCGAAAATGTCAATTGTAAAAAATCAGGCAAATGTTCACAAAAAGTTTACAATTTAAAGTGAACAGTCTAGGTTGTTTTTTCTGTCCAATCGCACTGAAAATCCGGTCAAACTAGTTTGACACTCTGTTCAATCACATTGGACGCATCCAATGGCACTGGACGCAAGAAATCCAGTAAAATCAAGGATTTAGCCACTGTTTAAAAAAGTCAAACCACTTTGACTTTTTATGCGCAAACTGTTTACGATAGTTAACAGGATACGCCTAGAGTTGTATGAACAACTTAGTCTGACTGTTCCAAATTCCTATGTCATTTACTCTAGGGTATCCCCTATAACCCACGATGGATCAACTTCTGGTCCCGGGGGGATGCGGACGATTTCTTGGACTGACTAACATGCCAATCCAAGACTTTTACGATAGTCTATTAGACTTAGATAATTAAGAGATTGTTTGATACTATCCTCGTTATACCAAACGAGGTAATCGTTTAAGATTTGTATAAATTCATCTATAGTGACATCTTTCCAATCGACACCATAGAACATTTCGTTTTTGAGCCTGCCGAATACACCTTCACAGGCGGAGTTGTCTGGAGAGCAGCCTTTCTTTGACATAGAACGTGTCAAACCGGCTTCTTCCATTCGTTCAATCCAAGCTGGCCAACGATAGTGACAGCCACGGTCGGTATGCACGATAGGATGCTCAGAATCTTTTAATAGAGCGATTCCTTTATCGAGCATAGTATTTACTAATTCTGCATTGGGACTTAGTCCGATGGTCCAAGTAGGTAACAGACCATCAAAGCAATCCACTATTGCAGATAGATATATTTTACCTGCTGGAATAGCAAATTCTGTGATGTCAGTAAGCCACAGTTCATTTGGCTTGTCAGCATGGAAATTGCGTTTTACGACATCTGCAACAGCAGGTGTGATTTCACCTTTATAAGAACTATATTTTTTCACAGAAGGTCTCTTAGCAACGAGACCTTCTTCTTTCATAATTCTACGAATTACTTTCTCAGATATC
>JAZULP010000040.1:0-26925 GCA_045603165.1 Agathobacter sp. | reverse complement strand
GCCTCCGACTTATCTACGTAGTAGATCCTAAGAAAGAAAGAATCTGTATCCAGGAAGCACAGGCACTCGGTATTACACTCATCGGTATCGCTGATACAAACTGTGATCCAGAAGAATTAGATTATGTTATCCCAGGTAACGATGATGCTATTCGTGCAGTTAAATTGATTGTTGCAAAAATGGCAGATGCTGTTATTGAAGCAAATCAGGGTGAAGAAGCCATTGCAGTAGAAGAAGCAACAGAAGAAGCTGTAGTGGAAGAAGCTGTGGTAGAAGAAGCTACAGTAGAAGAAACGGAAGAAGCATAATAACATAATAAGGAGGACAATGAAATGGCTATTACAGCAGCTATGGTTAAAGAATTGCGTGAAATGACAGGCGCAGGCATGATGGATTGTAAGAAAGCATTAAATGAAACAAATGGAGATATGGATGCAGCTGTTGAGTTCTTAAGAAAGAACGGACAGGCAAAAGCAGAAAAGAAAGCGAGCCGTATTGCAGCTGAAGGTCTTTGTACAGTAGTTGTTGAAGGTAACACAGCAGCCGTTGTAGAAGTAAACTCTGAAACAGACTTTGTTGCTAAGAACGAAACATTTAGAGATTTTGTTGTAGCAGTAGCAAACCAGGCAGTAAAATCTGATGCAGCTGATATGGATGCGTTTATGGCAGAAGCTTGGAACGAAGATACAAGCAAAACAGTTAATGATGCATTAGTAGAAAAAGTAGCAGTTATTGGCGAAAACTTAAAAATCAGAAGATTTGAAAAAGTTGTTGCTGAAAATGGTTGTGTAGTTTCTTATATTCATGGCGGCGGAAGAATTGGTGTTATCGTAAACGCTGAAACTTCTGTAGTAAATGATGAAGTAAACGAAGCTTTAACAAACCTTGCAATGCAGATTGCTGCTCTTAACCCACAGTATGTAAGCAGAAGTGAAATCAGTGCTGATTATATCGCTCATGAAAAAGAAATTCTTCTTGCTCAGATCATGAACGATCCGAAAGAAGCTTCTAAACCAGAAAAAGTTATCAATGGCATGATTGAAGGTCGTATCAGCAAACAGTTAAAGGATATCTGCTTAGTAGATCAGGTTTATGTAAAAGCTGAAGATGGAAAACAGACTGTAGCAAAATACTTAGATGAAGTATCTAAGAAGGTAGGAGCTACTGTATCAGTTAAGAGTTTTGTACGTTTTGAGACAGGTGAAGGTCTTGAAAAGAAAAACGAAGACTTTGCAGCTGAAGTAGCAGCACAGTTAGGATAGTTAAACTCTCAAAGAGTCAGAACATGTTTCTGACTCTTTTTCAATATTTTCCAATTCTTGAAAACGCATTGACATATCCCATGTAGTAGATATAATAGACTAAGGTATTTACCGAAAATTGAATATAATGTTTTACAAAAGAATGTGCAAAGTACACCCGTACTAGGCACATTTTTTATTGGTATTTAACAGCTATTTAATAATAGAAAGAAAGTGAGAAAAAACGTGTTAAAGTATACGATTAAACGAGTTAGCTTAGCGATAATATCTGTATTGATTGTTAGTGCAATTACATTTTTTGTTATGAATTTGATTCCTGGTGGACCATTTAATAGTGAAAAGGCTACCAGTCCAGCAGTCCAGCAGGCATTAGAAGAACGTTACAATTTGGATAAACCTTTAGGAGAGCAGTATGTCATGTATATGAGCAATCTGATTCGTGGAGATTGGGGTGTTTCATTAACGACGGGGCGAGATATCTGGACGGATATTTCTTCCAAATTTTCTGTGTCTGCTCAGTTAGGTGGAATGGCTGCGTTTGTAGCCATTGTGTTTGGTATTGTTTTAGGTAGTATAGCAGCGTTAAGGAGAAATAAGCTGTCAGATAGGTTAATAGTGTTTTTTACTACCATGGGTACCGCTATGCCATCCTTTGTATTGGCTACATTACTGCTACTTATATTTTGTTTGCAGCTAAAGCTGATACCAGTATGGTCATCCTCTAATCCAAATTATATTCTTCCAATTATTGCGCTTAGTGTATACCCAATGGCGTATATTACTCGTTTGACAAAAACCAGTATGTTGGATGCATTACATCAGGATTATATCCGTACCGCAAAAGCAAAAGGTGTTCCGTCTGTAAGGATAATATTTAAACATGCACTAAGAAATGCACTTATCCCTGTTATTACATATGTAGGCCCAATGGTTGCATATATCTTAACGGGCTCTATGGTAGTGGAGAATATCTTTACCATTGGGGGACTTGGGACTGCTTTTGTGACCAGTATCACAAACCGTGATTATACATCAATTATGGCGATAACTTTATTCCTTGCAATTCTGATGGTTGTAGCAAACCTGTTAACAGACCTTGCGTATAAATTAGTTGACCCACGTATTACGTTCGAGTAATGGATATTTAAGAAGAAAGATAGAGGTAAAGCAGGATGAACATCAATGAAAATGCAAACCGAAAAAGAAATATTTTCTCTTCACAGATAGATTTAAGTAAATTCAAAGCTGTCGATTTTAAAAAAGCAACAGATGAAGAAAAGAAACAACAGGATGTTATGGGAGAATCCACAACATTCTTTAAAGATGGTATGAGACGTCTTCGTAAAAACCCTTTAGCAATGGGAAGTATGGTAATCCTTGTATTTATTCTGATTGTTATTCTTGTGGCACCGATGTTTGTGCCATATAGCTATGACCAGAGTATGATGATTGATGGTGTAAGAGATAAGACGGCTACAAACCTTGGAATTATGGAATATTCAGAAGGCGAGCAGGAGTATATGGAGCGAACAGGTGAAAAACTGTTTCCGCATATTTTTGGTACAGACAGCTTAGGTCGTGACTACTTTATCCGTGTTATTTATGGTACCAGAGTAAGCCTTTCTGTTGGCGTGGTGGCTGCTATTATGGTACTTATCATAGGACTTATCTATGGTGCAATTGCCGGTTATTTTGGTGGTGTAGTCGACCTTATTATGATGCGTATAGTAGATATTATATATTCATTGCCAGATATGCTTTTGATTATTCTACTATCAGTGGTTCTGGATGATTTACTTGAGCCACTGATAGCAGGGACGGTGTTAGCAAAGCTTGGAAGTAATATGATTTCCATGTTTATAGTATTCGCATTATTATACTGGGTAAGTATGGCACGTCTGATTCGTGGACAAGTACTTTCCCTTAAGAACCACGAATATGTACTGGCTGCAAGATGTATCGGAACATCAAATGGCAAAATCTTAATCAAGCATATATTACCAAACTGTTTATCTGTCATCATTATTACAACAGCATTACAGGTTCCAAGTGCTATTTTTACAGAAAGTTATCTAAGCTTCCTCGGATTAGGTGTATCTATCCCAATGACATCCCTTGGAAGTTTGGCAAACGAAGCACGTGCAGGTTTACAGTCCTATCCACATAGATTGGTTATTCCTGCCATTATTATTTCTTTAATCGTATTAGCATTAAACCTGATTGGTGATGGTTTGCGTGATGCTTTCGATTCGAAGTTAAAGTAAGGAGATTACGCAATGAGCGAAAATATGAAAAATATATTAGAAATAAAAGACCTTCATACCAGCTTTTTTACCGATGCAGGTGAAGTGTGTGCCGTTAACGGAATCTCTATGAGTTTAGAGCCAGGAAAAACACTTGGTATTGTAGGAGAGTCCGGTTCTGGTAAATCGGTTACTGCATACTCAATTATGCAGATTCTTTCAGAAACAGGACTCATTACTTCTGGTGAAGTAAAATACCATGGTGAAGACATTACAAAATGGTCAAAAAAGCAGATGCAGAAGTTTCGAGGGGCAAAATGTTCTATCATTTTCCAGGATCCAATGACGAGCCTGAACCCTGTCTTTACAATTGGTAGTCAGCTAGAAGAAGCTATATTACTTCATACGGATAAAAGTAATAAAGAAGCTAAGATGCGTGCAATAGAAATGCTGACTTTGGTTGGTGTAAATGAACCCAAAAAGCGTGTAAAGCAGTACCCACATGAATTATCCGGTGGTATGAGACAGCGAGTTATGATTGCAATGGCACTTGCCTGTGAACCAGATATTTTGATTGCCGATGAACCAACCACAGCGCTGGATGTCACGATTCAAGCACAGATTCTGGAGCTGATGCAGGATTTACAAAAACAGTTGGGTATGGCAATTATTATGGTTACACATGATCTTGGTGTAATCGCAAGTATGTGTGATGAAATTCTGGTTATGTATGGTGGACGTGTATGCGAACGTGGTACGGCAGATGATATTTTCTATAGACCAGCCCATGAATATACCAAGGGCTTGCTTCGTTCTATTCCAAATCAGGATAATATGGATGAAAAATTAGTTCCTATTGGTGGTACACCTATTAATCTACTGAAGATGCCAGAGGGGTGCGCATTTTCTCCAAGATGTGATGCAGCCATGAAGATTTGTCTAAAGGAACAACCAGAGGAATATAGGATTAGCGATAGACATCTTGCTAGCTGCTGGATGAATGTGAAGAAAGTTTTTGAAGCACAGGAGGTTAGCAAGAATGAATAAGAATAACAACAAGGGATATCTTTTAAAGGTAGACCATTTAAAACAACACTTTCCTGTAAAAGATGGTTTTAAGACAATCCCATTAAAGGCTGTGGATGATGTTTCCTTTGCCATTCGTCCAGGTGAAACGCTTGGTCTTGTAGGAGAATCAGGCTGTGGTAAAACAACTGTAGGACGTACCTTGCTACGTCTTTACCAGCCCACAGGAGGACGCATTGAATTTGATGGTGATGTATTATTTGACAGTGGCGAACAGTATGATGCATATGGAAAATGCATCATGGATGCCACTGGTAAACCAATTCGAAATAAAAAAATAGATGTGGATATGCTTCCATATCGTAAAAAAATGCAGATGGTCTTTCAGGATCCATACTCTTCTTTGAATCCTCGCATGACAGTAGAAGATATTATAGGAGAACCTCTGGATGTTCATAAATTATATTCCAATAAAGCCGAGAGACGAGATAAAATCCTTGAACTTATGGAACTAGTAGGATTAAATGCAGAGCATGCGATGCGATATGCGCATGAATTCTCTGGTGGACAGAGACAGCGTATCGGTATTGCAAGAGCCCTTGCAGTAAATCCGAAATTTATCGTTTGTGATGAACCTGTATCGGCATTGGATGTATCTATTCAGGCACAGATTGTGAATATGTTTGAAGAATTACAGGAGAAATTAGGTGTAGCATACTTGTTTATTGCACATGACCTTCTAATTGTTCATCACATTTCCGATAGGATTGCAGTTATGTATCTTGGAAAGATAGTAGAAATTGCAGATGCGGATGACTTGAATGCGAATCCAATTCATCCCTATACGTTAAGTCTTCTTTCAGCAGTACCAATTCCTGATCCAGAAGCGGCCAGAAAGAGCCAACGTATTATTTTAGAGGGGGATGTTCCAAGTCCACTTCGTATGCCAACAGGCTGTCCATTCCGTACTAGATGTCAATATGCCACGTTGCAGTGTGGTGTAGAAATGCCATCATTAACAGATAGAGGAGACGGACATCTTGTAGCTTGTTGGAATAATTAAGGTTTCAGACCTAAAAAGGAGAAATATAAATTATAATAGGAGGACTATTTATGAAAAAAATAGTATCAATTTTACTCATTGCAGTTATGTCAGTTGGTCTTATGGCATGTGGCGGAGGTTCTGCTACAGTAGATACAACGACTTTAAAAATTAATCTGGCGTCAGAGCCAGATTATCTCGACCCTGCACTAAATTCAGCTGTAGATGCTGGATGTCTTGCAGTAAACTCATTCGTGGGTTTAAATACTTATGATTCTAAAGGAAAGCTGATTCCGGCAATTGCATCTGAATCAACTGTTTCTGAAGATGGAACCATTTACACATTTCACTTAATTGAATCGAAGTGGAGTAACGGTGATGCTTTAACAGCAAAAGATTTTGTTTATAGCTGGAATCGTGTGGCAAATCCTAAAACAGCTGCCGACTATTCATATCTTTTTGATATTATTGCTAAAAACGAAGATGGAACTCTTAAAATGGAAGCTACTGATGATTACACACTTATTGTAACATTAACAAATCCATGTCCATATTTCTTGGATTTAACGGCTTTTCCAACATTTTTTCCAGTGCATCAGCCTTCTGTAGAAGCCGCAGATCCAGAGGGGGATAACCCAGGTGCTTGGGCACAGGAAGCAGGCTTCGTTTGTAATGGAGCTTACACATTAACAGCATGGTCTCATGAAGAAAGTATGGTTTATGAAAAGAATCCAAACTACTATGATGCAGCAAATGTTACAATGGACAAATTAGAGTTCATGTTAAGTGCTGATGATACAGCTATCTATGCTGCATACAACAGCGGTGACCTGGATTTTATTGATACAGTACCAAATGATGAAATTGCTGCTGTAATTGACAATGATGATTTTTATATCGTTGATAACTTGGGAACATACTACATTGGTTTCAATGTCAATGATCCAATTTTTGAAGGAAAAACTGTAGAGCAGGCAAATAAAATGCGTGAAGCTATGAGTTTAATGATGGACCGTAGCTACATTGCTGAAAAAATTGCTCAGACAGGACAGATTCCTGCAGACACATTTGTACCAGTAGGCATGGCAGATGGTAATGGTGGTATTTTCAATACAACAGAGGATGAATACTCATACTATGATGCAGAAGAAACTGGTGGAACACAGGCGAAAGCTGCTATGGCATTGTTGGAAGAAGCTGGATATACATTCAAAGACAATGGTAATGGAACATACAAGTGTTCACCGGCAATTTCAATGACATACCTCACAAACGAAGGCACTGCACATGAATCAATTGCTCAGACAATCCAGATGGATTTTGCTACCATCGGTATTGACATGAAGATTCAAGTAAGAGAATGGAATGTATTCTTGGAAGATCGTAAAAATGGTAACTTTACGATTGCACGTGAAGGCTGGGTAGCTGACTATAATGATCCAGTCAATATGCTTGAAATCTTTACATCAAATTCAGGTAACAACGATATGCAGCTTGGTAAAGAGAAAAACTCATATTCTCCAGATTGGACAGCATATGATACTTTAATTGAGCAGATTCATACAACAACAGATTTTGCAAATCGAGTTAAATTAATGCACCAGGCAGAAGATATGTTAATGGAGACATATGCAGTTGTCCCATTATACTATTACAATGACATTTATATGCAGAAAGATAATGTAAAAGGCGTATTTTCTACGGTGTTTGGTTTGAAATACTTTATGTACTCTACAAAGGCTGCAAGCTAGTTTCGTTCACTTGCATACAAGCTGTTTTCATGTTAAGATAATGCAGGAGTTTATAAAATTTTTATAAATAGGGGAGCATTATGAAGGTTACAAAAGTAAGCAAAGATAAGGTGAAAAGTTTTGATTTTGCCAAGAGGCCACATCGTCCAAGTTTTTTATTTCCAGTGGCGAGAGAGATTATTTCAAAACCAGTTTTAAAGGGACGTAATTTCAATTTAAAGAAAACAAACATGGAATCTGTAAATGGACCGTATCTGATGTTAGTTACACATTCGTCCATGATTGATTTTATGATAATGACTGTAGCAGTACAACCATATCGTGCAAATAATGTTATGACCTTAGAGGGGTTTAACACTTATACAGAGCCATTGATGCGTTCCCTTGGGGTTTTAGGCACTCGTAAATATATTAGTGATTTAAACCTCATCAAAAATATTAAATATTGCATTGAAAAATTGAAAAATCCATTTGTGCTTTTTCCAGAAGCCAGATATTCTCTGGATGGATGCACATCCTATATTCCAGAATCAACGGGTAAATTAATTCGTATGCTTCGTGTGCCGGTAGTAGTATTACGAATCCATGGTAATTTTATTACCAATCCACAGTGGAATAAGATTGACAAAGGTAATCATGTGGAAGCAGAAATGATTCAGATTATTACACCAGAAGAGGCAAAAAAGTTGTCTGTTGCAGAAATTAATGCTCGAGTGAAAGAATACTTCCAGTACGATGATTTCAAATGGCAGTATGATAACCAGATTAAAATCGATCATCCAAAGCGTGCAGAAGGACTTCATGCATTATTATACAAATGTCCAGCATGCCATACAGAACATGAGACAGACTCAAAAGGGATTCGACTTTGGTGCAACCATTGTAAAAAAGAATGGGAAATGGATGAGTATGGCAGATTGCTTGCTTTAGATGGAGAAACCGAATTCTTACATATTCCAGACTGGAGCAATTGGGAAAGAGAATGTGTTCGTAAAGAGATTGAAGACGGCACATATTATTTTGAGGATACAGTTCGTGTAGAAACCTTACCAGGTTCGTTGAAATTTTATCATCAAGGTGAAGGTAAATTCATTCAGACACCTACAGAAACTCGTGTGGAATGCAATTATCATGGGAAAGCTTATGTCCTGACCCGTAGTGCTATGAACCTAGAGAGTATGCATATTGAATATGATTATCTAGGAAGAGGTGATTGTGTCGATATTTCAATTCCAGACGACAGCTTTTGGTGTTATTTATCGAAGCGTGATGCCATAACTAAGATTTCTTTTGCGACAGAAGAAATGCATATTCTTGCAGTGAAGAAGGCTACCGAAGAGAAGGATAATGAAATAGCGAAGAAATAAGTTTTCTATATATTAAGAAACGAGGTTTGTTTATATAAACAGCCTCGTTTTTTACTTTATAAAAAATACATTTTACATACGTTACTGAATATGTCTTGACATCATAGGAATACAGTGGTAATATGAACATATGAATAAATGTTCATATGTATAGGTGAGGAGGTGCTTTAATGGCGTTACATGATGTAGAACACTGCGAGTGTCATGAGGTAAATAAGGATTTAATTGAGAAAGTACTCAATCGTATGCCGGATGAGGATGAACTTTATGATTTGGCAGAGTTGTTTAAGGTGTTTGGGGATTCTACAAGAATTCGTATTTTGACAGTATTATTTGAAGAAGAGATGTGTGTATGCGATATAGCTGAAAGCTTACAGATGAACCAGTCGGCTGTTTCTCATCAGCTTAAGATTTTAAAGAATGCGAAATTGATAAAAAATCGTAGAGAAGGCAAACAGGTTTATTATGCTTTAGCAGACAATCATGTAAGTACCATACTTTCAATGGGGCTGGAGCATATCGAAGAGCAGTGACTTGCATGACAAATACAGAGTGATAATATATTTTATCAAAAAAGGAGAACTTATTATGAAAAAGAAATATAAAATGGAAAATTTAGATTGTGCACATTGTGCAGCAAAAATGGAAGAGGCAATTAAGAAGATTCCTGGAGTACAGGATGCTTCTATGAATTTTATGATGCAGAAGCTTACGATTGAAGCGGCGGATGATGTTGATATGGAAGCTATTGTAGAACAGGCACAGGAATGTTGTTCAAAAGTAGAATCGGATTGTAAGATTATAAGATAAGAGTGAAAATATACAGGGTGTATCCTTGTGCATTTTTTATTATCGTGGAGAATAACTATGACAAGCAAACAGAAAAAAGTATTATATCGTATTATAATTACGATGCTTATATTTGTTAATCTTTTTATGATAGAGCATATTGGATTATTTGAATTGCTTCCATATCCTTGGATGCCCTTCTTATTCTGTGTGGTGCCATATTTGATTATCGGCTATGATGTGGTTCTAAAAGCAGCCCAAAATATCAAAAACGGTCAAGTTTTTGATGAAAATTTTTTGATGGTGATTGCTACCTTTGGGGCGTTTGTAGTGCAGGAATATATGGAAGCGGTAGCGGTTATGCTGTTTTATCAGGTAGGTGAGTTGTTTCAGAGCTATGCAGTGGGCAAATCCCGTCAATCTATTGCGGATTTGATGGATATATGTCCAGAGTATGCTAATCTGGAGATGGATGGAGAGTTGGAAAAGGTTGATCCTGAGGATGTAGAAATTGATAGTATTATAGTGATTAAACCTGGAGAAAAAGTTCCTTTAGATGGCGTAGTATTAGAGGGAGAGTCATTTTTGGATACATCAACTCTCACAGGTGAATCTGTGCCGAGAAAAGTGTCAGAAGGAGAAAATATTATAAGTGGTTGTATTAATGGCAATGGAATCTTGCGCGTAAAAGTCACGAAAGAATTTGATGATTCTACAGTGGCGAAAATTCTTGAACTTGTTGAAAACGCAACTAGCAAAAAGGCTAGAGTAGAAAATTTTATTACACGCTTCGCCAAGTATTACACTCCATTTGTAACGATAGCCGCCTTGCTGTTAGCAGTGCTTCCGCCAATTCTGTTACAGGATAACTGGTTTATTTGGTTAGAAAGAGCATGCACATTTCTGGTTATTTCCTGCCCGTGTGCATTGGTAATTTCTGTTCCAATGGGATTTTTTGGTGGAATTGGTGCAGCTTCTAAAGTAGGTGTACTGGTAAAGGGGAGTAATTATCTAGAGTTGTTGTCAGATATGAATATGATTGTATTTGATAAGACTGGAACACTGACGAATGGTGTATTTGAGGTAACCGAGGTGATTTCTCATGGATACACAAAGAGCAAATTATTAGATTATGCTGCAGCAGTCGAACAATTTTCTACACATCCGATTGCCGAGTCTATTGTTGTAGCGTGGGAAAATCAGCTTGTAGAAAAAGTAGATATCGTAGCAACTGAAGTGGAGGAAATATCCGGTCATGGTATCCGTGGCCTGGTAGATGGCAAAGAGGTATTGGCTGGTAATGATAAGCTGATGCAAAAATATGAGCTTATGCATGAAGTATACAAGGGAAATGGAACCGTGGTATATGTAGCGATAGATGGAGCATATGCAGGAAGCATTGTAATTTCTGACACTGTAAAGAAAGGTGTAAAAGAAGCAATTGCAGCTTTGAAAAAAACAGGTATTTCCAAAACTGTTATGCTGACAGGTGATAGAAAAGAAGCGGCCATGGATGTCGCAGCGAAGCTCGGAATTGACGAAGTGCATTATGAACTTTTGCCGGGAGATAAGGTTGCGCAGATAGAATATATATTACAACAGAATACCTTACATAAAAAGGTAGCATTTGTTGGAGATGGGATTAATGATGCTCCAGTAATTGCCCGTGCTGATATCGGTTTTGCAATGGGAAGTCTGGGCTCTGATGCGGCGATCGAGGCGGCAGACATAGTCATTATGGATGATGATATTTGTAAAATTGCAAGTGTCATTAAAATTTCCAGAAAAACTATGGCAATTGTAAAGGAAAATATTGTATTTGCGCTGGGAGTGAAAGGGCTTATCCTTATTTTGGGTGCATTTGGTCTGGCTTCTATGTGGGCAGCAGTGTTTGCAGATGTAGGTGTAGCGGTGATAGCAATTTTAAATTCTATGCGAACATTAAAAAAGTAGGAGATTTATCCTACTTTTTTATTTACAAGAATCGAAAATGTGTTAAAATAGAAATGATATTACACGTTGGAGGATGAATATGGCAACAGAAGATGCAGATTTGCTGAGTCAGCAGCGTCGCAGACGAAAACGCGTAAATCAAATTAAAACTGGGATTATTATGACAATTGCTATATGGATGCTGGGTTCATTATTAGCAATTATTATTTTGTCAGTACAGGTTATGAACCTAAACAAAAAGGTGAATGCACTTTCCGAAGCCTATGACGAGAAAGTGAATCCGAATGGTAGACCAACCGCTGATGATATCCTAAATGATGAAGACCGTTATGCAAATATTATTACAGGTATTGATACAGAGGATAATTATGCACAGGAGGGAGATACTCATTATGTTTATCTTACCTTCAACAGTGTACCAGGCGATAATACAGAAGTAATTCTGGACGTGCTGGCACGGTACGGTGTCAAGGCGACTTTCTTCGTAATAGGAAGTGAAGAAGAAGGCATATCAGAGGTATATCAGCGTATTGTCAATGAAGGACATACCATTGGTATGCATTCTTATTCCAATCAGTATAGTTTGATTTATTCGTCAACAGAAGCTTTTCAAGCAGATTATCAAAAGATTTCAGATTATTTGTACGAGCTTACAGGAACCAGAAGTGCTTATTATCGTTTCCCAGGAGGAAGCTTTAATGAGATAAGCAATGTAAATATGGCAGCATTCGTGCAAGTTCTAAATCAAGAACAAATTACATACTATGACTGGAATGTATCCGCAGGAGATTCAGCCAATAGTTATACAAAAGATGACGTTATAAATAATGTGTTGGATGGCGTATCCAAATACAAAACATCTGTTGTGCTTTTACACGACGGAGCGAACAAGTCAACAACGGTGGAAGCGATAGGCCCACTTATTGAAAGTTTACAGAGTCAGGGCGCGGTTATTGCACCGATTGATGAAAATACAAATGTAATTCAATATATCAAAGCAAATAGCGTTGAATAAAGTACGTGGAGGATTAAAATGGGACTTTTTAAAGAATTTAAAGAGGATTTCACACAGGCAGTAAATGAACTTTTACCAAGTGGTGAAGACTTAAATGATGATGTAGTAGTAGATACATTAAGTGAAGATGTAGATGTAAAATCAGAGCTTTCCAAGCTGGATGGACTGTTAGAACAGGTAAAAGAAGAACCAGCCGACGCTACAGCATTTACAGCACCAGCAGTAGAAAAAGATTCAGAGCCAGTGGTAGAAAAAGCAACAGAGCCAGTGGTAGAAAAAGTAGCAGAGCCACTTGTAGAAAAGGCTATAGAACCAGTAGTGACAAAGAAATTATCATCACTTGGTAAGAAAGAAAAAGTTGTAGCAAAAGAGGAGAAATTAGTCATGGATAATACACCAATCAAAGAAGTAGAAACAAATGTAATATTAGATGAAACATCTACCATCACAGCAAGCACAACATTGACAGGTGACATTTCCACAGCAGGTTCCTTTGATATTCAGGGAACGGTAAACGGTAACGTAGTATGTAATGGTAAATTAGTAGTTACAGGTGTTGTAAATGGAAACAGCTCATCCTCAGAATTCTTTGCAGATGTTGCAAAAGTAGAAGGTGAAGTAGTAAGCTCTGGCACAGTAAAAATCGGTGCAGGTTCTGTTATCATTGGTAATATTTCTGCAGCTTCCGCAGTTATCGCCGGTGCTGTAAAAGGTGATATTGATGTACAGGGACCAGTAGTCATTGACACCTCTGCAGTTATTATGGGTAACATCAAATCCCGTTCTGTACAGATTAACAATGGTGCGATTATCGAAGGTTTCTGTTCACAGTGCTACGCTGATATCGATGTACAGGGCATTTTCGGTAAATAATTATATAGCAAATCAGAAAGGATGACCGTCTATGAAACGTGTGTTATTAAAACTTAGTGGTGAAGCCTTAGCAGGAGATAAGCATCAAGGCTTTGATGAACCAACCGTTACTGTTGTGGCGAAGCAAGTAAAGAAGCTGGTAGATAATGGAGTGGAAGTAGGTATCGTTATCGGTGGAGGAAACTTCTGGCGTGGTCGTTCTAGTGAAACTATTGACAGAACCAAGGCAGATCAAATTGGTATGCTTGCTACCGTTATGAATTGTATTTATGTATCAGAAATTTTTCGTTCTGTAGGCATGAAAACAGCGGTTATGACTCCATTTGAATGTGGTTCTATGACCAAGCTTTTTTCAAAAGATCGTGCGAACAAATATTTTTCACATGGTATGGTGTGCTTCTTCGCAGGTGGTACAGGACATCCTTATTTTTCAACAGATACAGCAACTGTACTGCGTGCTATTGAAATCGAAGCAGAAGGCATCCTTTTGGCAAAAGCGATTGATGGTGTGTATGACAGTGACCCTAAGACAAATCCAGAAGCAAAGAAATACGATGAAGTTTCTATTCAGGAGGTTATTGACCAGAAATTAGCTGTTGTGGATTTAACAGCTTCCATTATGTGTATGGAAAATAAAATGCCGATGTATGTATTCGGATTGAATGAAGAAGACAGCATAGTAAAAGCTATGAGCGGTGAATTTAATGGAACAAAGGTTACCGTATAATCAGGAGGGAAAGACATGGATGCAAGATTAGTTACATTTGAAGAGAAAATGACAAAAACAATGAATAATCTGGAGGAAGAATTCGGTTCTATTCGTGCTGGACGTGCTAACCCTCACGTATTAGACAAAATCCGTGTAGATTATTATGGAACAGCATCACCAATTCAGAGTGTTGCAAACGTAAGTATTCCAGAACCAAGAATGATTCAGATTCAGCCTTGGGAAGCTTCTTTGGTAAAAGAAATCGAAAAAGCTATCCTTGTATCTGATTTGGGAATTAATCCGACAAATGATGGCAAGATTATTCGTCTTGTTTTTCCAGAGCTTACAGAAGAAAGACGTAAGGAATTAGCAAAAGACGTTAAGAAAAAAGGTGAAAATGCAAAGGTTGCAATTCGAAATATCAGACGTGACGCAATTGACCATGTGAAAAAGCTTGGAAAAGCAGAAGATATCTCAGAGGATGAAATCAAGGATTTGGAAGACAGTATTCAGAAGCTAACAGATAAATATGTAGCAAATGTAGACAAAGCTGTTGAAGTAAAATCAAAAGAAATTCTTACCGTATAGTTGTATTTAGGGGTTGTTCCGACAACCCCTTTTCTGCATAAATAGGAGGTAAACATGAAAATTCCAGAGCATGTTGCAATTATTTTAGACGGAAACGGAAGATGGGCAAAAAGCAAGGGTTTACCACGCAATGCTGGACATACGGCTGGAGCAAAAAATGTAGAAACCATTTGTCGCGAAGCTTATGATATGGGCATTAAATATCTGACGCTCTATGCATTTTCAACAGAAAATTGGAATCGTCCACAAACAGAGGTGGATGCACTAATGAATTTGCTGGAAAGTTATTTAAAAAACTGCTTGAAAACAGCAGATAAAAACAATATGAGGGTACGTGTGATTGGTGAAATTGGACGTCTTTCAGAGAAATTTCAGGATAAAATCAAGGAATTAGAAGCAAAATCTAGTGTAAATACGGGCTTGAATTTGACGATAGCTATTAACTATGGTAGCCGTGATGAAATGATTCGCGCGATGAAGCACATGATGGAAGACCACGCAGAGGGTAAACTTGCGCTTGAGGATGTCACACCAGAGTGCTTTTCTGGATATTTGGATACTAAGGAGTTACCAGATCCAGATTTGATGATTCGTACAAGTGGAGAACAGCGTTTATCCAACTATCTTTTGTGGCAGCTGGCATATAGTGAATTCTATTTTACCGATATACCGTGGCCAGATTTTAATAAAAAAGAATTGGAACTTGCTATAGAAGCATATAATAAACGTGACCGTAGATTTGGAGGCTTGAAGGAAGCTTAACTCTCTACAAAAGAAAAGATATTGGAGGCTTATAATGTTTAAAACTCGATTATTAAGCGGAATTGTACTTGTAATTCTAGCTGTTTTTATGATTGTCAGTGGTGGAAATGTTCTGCTGTTTTCAACACTTACCATTTCTCTGATTGGTATGTTTGAGTTATATCGTGTATTTAAACTGGAAAAAACACCGTTGGCAATGATTGCATATATTATGGCAGCCATATACTACTGCAGTGGACTTTTAAACGTAGTAGTAGAGCCAATGATGATTGTTATGTTGTTCATGATATTGCTTATGTTCATCTATGTATTTGCCTATCCAAGATATGAAGCAAAGGATATCATGGCAATTTTCTTTGGATTGCTTTATGTAGCAGTAATGCTTTCCTATGTATATCAGATTCGTATGCTCGAAAACGGACTATATCTGGCGTTTCTTATTTTTATTTGCTCTTGGGGATGCGATACGTGTGCATATTGTGTTGGTATGCTTATTGGTAAGCACAAAATGGCACCAGTACTTAGTCCAAAAAAATCTATAGAAGGAGCAGTTGGTGGAGTAATTGGAACTGCTATACTTACAGTTATCTATACTTCTGTGTTCCGCGCACAGATGGAACTTGAAACTAAAGATATTGTGATTCTTGCAGCGATTGCCGCAGTAGCCGCACTTATCTCAATGGTAGGTGATTTGACAGCATCTGCAATCAAACGAAATTACGATATCAAGGATTATGGAACACTAATCCCAGGACATGGCGGTATTATGGATAGATTTGACAGTATGATGATTACTGCACCGATTATTTACTATCTTGCTGCTTATTTCTTATAAAGATAGATACGAGATACTAGTTTTTTTATCATTTACTCTGAGGGTACAAATTATGAAAAAGGTTGCTGTATTAGGCTCCACAGGCTCGATAGGTACACAGACACTCGAGGTTGCAAGGGAGCAGGGAGATATTGAAATTGTTGCCTTATCCTGTGGTGGAAATATTCGATTAATAGAAGAACAGATACGTGAATTTCGTCCAAAGCTGGTAAGTGTGTGGGATGAAAATGATGCACATGCATTACGTGACAAAACTAGGGATTTGAATATCAGAGTTGTTGCTGGTATGGATGGACTTTTAGAGGTAGCTACTATTCCAGAATCCGAAATTCTGGTAACCGCAATTGTAGGTATGCTTGGTATACGCCCAACCATTGCAGCGATTGAAGCGGGCAAAAATATTGCACTGGCAAATAAAGAAACACTGGTAACTGCTGGTCATATCATTATGCCGTTGGCAAGGAAACATAAGGTATCTATTCTACCAGTAGATAGTGAGCATAGTGCAATTTTTCAATCATTGCAGGGAGAAAAAGAAAATCATATCAGCAAAATTTTGCTAACTGCCTCAGGTGGACCTTTCCGTGGAAGAAAACGCGAGGAGCTTCACTCTATTCAGGTAGAGGATGCATTGAAGCACCCAAATTGGGCGATGGGTAGAAAAATTACCATTGATTCTTCTACACTGGTAAACAAAGGTTTAGAGGTTATGGAGGCTAAGTGGCTTTTTGATGTAGACTTAGATCGGATTCAGGTTGTGGTACATCCACAGAGTGTTATTCATTCGGCTGTAGAATATGAGGATGGAGCAGTAATCGCTCAGCTTGGAACACCCGATATGCGACTTCCTATTCAATATGCGTTATATTATCCAGAGCGTCGGACCTTGTCCGGACAGCGCTTGGATTTATTTGCTCTTGGCAATTTGACCTTTGAAAAGCCAGATATAGATACATTCAAAGGGCTCGCATTAGCCTATGAAGCAATGACTCGAGGAGGGAATATTCCGGTAGCATATAATGCAGCAAATGAAAAAGCAGTGGCTTTATTTTTAGATAGAAAAATCAAATATCTAGAAATTACAGATATTATAGAAGAATCAATGAAGCAGATTGGATTTATTGAAAATCCTACTCTGGAACAGATTTTAGCGACAGAATTAGAAACTTATGAATTTATAAATGACAGGTGGTAGTAATTTTGAGTATTATAGTAGCAATTTTAGTATTTAGTGTATTAATCTTATTTCATGAACTCGGACATTTTCTTCTGGCGAAAGCCAATGGAATTCGCGTTAATGAGTTTTCATTAGGTCTTGGACCAACCATTATTGGTTTTACGAAGGGCGAAACCAAATATTCCTTGAAGCTTCTTCCTTTTGGTGGTGCTTGTATGATGGAAGGAGAGGACGAGGACTCCGATGATGATCGTGCTTTTAACAAGAAAAGTGTATGGGCAAGAATCAGTGTGGTAGCCGCAGGTCCAATGTTTAATTTTATCATGGCATTTGTATTTTCTGTAGTGTTAATCTGTTGTGTAGGTGTCGATAAGCCGGTATTATCGGATGTCATCGAAGGCTATGCGGCAGAGGAGGCTGGCTTGCAGAGTGGTGACCTTCTTGTAAAAATGGATGGAAAAAGCATTCATTTTTATCGTGAGGTTAGTCTATATTCCACACTGCATGCTGGGGAACCAGTGGAGATTGTCTATGAAAGAGATGGTCAGGAGCACACAACAATTTTGACACCAAAGTATGATGAGGAATCTGGGCGATACCTTTATGGTTTTATTGGTGGTGGTCGAGAGATGGTGAATTTTTTTCAGGCAATCGGTTATGGTTTTTCTGAATTAGGCTATTATATTGATACCACAATTCAAAGCCTTGGTATGTTGCTTTCCGGCAGTTTTTCCGTAAATGATTTAAGTGGACCGGTTGGCATTGTACAGAATATGGGTGAGGTTTATGAAGAATCCGTTACCACGGATGGTTATTATTATGCATTTTTAAATATGTTGAGTTGGACTATAATGCTATCAGCCAACTTAGGAGTTATGAACCTGCTTCCAATTCCAGCTTTGGACGGTGGAAGATTGGTGTTTTTGATTATTGAAGCTATTCGTGGAAAAGCACTCGATCCAAATAAAGAAGGCTTTGTGCACATGGTCGGTATCGTTTTATTATTAGGTTTAATGTTCGTTGTTATGTTTAACGATATTCGGAAGCTTATCCCGTAAAAATAACAGATAGCAAGCAGTATAAAAGAGGATAGAAGGATGGAAAAAAGACTTACGAAGGAAGTTTATATTGGAAATCGCATCATTGGTGGAACGAATCCAATTTTGATTCAGTCCATGACAAATACCAAAACCGAGGATGTGGCAGCAACTGTTGCTCAGATTCATAAGCTTACTAAAGCAGGGTGTGACATTATTCGCTGTGCTGTTCCTACCATGGAGGCTGCCCAGGCCCTTGCCGAAATCACAAAGCAGGTTACCATTCCGGTAGTAGCAGATATCCACTTTGACTATAAGCTGGCGATAGCAGCAATGGAAAATGGTGCAGATAAAATCCGTATTAATCCTGGAAATATCGGTAGTGTAGAGCGTGTGAAGGCAGTTGTTGATGTTGCAAAGGAACGTAATATTCCGATTCGTGTAGGTGTTAATAGCGGTTCTTTGGAGAAAATTCTCGTAGAAAAATATAACGGTGTTACTGCAGAAGGTATTGTAGAAAGTGCTCTTGATAAAGTAAAAATGATTGAGGACATGGGCTATGACAATCTGGTTGTTAGTATCAAATCCTCTGATGTTATGATGTGTGTAAAAGCACATGAATTAATTGCAAACGAGACAAGCCATCCACTTCATGTTGGTATTACGGAAGCAGGAACCATCATCAGTGGCAACATCAAATCGTCAATTGGTCTGGGCTTGATTCTTAGCCAAGGTATTGGCGATACTATTCGTGTTTCCCTAACGGGTGATCCAGTGGAGGAAATCAAATCTGCAAAGCTTATTTTAAGAACCCTTGGACTTCGTAGAGGTGGTGTGGAGGTTGTTTCCTGTCCAACCTGTGGCAGAACCCAGATTGATTTGATAGGACTTGCGAATCAGGTAGAGACCATGGTAGCAGAATTCCCACTGGATATCAAGGTGGCAGTTATGGGCTGCGTAGTAAATGGACCGGGAGAAGCAAAGGAAGCAGATCTTGGCGTAGCAGGTGGTATTGGTGAAGGCCTTATCATAAAAAAAGGTGAAATATACAAAAAAGTACCAGAGGACCAGCTTCTGGATGCTTTAAGATATGAGTTAGAAAATTGGGGTAAATAAATGTCAAAGACATTTCTTGAAGTATTTCCTACTTTAAAAGTAGATTCTAGTCTGGAAGGACTATTGGAAAAAGCAGAAGTAACCAAAATAGGTGCGAATCATGATAAAAGTCATATTCGCATTTATTTGCGTGCTGAAAGACTGCTTCCAAAGAAATACATCTGGTATCTAGAAAAAGAAATCAAGAAACAGCTTTTCCCAACGAAAGATGTTTTTATAAAAATTATAGAATCCTTTAAGCTCTCAGAACAGTATAATGCACAGACTCTGATGCAAGAATACAAAGAGAGTATGATGGAGGAGCTGAATGAGTATAGTGTATTGCTTTATAATCTGCTTAGAACTGCAGATATTGATTTCGAAACTCCACACAACATGACACTGACGCTTGACAACACCATCATTGCCAAGACCAGAGAAGAAGAATTACTTGAGTTTTTAGAAAAGGTTATATGTGAACGTTGTGGCATGGATTTGGTAATTACAGTAGAACATCGTGAACCAAAGGAAAGTAAATACCGCAAGAATTCCAACGAGCAATTACGACAACAGGTACAGGCGATTGTAGCAAGAACCAATATAAGTAACAATGAAGATGTCGAAATACAAGATAACACACTTCTGGTACCCGATAAATCTACAACAGCATCAGAGGGTAGAGTTGTTGAAAAAGCAACATCAGTAGAAAAAAATACGAGTAAGTCCTCAAAATTACTCTTTGAGAAAAAAGGTGAATTTCGTAGAAAATATGAGCCAGGAAGTAAAAAGCCAGATAATCCTGATGTTTTGTATGGCAGAGATTTTGATGACGAAGCAATCGATATCGACAAAATCGATGGCCCTATTGGTGAGGTTACCATTCGTGGTAAAGTCATAGCATTGGACAAGCGTGAAATTCGAAATGAAAAGACCATTGTAATATTTACTGTTACCGACTTTACAGATACCATTGTCTTAAAAGCATTTGCAAAAAATGAAGAAGTGTCAGAGTTTACTGCTGGTATAAATCCGGGCAAATTTATTAAAGTAAAGGGTATAGCAACTATCGATAAATTTGATAGTGAACTTACCATTGCTTCTATTGTTGGTATTAAGAGAATCCCGGATTTTACTACAACACGTATGGATGTAAGCCCAGAGAAGCGAGTAGAGCTACACTGTCATACTAAGATGAGCGATATGGATGGTGTATCCGATGCCTCTGCCATTATTAAGCGTGCAAGGGATTGGGGACACAAAGCGATTGCTATTACCGACCATGGAGATGTGCAGGGATTTACAGAAGCAAGCCACGCGATAGATGGGCCAGAAGATATCAAAATTATTTATGGTGTAGAAGCCTATATTGTAGATGATCTAAAGGGCATTGTAACAGATAGTCAAAACCAAAGGCTGGATAACGCTTTTGTTGTTTTTGATATAGAAACCACCGGATTTCGTCCGGAGGTAAATAAAATTATTGAGATTGGTGCTGTAAAAGTGGAAAATGGAGAAATTACAGATCGTTTTTCTACTTTTATTAATCCATTAGTGCCAATCCCTTATCGCATCGAACAATTAACCCATATAAGTGATGATATGGTTGTGGATGCATCAACCATAGATGTGGTATTGCCTGACTTTTTGGCATTTTGCGAAAATTGCGTCATGGTAGCCCACAATGCGGACTTTGATATAAGCTTTATCCGCAAAAATGCTATAGACTTAGAGCTGGATTTTGCACCCACCTACATAGATACAGTTGCAATGGCGCGTTATCTTTTACCTAGCTTAAATCGTTTTAAACTGGATACGGTAGCGAAAGCTGTTGGTGTAGCCCTTAACAACCATCATCGTGCCGTGGATGACGCAGCTTGTACTGCAGAGATTTTTGTAAAATTCTTATCCATGCTAAAGGAGCGCGGGATTAGAACATTGGATGAACTAAATAGAGAAGGTAGTACATCGGTATCTAATATTATGAAAATGCCTACCTATCATGCGATTATTCTGGCAACCTGCGACCAGGGACGAACCAATCTTTATAATTTGATTTCCCTGTCACATATTACCTATTTTAATCGACGACCTCGTATTCCGAAGTCGGAGTTTATTAAGTATCGTAATGGGCTATTGCTTGGCTCTGCTTGTGAGGCAGGGGAATTATATCGTGCTATCCTAAACGGTAGACCAGAGGAGGAAATTGTCCGGATAGTTGATTTCTATGACTATCTGGAAATCCAACCGCTAGGAAACAATGCATTTATGCTTCGGGATGAGGATTCTTCTGTGGAAACAGAAGAAGACATCATGGACATAAACCGCAAGATTGTGAAGCTGGGAGAGGACTTCCACAAGCTGGTTGTAGCCACCTGTGATGTGCATTTCCTTGATCCAGAGGATGAAATCTATCGCCGTATTATTATGGCGGGCAAAGGATTTAAGGATGCGGACGAGCAGGCTCCATTATATCTTCGAACAACGGAAGAGATGTTGGAAGAGTTTGCATACTTAGGCAGTGCAAAAGCAGAAGAGGTAGTTATTACCAATACCAATAAAATTGCAGATATGTGTGAATGGATTTCACCAGTTCGACCAGATAAGTGTCCACCGGTTATTGAAAATTCTGACCAGATGTTACGTGATATCTGTTATGCAAAGGCATATAAGATGTATGGTAATCCACTTCCAAAAATTGTATATGAACGCTTAGAGCGAGAGTTAAATTCTATTATCTCCAATGGGTATGCCGTAATGTATATCATTGCTCAGAAACTCGTATGGAAATCCAATGAAGATGGTTATCTGGTAGGCTCACGAGGCTCGGTAGGAAGCTCCTTCGTAGCCACTATGTCTGGTATTACCGAGGTTAATCCTTTGCAGGCACATTACCTATGCGAAGAATGTAAATACAGTGATTTTGATTCAGAGGTAGTAAAATCCTTTGCAGGGCGAGGTGGCTGTGATATGCCGGATGCTATATGCCCAAATTGTGGACGACCGTTGAAAAAAGAAGGCTTTGACATCCCATTTGAAACATTCCTTGGATTCAAAGGGAACAAAGAGCCCGATATCGACTTGAACTTTTCTAACGAATATCAAAGCAAAGCACATAAATATACAGAGGTAATTTTTGGAGAGGGACAGACCTTTAAGGCAGGAACAGTAGGTACTCTGGCAGATAAAACTGCCTTTGGTTATGTGAAGAAATATTACGAAGAACGTGGTATCAAAAAACGAAGATGTGAAATAGAACGCATTGCAATCGGATGTACAGGAATCCATCGTACCACAGGACAGCATCCGGGGGGGATTATAGTTCTTCCTGTGGGAGAGAATATCAATACCTTTACTCCGGTACAACACCCTGCGAACGATATGACAGTCGATATAATTACGACACATTTCGATTATCACTCTATCGATCACAATCTATTAAAGCTGGATATTCTCGGTCATGTAGACCCTACTATGATTCGTATGCTGCAGGATTTGACTGGCTTGGACCCAACTACAATACCTTTGGATGATAAAACTGTCATGACCCTGTTTCAGAATACCAAGGCATTGGGAATTGAGCCAGAAGATATTGGAGGAACTAAGCTTGGTGCTTTAGGAATACCGGAATTTGGTACTGATTTTGCTATCGGACTCTTGATGGAAGCAAAACCAACCCATTTTACAGACCTTGTCAATATTGCTGGTCTTTCCCATGGTACAGATGTATGGTTGGGAAATGCTCAAACCCTGATAGAAGAGGGAACTGCAACAATTTCCACCTGTATCTGTACTCGAGATGACATTATGACCTATCTGATTAATAAAGGAGTAGAGTCGGAAACCTCATTTAAAATCATGGAGGCTGTCCGTAAAGGAATGGTTGCCAAAGGAAAATGCGACAAATGGGATGAGTGGAAAAAGGAGATGCAGGAGCATGACGTTCCCGATTGGTATATTTGGTCCTGTGAAAAGATTAAATATATGTTTCCGAAGGCACATGCGGCTGCATATGTTATGATGGGATGGCGTATAGCTTATTGCAAGGTATTTTACCCATTGGCCTATTATGCATCATATTTTTCTGTAAGGGCAACTGGCTTTAGCTATGAGCTGATGTGTCAAGGGAAGGAACGCTTGGAGCATTATCTCAAGGACTTTAAAAATCGTAAGGATATCTTGTCTAATAAAGAACAGGATATCCTGAGAGATATGCGTATTGTACAGGAAATGTATGCTCGTGGTTTTGAGTTTATGCCACTTGATATCTATCGTGCAGAGCCACATCGTTTCCAGATTATTGATGGAAAGCTAATGCCATCTCTAAACTCTATAGAAGGACTAGGAGACAATGTAGCTATTGCGATTGCAGAGGCTGCAAAGCAGGGGCCATTTTTATCCAAGGATGACTTCCGCGATAGGACTAAGGCATCTAAAACTATTATAGAATTAATGAGTGATTTGGGATTGTTTGGTGATATACCAGATTCAAATCAGTTATCTTTATTTGATTTATAAGTTTGATAGGAATTTTCTATCAAATCAAAAAAAGAGTCCCTATAAGGACTCTTTTTTGTATTCATATATGTTAAGCTAAATTAATATTTTTTTATTATACCAGGATTAAATCGCTGGATATCCTCTGGATTGCTGCGTAAAAAGTAATACATCTGCCCAGAGTGGAAATCTCTGAAGAATACGAAGTATGAGGTGACATGAATATCACAGTAATCGCCTTTTTTTATCACGGTGTTTTCGGAACCATCATTTTTTACCATACATAAGGCGGAGTCGCCTTCTGCGTAGCGCTGATAGTAAATGGTGCTTCCATGTACGTTATAGGCATCTACACTATCTTCGGTAATATACCTTGGATTATTGAATTCCAAATTAGTATGTGCAATGGTATAATTGGAATCACCATCGATGTAGTAGACGTCTACACCATCTTTTACAATTGGCTGAAATGCATTGCCTTCGTAAATTACAGTTGAGTTATTGGTGCTAGTATCAAATCGATGAATATAGCCATTCCTGGACATACCATTATAATAGAAGTACTGTTCATCTGTGTTACAGGTATAAACAGCCTCATTCATAACCTTTCTTTGTTCCTCTCCATCAATACGGACCTGATAAAGAAAAGAGGTATCTGCATCTTGATCGTAATGAAGATAGTAAATGTAATTACCTAGCAAAGCCGCATAGAGAGTTGGCTCTCCGTCCAGAATAACAGGATTTTCTCCATTTCTGTCAATCCGGTAAAGGGCAGTGGTGTTGAAATCGGAAAATGAATAATCCAACTCACCGCCAATCTCATTTTTTACATAATACACATAATTCTCATCTGCATTAATAAAGGTCGCTACATCATTTGAAAGCTTGGTGAGATTGCTTCCATTCGAATCCATAGAATATAATCGACCGTTATCACTTGGGTTGGAAAAGAAGATGACACCATTACTTTCACAGAATAAGCCACCATTATAGAGGTTTCCAGCAGTATTACCATTTACATATTGTTCGTTCATTTTTACTTCATTAGCATTTTCTTTTATAATAATTCCAATGACAATTCCAAGGATGATTATCGGAATGAGTATCATTAACCATTTTTTCATTGTGTACCTCCTGCAACAGAGTTTCCTATATGCTTATTTATAAATTATACGAAAAAAAACAATATCTTTCAAGGTTTGCTTGCCTTTCGAAAAGGTTTGTAATACAATTTTAGAGTATTATTTGTAAAATCATCAGGAAGGACATAGCATGGAAGATTTACTAAAATTAAGAGATGAAATTGATGAAATAGACAATGAGATACTTGGCCTTTATGAAAGACGCATGAAGATTGCAGAACGAGTAGCACGTTTTAAAATTGCAACTGGAAAAAAAGTTTTCGATAAAGGGCGAGAGGTTCATAAACTAAATACACTATCCGCAAAGGCTTCCACTGAATTTACAAAAGTAGGAATTGTGGAATTGTTTGAGCATATAATGGCAGTTAGCCGAAAACGCCAGTATCAGCTTTTGACAGAAAGTGGACTTGTGGAAGCACCAGAGCTAGAAGGAGTGGATGATTTTGTGGCTCCAAATACCCGAATAGTATTTCAGGGTGTAGAAGGTGCTTATAGTCAGCAGGCAATGACGGAATATTTCGGTCAGGAATGTGACAGCTTTCATGTAGAGACCTGGAAGGATGCTATGGAAGCTATCAAAAATGGTGAAGCTGATTTTGCAGTACTTCCAATTGAAAATTCGACAGCTGGAATTGTTTCCGAAAACTATGATCTGCTGGTAGAATATGATAATTATATAGTGGGAGAGCAGGTTATTCAGATAAAACATGCATTGCTGGGGCTTCCAGAAACAGAACTTTCAGATGTACAGTGTGTATATTCACATCCACAGGCTTTGATGCAGTGCGGAGGTTTTTTATATGAGCATGCTGATTGGGAAAAAATCAGTTTGAAAAATACTGCAGTAGCAGCTAAGAAGGTAAGAGATGATGGAAATAAATCTCATGCGGCAATTGCTAGTGAACTAACCGCAAAGCTCTATGGTTTGAAGGTGTTGAATGCCAACATTTCCAATTCCCAGAACAACGCGACACGTTTTATTATTGTGACCAACAAGCGTATTTGTTCCAAATCAGCAACACGTATCAGCATTTGCTTTGAAGTGGCTCACGAAAGTGGTTCGCTTTATCATATGCTGTCCCATTTTATCTATAACAATATCAATATGACGAATATTCAGTCCCGACCTATCAAGGATAAGAACTGGGAATACCGATTTTTCGTAGATTTTGAAGGAACCTTAGAAGATACTGGTGTCATCAATGCACTACGGGGAATCAAAGAGGAGTCGACCTCTATGAAGGTTCTGGGCACCTACTAAAAGAGCCTAACGGACATATTTAATATTGTATATTTTTTTGAAAATAGTAGATAAATCTTGAAAAAATGGTTGACACAGAAATTATTATGTGTTAATTTAAATGAGTTGTAAGAAACAAGTAGAGTATCCACTCTCACCTAAGCGCGATTGGGCGACTTAGCGTTTATATTTCCAACATATTATTTTTGTGTGTTAGAGATTTTTAGTGGATAGTCTGCCTATCCACTATTTTTTTTGGAGGTACAAAGCCATTAGTGAATTAATGATTAATGAACAAATCAGAGACAAAGAAGTACGTCTTATCGGAGCAGAAGGAGAACAGCTTGGGATTGTTTCCAGTAAAGAAGCACAGAAGCTTGCAGATGAAGCTGGACTTGACCTTGTAAAGATTGCTCCAACAGCAAAACCACCTGTATGTAAAATTATCGATTATGGTAAGTATCGTTACGAACAGGCTCGTAAAGAGAAGGAAGCTAAGAAAAAACAGAAGACGATTGAATTGAA
>JAZULP010000039.1:0-25386 GCA_045603165.1 Agathobacter sp. | reverse complement strand
TACGGGAAGAGCATATTATCTCCCGGCCATTATAGTGAAAATAACGGATTGGGCATTGTTGTATTTTTTGTTTGCTGTTCCGTGGACTTGTTTGGCCGGAATTATGCTTGCAGGATATCAAATGATAAGAGGGCATATGTTACAAAAAGGATATGGGATATTTTGTGTATTGTTAATAGTGGAAATATTATTATGGTACCCAATATTTCAGATGGTAATGAGTATTTAGCAGGTTTCTGTTGAAAATTAACAAAAATAATAGCGAGTATTTGTTAATTTTGTGAATCCTTGGTATTTACGAATAATGAGGGAACTGCTATTATAATCTCGTAACCTCCCCAATACATTTTGTAGTTTTATTAAATACCCCATAAGAAATACCTTCTCTAAAAAGACAGCTTCGCTGTCTTTTTTACTTTCTATCAGGGAATCTGCCCATTCTCCGAATAAAGTAAAAAATACTTGCATCATGGCGTGTAGTGTGGTATAAATATACAGGTCGAAGAAATTCGATGAATGGGCAGATTCCCGAGTGGCCAAAGGGGACAGACTGTAAATCTGCTGCAAATTGCTTCGGTGGTTCGAATCCACCTCTGCCCATTCTTCTTTTTGAAAGAAGATTAACTTAATATCGCGGGATGGAGCAGTCTGGAAGCTCGTCGGGCTCATAACCCGAAGGTCATAGGTTCAAATCCTATTCCCGCAACTCATGCCCAGATAGCTCAGTTGGTAGAGCAGAGGACTGAAAATCCTCGTGTCGCTGGTTCGATTCCGGCTCTGGGCATTTAAAAAACAAAATATTGTTTTTTATGGGATATTAGCTCAGTTGGTAGAGCACTTGACTTTTAATCAAGTTGTCCGGGGTTCGAATCCCCGATGTCTCATTAGGAAAAATCGTGGGAAGTGTTGAAAAATCAGCACTTCCGTTTTTTATTGACGATGTAAAAACGTCAAATATTAAAAAGGGGAGTGTATTGAGGAAGAATTATGTACAAATACATTTTATTTGATTTAGATGGAACATTGACAAATCCAGAGATTGGAATTACCAATTGTGTCATGTATGCTTTAGAAAAGTTTAATATCAAAGTAGAGGATAGAAAAGAGTTGCATCCATTTATTGGCCCACCTCTGACATACTCTTTCCAGACATATTATGGACTTTCCGAGGCGGAAAGTGAGATGGCAGTCAAGTATTATCGTGAGAGATTTTCTGTTAAGGGTCTTTATGAAAATGAGGTCTATGATGGTGTGGAGAAGCTTTTGCAACAGTTGAAAGAAAGTGGAAAAACGATTATTTTGGCAACCTCAAAGCCAGAAGAATATGCGATTAGAATTCTAAAGCATTTCCACCTTTATAAATATTTTGAGTACGTGGCGGGTGCGACTATGGATGGCAGCCGGGGAGAGAAGGCTGATGTCATTCAATATGCTCTTGAAATCAGCGGAATAGAAAATAAGTCAGAGGCGATCATGATAGGCGATAGAAATTATGATATCCTGGGTGCAAAAGAACATGGATTGGATTCTATCGGCGTGTTGTTTGGATTTGGAGATTATGAAGAGTTGACAAAAGCTGGTGCAGATTTTATTGCAGAGAACGTTCAAGACATTGCGAACTATATTCAAAATGTGTAAGATAGCTATATGTTTTAAGAACGAATAAGTCCGCAAAAGGGAGAGACAAGAATGAAAGTTTTATTGATTAATGGTAGTCCAAATGCAAATGGAAACACAGCACGTTCCTTGGAGGAAATGCTAAAAGTATTTGAAGAAGAAAATATAGAAACAGAAGTTATCCATGTAGGAAATAAAGAAATTCGTGGCTGCTGTGCTTGTCAGTCATGCTATAAAACCAAGCAGTGCGTATTTGATGACCTAGTGAATGAAGTGGCAGCGAAGTTTGAAGAGAGTGATGGTATGGTAGTAGGGAGTCCCGTATACTATGCTTCTGCAAATGGTACGCTTACTGCTTTTTTGGATCGGTTATTCTATAGCACTAGATTTGATAAACGTATGAAAGTAGGAGCAAGTGTAGCAGTTGCTAGGCGTGGTGGCTGTTCTGCTACCTTTGATCAGTTGAATAAATATTTTACGATTAGTGGTATGCCACTTGCATCCAGCCAGTATTGGAATAGTGTACATGGTGCGACTCCAGGACAGGTAGAGCAGGATGCAGAAGGCTTGCAGACTATGCGTACTCTTGCCAGAAACATGAGCTTCCTCATAAAGAGTATTGCATTAGGTAAAGAGCAATTCGGGTTACCGGAAAAAGAAAAAGGACAGTATACAAACTTTATTCGTTAGCTTTCTCTAGCCTTTGGCGGAAAGTTCGGATTCCGTTATGGAAGGAAGATTCCCAAGATTGTTTTTTTCTGTGCCATCTGGTAATGATTTTAGATATTCTGAGTCTTTTCGATGAGCGATGCCGACTCCTTTTATCTCACCAGCCTTTGCCATGGAAACTCCCTGTTCTTTGGAAACAGTGGAACCATCCGAAAGCTGATAACCAGAAATTCTTCCACTTGATTTTACAAGGCCAACAATTTCTTTGGCATCGGATTTTGCGTCTGGTACTTCGTCTAAAGCGGCATAAGGGAGCTGGGAACGCATTTCATTTTTCTTTGTATCCATAATAATCTCCATTTCTAAATTGATATTTTATGTTAGTATTTGAAGATATACAGATTTTATGTAAATAGAATAAAATGGTATTTCATACAATAAAAGAAAACCCTTTGAGGTATTATGAAAAGCAATATTATAATTGGAATAATGACGCTGGTTTGGCTATTGCTGATGGCAAACATTATCTGGCAGGGAACGGATGGCAAATGGTATGTGGATGATGCGGAGAAGATAGGGCAACTGGAAGTAGCAAAATATACAGATCAGCTGATTGTGGTAGCGGTGTCAGATGAGGAGGCGAGGTTGTGTTTTTACGAGCGTATGGAGGAACGTGATACGACCGTGGAAAATATCTCGCAAGCGAACCAAGAAGTGCCTACACATATAAATGGTAAGTGGAAATTGGTGCTAGAGACCGAGGCTCTTATAGGAAAAAATGGATTAGGTAAAACAAAGGAAGGAGATGGAAAAACACCCATAGGGGTATTTCAGTTTATAAATGCTTTTGGTATTTTAGAAAATCCTGGAACAAAAATGGTGTATGTACAAGTAGATGAGAGTCATTATTGGGTTGATGATGGCGCTTCAAAATATTATAATCAATTTGTATCCGTCGATGAAGTGGAGCAGGATTGGGAATCGGCAGAACATATCTGTGAGTATGAAAAAAGCTATCATTATGTGTTGGCGACAAGTTATAATGTTGAATGTATTCCAGGATTAGGTTCTGCGGTATTTTTACATTGCATGACGGATGGAGCGGAGTCTACCGCGGGCTGTATTGCGATACCAGAGATGTATATGAAGGAAATTTTAAAGCGAGTGGAATCGCAGTGTGTTATAATTATTGATGAGGGTGAGAATATTTTGAAATATTAATTTGCTCGTATTCTTTGATGAGTTTAAAATACACCGAGAGGGGATAGAAATATGGAAAAAATAGCAGAAGGAGTATATCTAGCAGAAGGAGCTCGAATAGTTGGAGATGTAGAAATAGGAAAAAATAGCAGTGTATGGTACAATGCTGTACTTCGTGGT
This sequence comes from Agathobacter sp., assembly GCA_045603165.1. Classification (GTDB taxonomy): domain Bacteria; phylum Bacillota; class Clostridia; order Lachnospirales; family Lachnospiraceae; genus Roseburia. The sequence goes on along the minus strand of JAZULP010000039.1, from coordinate 21,720 downwards.
GATTCCAATAGAATCGTGATAGGGGAAAACACAAATGTACAAGATAATGCAGTTTTACATGTGAGTCGTAGCAATTCGTTAGTGATTGGGAACAATGTGACAATTGGACATGGAGCAATCGTGCATGGTTGTACGATTGGAAATAATGTGTTAATTGGTATGGGTGCCATAATTTTAGATGGTGCTGTGATAGAGGATAACTGTATGATTGGTGCGGGGGCATTAGTGACACAGCATAAAATTATTTCATCAGGCTCGCTTGCGATGGGTAGTCCTGCAAAGGTGGTTCGCCAGATTACGGAGGCAGAAAAAGACGCCATTTTGGAAAATGCGAATGAGTATTCAACTGAAGCCTGTGCGATGCTATGTAAAGGTCAATAGTGACGTCTATGTAGAATTATAGTGCGTTACCAAATGTGTCACTATATTTTAGCCTTTCCTTGTTTATAAAATAAAATTTATACCATAACAAATTTCGTAGGGAGAAGCGTTATAAATGGTAAAGGAAATAGAGCAATACTATGCAATCTTAAGGAAAAGTTATGATGCCCAGGCGGAGTATATCAAAGAAATTCGAAGCATCAAGCATGATATGCAGGCACATATGATCGTGCTCCAATATTATCTGGAAGAAGAAAAATATGATAAAGCTAAGGCATATCTACAGGAAATGTGTAGTACTCAGCAAACCATAAAGCGATTGCAGATAGATACAGGAAACAATATGGTAAATGCCATACTCGCAGAACGCTGGAAACAGAGTGATGCTTCCATAGAGGTAGCCTGTAGTGGTGAGCTTCCCAAAGAATTGTCCATTTCAGAGTTTGATTTATGTACGATTTTCTCCAACCTGTTTTCCAATGCAGTGGAGGCTTGCGAGAAATTAACAAAACAGAAAAAAGAAATCCGAATCGAGCTCCAACAGATGGAGAAGACGTGGACGATTGTAATGAAAAATCCAATCGAATGGGCTATTGATAAGGAGATATTAGGGAAAGGTTCTAGTAAAGAGGATAAAAAGGAGCATGGATTTGGAATAAGCAATGTTAGGCGCACGGTAAAGAAAAATGATGGGACAATTGACTTTATAATAACGGACTCCACCTTTTCTGCAAAAATCTCTTTACCGTTTATAAGCAAAAGTCAATGAATTTTCTAGTTGACGAAAATCGGATAGTTTGATATAGTAAACGCAATTGTTGGCAAAAGCCAATTCGTAAAACCAAGAAGGGTATTTGAGATTCTGTAAGGGGTCTTAATAACCTTCTTCTTTTTTTAAAAAGAAGAAGGAGTAATTTACGAAGGAGTATGAAAACATGAAACACACAAAAAAACTAACCTTATCTGCATTGTTTTTGGCATTGGGATTAGTAATGCCCTTTTTGACAATGCAGATTCCAGAAATCGGTAATATGATGCTCCCAATGCATATTCCTGTTCTTATTTGCGGATTTGTATGTGGCTGGAAGTATGGATTGTTGATTGGATGTATTACACCGATTCTGAGGAGTATGGTATTTGGAATGCCGTATATGATGCCGACAGCGGTGGCTATGGCATTCGAGCTGGCAACCTATGGTGCTATGGCAGGATTATTATATGTGATTTTCAAGAAAACGAAAATAGGGACGTATCTGAGTCTATTGGGTGCTATGATTACTGGCCGCATTATATGGGGAATTGTCAGTGTTGGTATATATAAGGCGATGGGAATGGTATTTTCCTGGGAGTTGTTTATAGGCGGAGCATTGCTTCAAGCCATTCCGGGAATTGTATTACAGCTTGTAGTGATTCCACCAATTATTATTTTGTTGAAAAAAACAATTTAATCGAAGAATAAGATGCAGGAAGTATCTAAAAAAGTGGAGCCTATGAAAGCATAGACTCCACTTTTTCGCATACCAGCTGTATGTAGTTGCTTAAGTTGTCATCCTCGCATCCTACGATGTAATGGTTGCATCGATTGGTTGGGATGAGAATTTTATATGCCTTGCAGGAGCCGATGGCTGTAGCAATGGCAGGGGTTATTTCGCCTAACAGGGCATCTGCGAAGACAATGCCGATTGGCCCAATGATAATATCCGAATTTCTAGAGGCTACGATGCAGGGATTTTCGCCTGTAGCACCATAATCAGCACCGGCTTTTAGCATTGCAGAGGTAGCGATACTATTGGTTCCAATAGCATAGAGCTCCTGCTGTGGGTATTTCTTTTTCAGTTGTTCTATAATGGTTTTTCCGATTTTTCCACCTTGTCCATCAATAATTGTAATTTTCATATATATCCTCCAATGCCAATAGAGTAGCATACTAGAAGAAATTAGGCAAGAAAAAGGCGTTTAAATCTGACCATTTCTTGACGTTAGCCAGCAGAAAAGATACAATAAAATATAGAGTTTAAGTAGAGGAGTATTATAGAAATGGAGAGAGAACGTTTGGGAAGCCGTTTGGGCTTTATATTGCTCAGTGCAGGATGTGCAATCGGAATTGGTAATGTATATAAATTTCCTTACATGGTAGGAGAAAATGGCGGAGGAATTTTTGTACTGATTTATTTGTTTTTCCTCATTACTATGGGTGTGCCAGTTATGACCATGGAATTTGCTATGGGACGTGCTGCACAAAAAAGTGTCGTAAAGATATATGATGAAATTGAACCAAAGGGAAGCAAATGGCATTGGCATGGATTTGTTGCTATGGTTGGTAATTATGTATTGCTTATGTACTATTCTGTAATTACAGGCTGGATGCTTCGTTATTTTACAGATACGGCAAAGGGGGATTTTGTAGGTTTAGATAATGCAGGTGTAGAAGCGCATTATAATACCATGTTACAGGAGCCATTACCTATGACGATTTTTATGGTTATTGTCATTTTTATGGCAGTACTGGTATGTATCAGTGGCCTTCAGAATGGGTTGGAAAGAATTACAAAATACATGATGCTGGCTTTGCTTGCGATTATGATTATATTAGGTATCAATAGTATATTCCTAGAAGGCGGGCAGGAAGGTGTCAAATTTTACCTTATGCCAAGTCTTAATAACCTGTTGGAGGTAGGTGTAGGAAATGTGCTGGTGGCAGCTATGAACCAATCCTTCTTTACCTTAAGTCTTGGTATCGGCTCTATGGCGATTTTTGGAAGCTATATAAATAAAAAGCGTTCGTTGATGGGGGAGGCAGTAAACATTGCTTGTTTAGATACTTTTGTAGCATTGGTATCCGGATTTATTATTTTCCCAGCCTGCTATGCATATGATGTAGACGTGACCAGTGGTATGGGGCTTATTTTTCTTACTCTGCCAAATATTTTTAATAATCTTTCAATGGGACAGTTTTGGGGAAGCTTGTTCTTTGTGTTTATGTCGTTTGCTGCATTGTCTACAATTTTCGCAGTTTTTGAAAATGTAGTTTCCTGTACAATGGATTTATTCGGATGGACTAGACAAAAAGCGTGTCTTTTGAATGGAGTATTTTTAATCATAGCCTCTTTACCTTGTGTGTTGGGTTATAATGTATGGAGTGGTTTCCAGCCTCTGGGTGAGGGAACCAATATTATGGTATTGGAGGACTTTTTCGTAAGTAATCTGGCGCTACCGCTCGGTTCGCTGATTTTTATAATTTTCTGTGTGACACGCTACGGATGGGGTTGGAATAAGTTTGTCAAGGAAGCTAACGAAGGTTCTGGATTAAAGGTACAGAAGTGGATGCGTGGGTACATGACCTACGTGCTTCCAATCATGGTTCTAATTATTTTTGTTGTAGGAATTGTTAGCTATTTATAGGTATAAGGAGACGAGGAGGTAATACATGAGGGACAACGATATTAGATATTTGAAATGCTTGGCAAGGCAGTATCCAACGATTGCGGAAACGGCGACAGAGATTATTAATCTGCAGTCAATTCTCAGCCTTCCAAAGGGAACAGAGCATTTCATTACAGATATTCATGGGGAATATGAGCAGTTCCAGCATATTATCAAAAATGCATCTGGTGCTATAAAGCAGAAAATTGAAGACGAATTTGGCAGTACAATCAGTCAGAAGGAAAAACGCACATTGGCTACCTTGATTTACTATCCAAAGGAAAAGCTGGCACAAATTATTGAAAATGAGAAGTATCTTGATGACTGGTATGCAGTGAATCTTTATCGTTTGGTGTGTATCTGCAAGAGGACTTCTTACAAATACAGCCGGTCAAAAGTCAGAAAGGCGCTGCCGGTAGATTTCGCCTATATTATTGAAGAGCTTTTGACTGGTCGTCAGGAGATTCTCGACCAGGAGGATTATTACTTTGAAATTATCCATTCAGCCATTCGTACAGGCAGAGCTGCTGAGCTCGTAGTTGCCCTTTGCGATTTGATTCGTCATTTGATTGTAGACCATCTGCATGTAGTTGGTGATATCTTTGATAGAGGGCCATATCCACACTTAGTTATGGATGATTTGATGAAACATCATTCTGTAGATATTCAATGGGGCAACCATGACGTATCCTGGATGGGCGCTGCAGCAGGAAGCCCTGCGCTTATTTGTACAGTGCTGCGTATTTCTGCAAGATATGGAAATCTTAGCTCGATTGAAGATGGGTATGGAATTAACCTGATTCCATTGGTTCGTTTTGCCATGGAGCAATATGAAAATGATCCATGTGAACGTTTCCATGTAAACTATAGGGAAGATGCATATGATGTGCGTGATATTGCCATAGATGAAAAAATCCATAAAGCAGTTACGATTATGCAGTTGAAATTGGAGGGGCAGATTATTAAACGTAATCCGGACTTTAAGATGGATGACCGCCTGCTATTGGATAAAATAGATATCGAAAAGGGAACAGTCAAGATTGCGGGAGTGGAACATCCACTTTTGGATACGAACTTTCCAACAGTTGATTGGAAGGATCCATATGCGCTTAGCCCAGAGGAACAGATGGTTATGAATCGACTCACGTTTGCATTTCGTAATAGTGAAAAGCTTCAAAGACATGTGAAGTTTTTGTATACAAAGGGCAATATGTATACCGTGCACAATGGAAACCTTCTGTATCATGGCTGTGTACCGCTCAATGATGATGGAACCTTTAAAAAGGTCAGTGTGTTTGGAAAAGAATATGCTGGAAAAGAGCTTTATGATGTATTAGAAGAATATGCGCGTAAAGGTTATTACGCAGTAGATTCAGAGGAGAAGAAAAAGGGTCTTGATATTCTATGGTATTTATGGCTCAATAAGAATTCGCCTGTATATGGAAAAGAACGAATGACTACATTCGAGAGACAATTTGTTGCAGATGAAAGCACATATAAGGAGCCAAAAAATCCATACTATAAATTAATAGAGCAGGAAGAAGTCGCAGACCGTATTTTACAGGAATTTGGTCTTTCCGGCAAGGAATCCCATATTATCAATGGACACATTCCAGTGCTGGTAAAAGATGGACAGTCACCAATGCATTGTAATGGAAAGGTGCTTATCATTGATGGCGGTTTTTCAAAGGCATATCAGGAAAAAACAGGTATTGCAGGATATACCTTGATTTACAATTCCTATGGATTGATTCTGGCGGAGCATGAGCCATTTGAATCCGTGGAGAAAGCAGTGGCGGATGGAAATGACGTTGTATCTCACAAGACATTGGTTCAGCGAGTGCTAAAACGAAAGACAGTAGCAGATACCGATATCGGAAAAGCCTTAAAGGAAGATATTGCTGACCTGGAGGCATTATTAAAGGCTTACCGGGAAGGTGTTATTGAAGAAGATTTGTAAAAGTAAACTTATGACATGCAGGCGTTCAGATGGATGCCTGCATGATGTATTATTTCTTAAAGGGAAGTTATATGGGAGAAAGATTTGATAGAACAAAACGGCTTTTGGGTGCAGAGGCTATGGAACAATTAAAAGCTGCTCGTGTGGCAGTATTTGGAATTGGCGGAGTCGGTGGACATGCAGTAGAAGCACTTATTCGAAGTGGAATCGGTGCGATTGACATCATTGACAGTGATGATATAGCCGTGAGCAACATCAATAGGCAGTTGATTGCCACTTTAAAATCCGTCGGGCGGAAAAAAGTTGAGATTATGAAAGAGCGTATTTTGGAGATAAATCCTGAGGTAGAGGTAGTTACGCATTGTTGTTTTTTCCTGCCGGAAACAAAAGACCAGTTTGATTTTTCACAGTATGACTATGTCATCGATGCTGTAGATACCGTAACTGCCAAGGTGGCATTGGTAGAAGCCTGTCAGGAAGCGGCTGTGCCGATTATCAGCAGCATGGGCGCTGGAAATAAATTAGATCCTACTGCGTTTGAGGTGGCAGATATTTATAAAACCAGTGTTTGTCCTTTAGCGAAGGTAATGCGCAGGGAATTAAAGAAACGAAACATCAAGCATCTCAAGGTAGTATACTCCAAAGAAGAGCCCTTAGAGCCTATCGAGGATGAAGCTTTTGTAAGTGATGAAAAAAGACAGCGCAGAGCCACCCCCGGCTCGATTGCCTTCGTGCCATCTGTGGCAGGGCTAATACTCGCGGGGGAGGTTGTAAAAGATATTGCTGGAATTAATTAAATAGCGATTTAATTTCTCAAGATGCAGATTCTTCATGATTCGTATTAAGCTTCTTGTAGAGAAATGACCCTAGGAAGTACAATACAATAATGATTGCAAAAGCAGCAATAAAGATGCCGTATTTTTGTTCTCCCAAAGCACTGCCGCCCAGAGCAGAAAGAAGAATTGCAGGGAAACGTCCTATCAGGTTAATCAAAAGCCAGGTGGTCCATTTAATATCCGTAAGACCAACCACATAGCACATCAAATCCTTTGGTGTTCCTGGTAGCAGAAAAAATAGCAATAAGAGTGCGGTAGACTTCTTACTGGAATGTAGGAATTTTACCGACTCAATTTTTTCTCTGGTGGTGAATAGTTCAATAAATTTCATGCCGAACTTTCTGACGAAAAGGAAGGTAATCATTCCGCCAACACTCATGGCAATATCACACATTATTGTACCCGCCCATGGCCCAAATAACGCGCCTGCAGCTACCTCAAATGGTCCACCGGGAATAACGGCTAAAAGCACTTGCACAATATTTAACAGCATAAAGATAAGTGGGCCCCACATACCAGCCTGTCCCATCCATACAGCAAGGGAATCTGGGTCCTCCATAAAATTAAGAATAGGTTTACCTAAAGCAATCGTCAAACCGGCCATTGCGAAAATAGATAAAACTAAAATAAGATAACGATATTTTTTCATGGTTTTTCTCCTGGTTTTTTGATAACATAAAAAAATTATCTATTGTAAATCTCACAGGGAAAGTTTAACATAAAATCGAGAAAATTTCATCTTAAGAAATTCTAAAGTGATTTAGAAAGGAACGATTATGAAAACAAAAAAACTTTATGATATAGATGCATATGCAACAACCTTTGAAGCACGAGTGCTTTCTTGTGTAAAAAGGGGGCGAGTGAATACAGGTGTAGATAAAGAAATCTACTATGAGGTAATCTTAGATCAGACCCTATTTTTCCCAGAGGAGGGTGGACAGACGCCGGACAAGGGAACACTGGGAGAGGCAGAGGTTTTTTATGTGCAAATCAAGGATGATATGCTGATTCATAGGGTAACTGTACCATTGCAGGTAGGACAGCTTGTGCAGGGCGAAATCGACTGGCAGCATCGTTTTTTCAATATGCAGCAGCATAGTGGAGAGCATCTATTTTCTGGTATTGCCTACAAGAAGTATGGTTTCAGAAATGTAGGATTTCATCTTAGTAATCAGATTGTTACGATGGACTTTGATGGGGTGTTTACCGAGGAGCAGCTTCAGGAAATGGAATGGGAAGTAAATGAAGCTATTGTGGCGAATGTTGAAATCAACACGGGCTATCCGTCCAAAGAAGAATTAGCAGAGCTCGAATACCGCAGCAAAATGGAGCTTGCAGGCGATGTTCGAATTGTGGAAATTTCAGGCTACGATATGTGTGCCTGCTGTGCACCACACGTACGGCGAACAGGGGAAATTGGCCTTTTCAAAATCCAGACGGTACAGAACTACAAAGGTGGTGTCCGAATTAGCTTTTTATGCGGCTTCCGCGCATTGATGGAATATCGCAAAAAAGCACAGATTATCTCAGATTTGTCGGGTGTTCTTACTACAAATCAGGACAATCTGGCAGACCATGTATCCAAATTGAAAATACAGGTACAGTCTTTAAAAACACAGTTGGGAAATGCGAAACAGTTGCTTATGGAGCATAAGATTGCAGATATTCCTCTGGAACAGAAGGATGTGATTCTATTCGAAAACGACTTAGAGACTCCCGTAATGCGAAATATAGTGAATAAATTGGTAGAGACGCACGATGGAGTTTGTGGAGTGTTTGTGGGGGACGATGCGAGTGGGTATAGCTTTATCATCGGAAGTAAGACAATAGATTGTCGTCAGGTAGCCACAGAGCTACGTCTAAAATTAGAGGCTCGTGGTGGTGGAAGTGCACAGATGGTGCAGGGATCCGTAGTGGCGACAGCCGAGACGATAGAGACCTTGCTTAGTCAAGTGTAGCGCAGCGTGAACAATGCGAGGCCCTCGCGCTATATTTGGCGAAAAGATTATAGTACAATATTTAGTCTGCCACCAGTGCCAGTCATCAGGGTATAGATGTCTTCGTAGGATGTGGCATGCATACGTTTTGCAATGTTACGAATACCCTTTACATAATCAGATTCCTCGGAGAAGACTTTTTTCACATCTTCGAAGGAAGAGCTTTTTAGGATATTCTCGCTAATGGTCAGCTTTCCATCCTCTTCTATGGTAATACCAATATCCTCCAAATCCTCACCATATTTTTTGGTAAGCGCCTTAAGCTGTCGATTCTGTCGATAGGTATCATAATCCTCGGAGGAAGAGGAGTCTAAAGCGTTATTATAGGTTTCGGTAAACGCCTGAATGGTGCTTACGATGTTGTCGCCGTTTTCATCCTCGGAATAGTCAAAGGAAGATAATTTGGAAGCGGCTCTTTTTAATGCCCGAGAGTCTTCATAGGACAGCTCAGTCTGGTTATAATCCTTGCGATAGGAAGCCTTCATGGCACTTCGATTGTATCGATAGAAGTTTTGCATATAATATGTAGAGGTTAAGTTGGTAGCACTAGATTTAGCGCTAAAAGTTCTTGCTGCCATTTTTGCTCCTTTCTCACAGATTTTTGCCTATGTGTTTTATCTATATATTTTTATCGGCACGGAGACTTGTTCTCTTAACCCAATCCATTAGAAACGCTTTTATTTGCAAAGAGAAAATCAAGGAAGTGCGTTGAATTATATAGAGAAAAGAAGTAAAATAATAAAATGGAAAACAGGTTACAAAGCCTTAGAAAGGAATGATATTATGGATAAAATTATCTTTGGAAAAACAATCAACGAAGAAGAAGCTTGCAAATATGAAATTGCAAATAAAAATGGCATGAAGGTAGTGCTGACAGACTTTGGTGCAGCAGTGGTAGAATTGTGGGTAAAGGATAAAAATGGAAATCTAAGAGATGTGGCGCTAGGTTATGGTGATGTGCGTTCTTATGAAAAGGAAACCACTTATTTTGGTGCAATCGTTGGTCGTTATGCAAACCGAATTATGAACGCTAAAATAGAGATTGACGGTGTGACCTACGAGCTGGATGCAAATGATAATGAGAATTCTCTCCACAGTGGAAAACACAGTATGGCAAAGAAGGTATGGACTGTGAAGGAGCAGAAAGCAAACAAAATCATTTTTACATATACCAGCAAGGATTTGGAACAGGGATTTCCAGGTACTGTGGTATGTGATGTAACCTATGAATTGACAGAAGCAGATGAGCTGGTGATTTCTTACCATGCGGTGAGTGATAAAAAGACAACCTTTAACATGACGAATCATACCTATTTTAATTTGAATGGACATGATGCAGGGGATGTGCTTAAGCATGAGCTTATGATTAAGGCATCAGCCTATACGCCAGTCAAAAACAGTAAGGCTATTCCAACAGGAGAAATTGCAACAGTGGAAGGCACACCATTTGATTTCCGTGTTCCAAAGACCATTGGTAGAGATATTAGTCAGGATTTTGAGCAGTTGATTTATGGCGGTGGTTATGACCACAACTTTGCCATTGATAAAGAAACGGATGGCGTAGAAAAAATTGCCACTGCATATTCGCCAGAGAGCGGCATCCAGATGGATGTATGGACGGATTGCATAGGGGTACAGCTTTATACGGGAAACTTCTTAAATGGGGATGCAGGAAAAGGTGGATGCAGTTATGGAAAACGTGGAGGCTTTTGTCTGGAAACACAGTATTTTCCAAATTCTATTAATGAACCTAATTTTGTCCGCCCAATTACCGAGGCAAATGTGCCATATGAAACAAAGACGATATTTGCGTTTGGGGTAAGATAAATGAAAATAGTATTCTTGGATGTAAAAACGATAGGTGAAGACATAGATTTGTCAGGCTTTGATGCGTTGGGAGAAGTGGTGAAATATCCATTTTCCACAACAGAGGAAGCTTTGGAGCGCACCAAGGACGCGGATGTTATTATTCTAAATAAAGTCGAGATTAATGAGGCCTCTATTGGTAAGGCAGAGCATTTAAAACTGGTCTGTGTAACTGCCACTGGAACCAATAATCTGGATAAAGAATATTTGGCACAAAGAGGGATTGCATGGCGTAATGTAGCAGGTTATTCAACGGAGTCTGTGGCACAGCATACCTTTGCTCTTTTGTTCTACTTATTTGAGAAATTGAGCTATTATGACAATTACGTAAAGTCTGAGCAGTATGTGGGAGATGTTACCTTCACACATTTTGCGAATGTGTTTCATGAGCTTTCTGGAAAGACTTGGGGCATTGTAGGTCTGGGCAATATCGGAAGACGTGTAGCAGATTTGGCAAAGCAGTTTGGCTGTCATGTCATATATTATTCGACCTCGGGGAAAAATCATAATGATAATTATGAACGGGTAAGCTTTGAGCAGCTACTTACGATGTCGGATATTGTATCCGTGCATGCACCTTTGGATGAGAACACTAGGGGATTATTTGACAAGCAGGCATTTGAAAGGATGAAATCGAATGCCATTTTTATCAATGTGGGCAGAGGCCCGATTGTGGTGGAGCATGATTTGGCAGATGCATTGCGAGAAGGTCAGATTGGAGCCGCAGGCTTGGATGTACTCTCTGTGGAACCAATGAGAGAGGATAATCCGCTTCGTCAGATAAAAGACAGTGAGAGGCTTATTATTACACCTCACATAGCATGGGCTAGTAAGGAGGCTAGAACACGTCTTATGGTTACCATCTGTAATCAGATACAAGAATTTTTTGATAAATAGATTTGGAAGTAGAATGAAGAAATTGGATTTTAAGAATTGGCAATTAGATAGCAAGGTTCCATGGCTCTGGACGATACTGCTACTGGTGGGAGGTACGATTTTTACCACCTACTGCGTACAGTATGTGTTGCTCGAACCGGAGTTGTTTGCCAAGACCACAGATACCAAGTGGTTTTTGAATATTCTCTGTGTGTTGGTGGTCTATGTGTGGATGCTATGTGTTACGAACCGAGTGGGACTCTCTGCCGTCATATCTCATAGCCTGTTCATGCTATTGGCATATGCGAACTATTTCGTGTATCTGTTTCGTGAAAACGAATTTATCTTTGCAGATTTACGTTCCATAGGAACTGGCCTCAGCGTGCTAGGTAGCTATAAGCTTCAGCTGCATGGCAGAGGCTGGCTAGTGTTGGCCTTGTCTATTGTATTTGTTTTGGTTGCGCAGCTTTTTCGCTTTACCTATAAAGGCAAAAAGATGATGTATATGCGTCTTTTGACTGGTTTAAGTGGTGTACTGTTGTGTATTGTGGTTGCGATTAATGCAATAGGAATAAATACGGAAACCTGGGAGAAAAAGGGCAGCTATTTAAATGGCTATATATTGAATTTTGTTTTAAGTGTAAGAGACAGCTTTGTGTCAGCACCAGAGGGGTATTCTTTAGAAGAAATTGGAGAATTGGAAGAGGCCTATCAGGCAGTAGAGACAAATCCCCTGGGGGAGGAGTTGAAGCAGGAACCCACGATTATTGTAGTTATGAATGAGTCCTTTGCGGATTTAAGTGTTTTAGGTGAGCTAAAAACCAACCAGCCTCTAACACCGTTTTTTGATTCACTTACAGAAAATACGGTGAAAGGCTATGCTTTAGCCTCAGTATTTGGAGCGAAAACTCCAAACTCCGAATGGGAGTTTATGACAGGTGGTTCCATGGCATTCTTACCAGTGGGGTCGGTAGTATATCAACAATATATGAATGACACACCAACTTCAATTGTGTCTACACTAAAAAATGAGGGTTATACTTGCGTATCCATGCACCCATATTATGAAACAGGCTGGAGTCGTCATTTGGTATATCCTTCACTGGGATTTGACGAAAGTTATTTCATTGATGACTTTGACCAGACACAGATGATTCGTAAGTATATTTCTGATAAAGAATTATATCGCACGATTATCGAGCGATATGAAGATCGAAATCAGAACGAGAATTTGTTTATTATGTCCATCAGTATGCAAAATCATGGTGGATATGTGCAGACCTACGAGAATTTCGAAGAAAAGTATTACAAGCTGGGACGTTCCTATACAGATGCGAACCAGTATTTTTCTCTTATAAGAGAAAGTGATGATGCTCTCAGCGAGTTGATTGGATATTTCGAGCAGGTGGATGAGCCGGTAGAAATAGTGTTTTTTGGAGATCACCAGCCGAGTCTGAACAGTAAGTTTTATCCGATTTTAAATGAAAAAGGGTTATCGGGTTTGACACTAGAGGAATTGGAAGCATTATATACGGTGCCATTTTTTATCTGGACCAACTATGATACGCCAGAAGAAACAGTGGAAATTACTAGTTTGAATTTCCTTTCTACGATGGCATTGGAGCGGGCTGGTATTGCGTTACCACCATACAATCAATTTCTTGCAGATTTATATGAAGTGGTTCCAGCAATTAATTCCAGGGGATATTACTCCTTGGAAAAAGGAAAGTACCTCCATGTGGATGATGCTATGGGCGAGGAATTGAAGTGGGTTTCCCTTTATGAGAACCTACAGTATAATGGTTTATTTGATAGCAAAAATACAAGTGAGATATTTTATCCATATATGAAGAAGTAGGAGGATTGAGCGGATTATGGAAAAAAGAATTTCTGGTCATACAGGTTTAATGGCACTCATTGGTTCACCAATTGGACATTCGGGCTCTCCAGCTATGTATAATTACAGCTTTGAACAGTTGGGCTTGGATTATGTCTATGTGGCATTTGATGTAAAAGAAGAGGGAGTAAAAGGCGCTTTAGATGCAATGCGTCTTTTCAATATGCGCGGTATGAATGTGACTACACCGAATAAGACTGAAGCGGCAGGTCATATGGATGAGCTCTCTCCTGCAGCACAGATTATCGGGGCGGTAAATACCATTGTAAATGAGGATGGTAAACTCATCGGACACATTACGGATGGGGAAGGCTTTGTGAATAATTTAAAAGACCATGGCGTAGATATTGTCGGAAAGAAGCTGACGGTGGCAGGTGGCGGTGGAGCTGCTACGGCAATCCAGGTGCAGTGTGCCTTAGATGGAGCAAAGGAGATTACCATCCTGAACAAAAAAGATAGTTTTTTTGAGAGAACTCTTGCAACTGCGGAAAAGATAAAAGCGGCAGTTCCTGCGTGTGAAGTTCATGTCTATGATATTGATGATGAACAGAGAATGGCAGAAGAAATCGCAACCAGCGATATTTTTGTCAATGCAACCATCGTAGGAATGAAGCCAATGGAGGACCAAAGCGTAATAAAGGATTTATCCGTGTTGCGCCCGGATTTAGTGGTAGCTGATATCGTTTATAATCCAGAGGAGACGAAACTTTTAAGAGATGCTAAGGAGGCGGGCTGTATCTGTGTTGGCGGAAAAGGAATGCTTGTCTGGCAGGGAGCATCAGCTTTCCAATTATTTACTGGACAGGACATGCCAGTAGAAGGGGTAAAGGAGCTTTTATATGGAAACAAATAAGAAGGAAAAAAATCTGTTTTTCATCGGCTTTATGGGCTGTGGAAAAAGTACTATGGCTCGTCTTCTAGCAGAAGAAACTGGCAAAGAGCTGATAGAAATGGACGAAACCATTGAAGCAGAGACTGGGATGAGTATTAATGAGATTTTTGAAAAATACGGAGAAGCTCATTTTCGAGATCTGGAAACACAGCTGATACAACGCATCACGGACAAAGGTGGAGCAATCGTGTCCTGTGGCGGTGGAGCAGTGCTGCGAGAGGAGAATATAGTAGCCATGCGTAAGAATGGATGCATTATTTATCTCTCTGCAACACCGGAAACTATTTATGAGCGTCTCCATGATAAGACAGATCGTCCTTTATTAAATGGAAATATGAATGTCGAGTACATAACACAGCTTATGGGGAAACGTCTTTCGATTTATGAAAAAGCAGCAGATATTATTCTGCATGTAGATGGTAAAGGGAAGGAAGAAAATCTGGCGGCGATAAAAGAAAAAGGAGTGAAATTTCTTTCACTCCACAATAACATTTAAATTCTTGCAACGCCGGTTTCCTTGGCAACCTTAGCTACAGCCTCAGCTACAACCTGTGATACTCTTTTATCGAGAGCAGAAGCGATAATATTTTCCTCGGTAATTTCATTTTCGGGGATAAGGGAAGCCAACGCATAGGAGGTTGCTACTTTCATTTCCTCGTTAATGCAGGTGGCTCTGCAGTCAAGTGCACCGCGGAAAATTCCTGGGAATGCAAGGACGTTGTTTATTTGGTTAGGGAAGTCCGAACGTCCTGTACCTACCACCCTTGCACCTGCCGCTTTGGCGATATTAGGCATAATTTCGGGCGTTGGGTTAGCCATAGGGAACATTATAGCGTCACGAGCCATAGATTTAACCATTTCTTCGGTTACAAGGTTGGGGGCAGAAACACCTATAAATACATCTGCACCGCAAAGAGCGTCGGCAAGAGAGCCTTTCTTGCGCTCGAGATTAGTAACCTTAGAAAGTTCTTCCTGAACTATGTTATTATTTTTATCATCCTCACAGATAATGCCGAAGCGGTCACAGAAGGTAAGATTTTTTACACCTATATTCATAAGGTGTTTACCGATTGCAATTCCTGCTGAGCCTGCACCATTGATTACTACCTTTACTTCATCCATCTGCTTTTTAACAAGCTTTAGAGCGTTTATAAGAGCTGCAGCAACAACGATTGCAGTACCATGCTGGTCATCGTGGAATATAGGGATATCACAAATTTCCTTGAGTTTTTGCTCGATTTCGAAGCAACGAGGAGCAGAAATATCTTCGAGATTAATTCCGCCGAAGGAGCCTGACAGCAGATAGATAGTGCGGACGATTTCATCAACATCCTTTGATCTTATGCAAAGGGGGAAAGCGTCGACATCAGCAAAGGCTTTAAAGAGGGCACATTTCCCCTCCATTACAGGCATACCTGCTTCAGGACCGATATCACCGAGGCCTAAAATAGCGGTACCATCGGTAATAACGGCGACAAGGTTAGAGCGACGAGTTAGTTCGTATGATTTATTTATATCTCTATTAATTTCAAGACAAGGCTCAGCGACACCTGGGGTGTATGCTAAGGACAAATCTTCTTTTGAGTTAATTGGTGCACGGGAAATAACCTCAATTTTACCGTTCCATTCGTAGTGTTTTTTCAAAGATTCTTCTCTAATGTTCATTTTAAGCCTCCTAAGGAAATTCGTCGAATCAATTGTATAAAGCACCAAAAAGATTGTCAAGTTTTTGATACGATAGCTTTCTCTCGTGGGTTTATTTTTCAATCTTTTATGGTATAATGGGTATCAGTGGAGGTGTCCCTATGAGGATTTTGCTCGTTGAAGATGAAAAAAGAATGGCGCAGGCGTTATGCGAAATCCTGCGTCTTGAAAAATATGAGGTAGATCATTACGCTAACGGAGTTGACGGTTTGACCGCCATTGAGAGTGATATATACGATATTATTATCCTTGATGTTATGCTTCCCGGAATGAACGGTTTTGAGATTGCTAAAAAAACCCGAAGCAAAGGCATTACAACTCCGATTCTAATGCTAACGGCAAAGGCAGAGCTTGATGACAAGGTCACAGGTCTCGACAGCGGTGCAGATGATTACTTAACAAAGCCGTTTATGACAAAGGAATTACTTGCCCGTCTTCGTGCGCTTGGCAGAAGAACACTTGGCACACACGATGGTGTTCTAACATTTGCAGATATCTCACTCGACACAAGCACACTTACACTATCCTGTGTTACTAATGGTCAAAGTGTGCGGCTGAGCGAAAAGGAATACCGAATCCTTGAATACTTAATTGCAAACAGCGGTCAGATCCTTACCCGTGAACAGTTGGCAGTGAAAATCTGGGGATTTGAAAGTGATGCTGAATATAACAATGTGGAAGTATATATGTCCTTTACCCGTAAAAAACTAACTTTTGTCGGTGCAAAGGCGGAGATAAAAGCCGTGCGTGGTATCGGATATGAATTGAGGTGTGACGATGTTTAAGAAGTCCCGTAGAAAAATTGTTGTCGCTATTATGTCAATTCTTGTGCTTTTGTGGGTAGGAACACTCGGCGTAATTTATGCCACCAGTTATTTTGAAGTGTCGAAACAAAATGAGCAGATGTTACTCGCACATGCCCAAATGTATTCTCTGCCGAACTCATTTGGAGAAATGATGCCGCCGAACAGACCAAAACCTAACGTAAATCATGGCTTTAATCCTGAATCTCCAATGTTTCAATTATCCACATTTTATACAGTTGCAGTATCCTATGACGGCGATATTCTTGAAATAAAAAACGAACCGCCAACGGTACATACCGATGACGATCTTAAGAACTTGGCGCAGAGTATTATAAAAAGCGGTAGAAATAGTGGTACAGAAAACAATCTTGCTTTTTATAAGATGGATAAAGGTGGCTACACTCTAATTACATTCAAGGACAACACCGTTATAAACGAGAGTGCAATGACATTGTTCCGTTATACGCTTATTTTCGGCGCTCTCGCATTGGTTTTATTTTTCTTTCTGTCGGTATACCTCGCAAGAAAAATTGTAAATCCTCTTGAAGAAAGCTATCAAAAGCAAAAGCAGTTTATATCAGATGCAGGTCACGAATTGAAAACACCCGTGTCTGTGGTAAGTGCCAACGCAGAGCTGTTGTCCCGTGAAATCGGCGACAACCAATGGTTACAAAACATTCAGTACGAGAATGAGCGAATGGGAATGCTTGTCAGTCAACTTTTAGACCTTGCCCGTACAGAGAACGTAACACCGCAAATGGAACACATTGATTTCAGCCGACTTGTTGCCGGCGAGGCACTCCCGTTCGAAAGTGTGGCCTTTGAAAAAGGACTTGTGCTCAACAGCAATATAGCAAACGGCATTGGTGTGATTGGTAACAGCACACAGATTAAACAAATCGTGTCCATTTTACTTGATAACGCTATTCGTCATAGTAAAGAGCAAGGCGAAATTTGGCTAACCTTGACCAAGGAACATGGGTTTGCAAAGCTCTCGGTAATAAATAAAGGGGATGAAATCCCCATAGAACAGCGCGAAAAAATCTTTGAGCGCTTTTACCGTGTAGATACTGCCCGTAATGGTGAGGACAAGCATTACGGACTCGGTCTTGCAATTGCAAAAGCAATTACCACCTCTCACAAAGGACACATTGAGGTGCTTTGTTATAACGGATTTATAGAGTTTCGTGTGCAAGTCCCTGTATTATAAATAAAATTAAAGATTTTCAATAAAACTTCAATCTTCCTCCTGTACAATGCTTGTATTATGGTACAGGAGGATTTGTTTTTATGCC
Source organism: Agathobacter sp. (assembly GCA_045603165.1). GTDB lineage: Bacteria > Bacillota > Clostridia > Lachnospirales > Lachnospiraceae > Roseburia. The sequence goes on along the minus strand of JAZULP010000039.1, from coordinate 3,787 downwards.
ATTTCAAACCGTATTTAAGAGATATGAACTGAAATATATGCTGACACTCGACCAAAAGAAACGAGTCCTTGCAGCGATGACACCGTATATGAAGCTTGACAAATACGGAAGAACTACCATTCGCAATCTATATTACGATACAGACACCTATCTCTTAATTCGACGTTCCATCGAAAAGCCAACCTACAAGGAGAAGTTACGTATACGCAGTTACAGTCAAGCAGATGCCGACAGTATGGTCTTTGTGGAATTGAAAAAGAAATATAAGCACGTGGTATATAAGCGCCGCATTTCACTTCCGAATACAGAGGCAATGGAATGGCTCAGTAGAGAGCATCATTGCAAAAAATACACACAAATATCCGAGGAAATAGATTATTTCCTTAATTATTATAAAACCCTTCGCCCGCTCGTTTTCCTCTCCTATGAGCGAGAAGCCTTTTACGCAAATGACGGCTCGGATTTCCGTGTGACATTTGACGATACCATTCTTTGCAGACAAGAGGCTTTGTCTTTGCAGTCCGAAGCTTACGGTACACCAATTTTGCCCGAAGGCAAAGTGTTAATGGAGATAAAATGCTCAGGCGGTATACCACTTTGGATGACAGAGGTGCTATCAAGAGAAAAGATATATAAAACATCCTTTTCAAAATACGGAACGGCGTACAGAACGCTGATTTTTCCAAAAACTCATAAAATGAACTCATATAATATGTTGGAGGTAACTACAAATGCTTGAAAATTTGTTTAAAGGATTATTTGATACAGATTTAACGGCGGTCATCAGCGTGACCGACTTTTTACTGTGCCTTGCTGCATCTCTCGTTATTGGCATTTTAATGGCATTTGCCTATATGTATCGTACACGCTATACCAAGAGCTTTGTTGTAACATTGGCTCTGCTCCCCGCAGTAGTTTGTGTTGTTATTATGATGGTAAACGGTAACGTTGGAACAGGCGTTGCGGTAGCAGGGGCTTTTAGTCTTGTGCGTTTCCGCTCTGTTCCCGGAACAGCTAAAGAAATCTGCACCTTGTTTTTGGCAATGGGCGCAGGTCTTATAGCAGGTATGGGATACCTTGGATTTGCGTTGTTGTTCACGGCGGTTATGTGTGTAATGTTTGTTCTCTACAACCGCCTTGATTTTGGCACAAAAAAGAATGCAGCAACATTCAAGACCTTCACCATCACCATTCCCGAAGATTTGGATTATTCAGGCATTTTTGATGATATTTTCTCTGAGTTTACAACCTCCCATGACCTTGTCCATGTTAAGAGCACCAACATGGGAAGTATGTTCAAACTTACATACAACGTAATGCTCCGTGATGTCACCCGTGAAAAAGAGATGATTGATAAAATCCGTTGCCGTAATGGAAATCTTGAAATTGCGGTGTCTAAACAGGAAACAGTCGGCACAGAATTATAATGGTGATTGATATGAAAAAAATATTTTCTATTTTATTGATTTTAACATTGATGCTTTCGCTTCTTGCGGGATGCGGAAAAGATACCGAAAATAAAACAACAAACGAGAATCAGGATGGCACTTCCTCTGCTGCACCCGTAGAGGTTGATTTTTCAAAAACCGATGCGGATATGTTTACCGAACGCGATAATCAAACTAACTATGATGAGAGTAAGGCAGTTACAATTAAGCTGAATGGAACTTCGGCAACATCAAGTTCGAATAGTGTTAAAATATCCGGCTCGAAAATTACTATCACAGAAGAAGCAACCTATGTCATTTCGGGTGAACTGACTGACGGTATGTTAATTGTCGATGCACCCGATACAGCAAAATTGCAGATTGTTTTAAATGGTGTAAATATTACGAGCAAAACATCGGCGGCAATCTATATTTTAGAAGCAGATAAGGTATTTTTGACACTTGCTGATGGTTCAACCAATACTTTTGCCAACGGCGGTAGTTTTACTGCTATAGACGATAATAATATTGACGGTGCTCTGTTCTCAAAACAAGATTTAACAATGAACGGAACAGGCTCTTTAACTGTCACCTCCCCTGTAGGACACGGTGTTGTCTGTAAGGATGATTTGGTTATTACCGGTGGAACTTACACGGTCAATTCTTCATCACACGGATTGGATGCTAACGATAGTGTAAGAATTGCAAATGCTACGCTTAATATTGATGCCGGTAAAGATGCTATACACGCCGAGAATTCTGATGATGCTTCTCTTGGCTATATTTATATTGCAAGTGGAACAATTAAAGCGGAAGCCGAAGGTGACGGTATTGCCGCAGGTGCTTATATGCAGATAGCAGATGGTACAATAGAATTGCTTGTTGGCGGCGGGAGCGAAAACGGAAGCAAAGAACAGTCCGACAATTTCGGCGGTTTTATGGGTGGTGGCAGGCCCGGCGGAATGCAACCAAACGATACCGTTAGCAATACCACAACCACCGAAGAAAGCAGCACCAGTATGAAAGGCTTAAAAGCCGCAAACAGTCTGCTGATTTCGGGTGGTAATATTACCATCAACTCGGCTGATGATTCGGTACATTCAGATGTTTCGGTTATTATTAACGGCGGCACATTTACGCTGGCATCGGGTGATGATGCCATTCATGCAGAAGAAACCTTGACCGTTACCGCAGGCAAGATTGACATTTCTGAATGTTATGAAGGACTTGAAGCACTGCACATTGACGTGCAAGGCGGAGATATTAAGCTAAAGGCGAGTGATGACGGTCTTAATGCCGCAGGCGGTACAGATCAAAGCGGAACTACCGGCGGTCGTGACGGAATGTTCGGCGGCGGTGGGCATGGAGGAATGGGCGGCGGCAAACCCGGTGGTATGGGTGGAGGCGGTATGTCTTCAAATTCGAACGGCAGTATAAAGGTTTCTGGCGGAAATCTTTATATCAACTCTTCCGGCGATGGTATGGATGCCAACGGCACGTTGGAAATCAGCGGCGGATATACTGTTGTTACAGGTCCTACACAGGGTGATACCGCAACCCTTGATTATGATAAGAGCGCAACAATTACAGGCGGTACATTTATCGGCACTGGTGCTCAAGGTATGGCACAAACCTTTAGTGATTCTGAGCAAGGCGTGGTAGCCATAAGCGTTGGTAACCAATCCGCAGGAACAAAGATTTTGCTGAAAGATAAAAGTGGAAATTCCATTATTGAGCATACACCCGAACTGAACTTTGCAGTAGTTATTCTCTCAAGTCCTGATATCAAAAAGGGAGAAACCTATGCTGTTACAGTCGGATCAGAATCGGGAGAATTTGAAGCAAATTAATAATCCAAGAAGGTATTGGAGTGATTTGAAAGGACTGAAAAAAGAAAATCTCCGGGATAATATGAGTACGACAAAAATCATACTGAATATACTTGCTGAAACTGCGACAGAGGATATTTCTGCGAGAACAAAACCGGAAACATTTACTGAGAGTAGAAAAGTAGCAAAACGGGGTGGAAGTATTGCAGGGAATGCGTGGATAAAAACATTGTGTGATGATTGTTGTAAGAAATTTTAATTCCGTGGAATTTCACATAATTAAAATCACACTTTGGTATATTATTTCTCCTTTTACAGATAATACTCACAGAGTAATTTTTGTAAAAGGAGATTTTTATATATGAAAGCAACAGGAATTGTACGTCGCATAGATGATTTGGGCAGAATTGTTATACCAAAGGAAATACGTCGAACCATGCGAATTCGTGAAGGCGACCCAATGGAAATTTTTACCAGCAGGGAGGGAGAAATATTATTAAAGAAATATTCTCCTGTTGGTGAACTAGGTGA
>JAZULP010000038.1:0-13804 GCA_045603165.1 Agathobacter sp. | reverse complement strand
TTAGGGAGCGACGATTGTCATCGTCGCGAGCTTAGTACCGCTACGAAACGCTTATAAGCGAAAGCGCGTGCAAAGTCAACATATATCAACTGGCTCTTTTCGTATAATTTAACAAAACCTAATTGTGAGCTAAATCGTTATTTACTTTTTTGTTCACAAGATACTTCAAATGTGATAAACTTGTAGTGTTGTAAAATGATATAATCCAGAGAAAATTGTGAGATTGATATGAAACGATTTGAGTATAGGAAGAAACGAATTTTATTTGTAGCTACCATGACACTCATGGTGGTGCTTTTATGTACCGGCTGCTCTAATGAGAGAATAGAAGAACAGGCGCTCAAGCGAGAAGAAGGGATTATCCTTTTAGAACAGGGTAAATACGAGGAGGCATTAGAGGTATTTCAAAGTAGCTTGGATTTGTCCTTAGGGAAAATCGGGGAGACGGAAAAGGATATCTGCTATTATAAAGCAGAAGCATTGTATATGCTGGGAGATACACAGGCGGCTATGGATACCTACTCTGCCATTATTAATTATAATGATGATGCCAAAGCATATTTTTTGCGTGGAAATTTATACTATAGTTTAGGTGATGAAGAAAACGCATTAAAAGATTATGCATCCGCTATAGAAAATGAGAAAAAGGATTATGAGCTTTACATCGGTGTTTATGAAGCTTTGACTGCTCATGGAAAGGAAGAGGAAGCGCAGGAATACTTAAATCTAGCGTTGGAATTAAGAGGCAATAAAGCCCATGACAAAATGCAGAAAGGCCGCATCCATTTTCTTTTAGGGGAAGAAAAAACCGCTATTTCTCTTTTAGAGGAGGCCGCAAAAGCAAAGGAGATGTTGGCATATTACTATCTGGCAGAGATTCAGTATGCGGTAGGTGATGACAAAAACGCAGAAGCAAATATGAATGCCTATATGGAAAGTGATGTCGCAGATTCCTATAATCTTTTCTCTGTTGCGAACGACCAGTTGGGAAAGGGTAATTGCGATATTGCGATACAATGTTTGGATGCAGCCTTGAAACTAGAAAAAGTACCAAACAAGCAGATGCTTATGAAATCTTTGATTATTGCTTATGAGCAGAAGCAAGACTTTGCCACTGCAAAGGAAATCATGGCCGAATATGTAGAACTCTATCCAGATGATATCGAGGCCTTACGTGAGTTTACTTTCTTAGAAACACGTTAAGGGTTAAGGATAGATACATATCCGAAAAACAGACCTAGGTTTGAGAAAGGCTAAAATATGTCAGAAACATACGAAATAAAGGACTTAGAAGAACGTGTCATCCTTGTTGGAGTTAGCGAACAAGACGGTGATGATGCAGAAGATTCTCTCATAGAGCTTGCTGACCTTGTAAAAACAGCAGGGGCTCTAGTAGTAGGAACACTGATACAGAAAAGAGAAAAAATCCATCCAGGTACCTATGTAGGAACTGGTAAAGTAAATGAAATAGCGGAGCTTATCCAAGAAACTGGTGCTACAGGCATTGTGTGTGATGATGAGCTTTCACCAGCACAGCTAAAAAATTTAGAAGAACTTCTAGATACTAAGGTAATGGACAGAACCCTGATTATCTTAGATATTTTCGCAGCTAGGGCTTCGACCAATGAAGGTAAAATACAGGTCGAGCTGGCACAGCTGAAATATCGACTTAGCCGTCTGACTGGTCTGGGACGATCCATGTCCCGTCTTGGTGGTGGTATTGGTACCCGAGGACCTGGTGAGAAAAAGCTAGAAATGGACAGAAGACTGATTAACGACCGTATAGCACAGCTACGACGTGAGCTCGGCGAGGTAGTAAAGCACCGCGATATTACCAGAGCGAAGCGAGAAAAACAGAATGTGCCTGTGGTCGCTATTGTAGGATATACCAATGCAGGTAAGTCCACGCTTTTGAATCACATGACAGATGCACACGTGATAGAAGAGGACAAGCTTTTTGCCACTCTTGATCCTACCACGCGTACGTTGGAGTTGACAAATAGACAGGAAGTACTCTTGACGGATACCGTAGGATTTATCCGTAAGCTACCGCATCATTTGATTGAAGCATTTAAAAGCACTCTTGAAGAAGCGAAGTATGCAGACATAATTTTTCATGTGGTGGATAGCTCCAATCCACAAAGAGACAAGCAGATGCATATCGTGTATGAAACCCTAGATAATCTTGGAGTAAAGGACAAGAAAATAATGACTTTGTTCAATAAACAGGATGCTAGAACAGATGACGATCCATTGCAGGATTTTCGTGCAGACAAGGTGCTTGCAATTTCAGCAGTGAAAAACGAAGGCCTAGAGGAAATCAAAGACGTTTTAGAAGAAATGCTTCGTGAAGATAAAATCTACATTGAACGTGTTATTTCTTATAACAATGCAGGAATTATTCAGCTTGTTCGCAAACAGGGTGAGTTGATTTCAGAGGAATATGTGGCAGAAGGTATAGCAATTAAAGCCTATGTGCCAATGGAAGTCTATGGAAAATTAGATGAACCATAAATATTAGGAGTCAGAAAAGTTTAGTTTATGAAAAAAAAGAAAGAAAAAGACAAGAAAGAAAAACAGGTCAAAGCAATGAGTCATCGTCCGTTGCGCTGGAAAAAGCTGGATAATACTGCACTTATTTTTCCAGTTATCGCAGGGGAAGGAATGACGAATACCTACCGAATGAGTGTGGAATTAAATGAGGAGATTTGTCCGAAGCTTTTACAGGAGGCACTGTCTATTGTGTTGCCCAAGTTTAATGGCTTCAATGTGCGTCTTCGTATTGGAATTTTTTGGTATTATTTTGAAGAAAATAATAAGCCTGCACCACCTGTAAAAGAGGAGGTGCTTTTTCCATGCAGATATATTCGTCAAAATAAAAACCAAAGCTACCTCTTTCATGTAAGCTATTATCAGAATCGTATTAATTTAGAAGTATTTCATGTGTTGGCAGATGGAATGGGTGCCATGAACTTCCTACGAGAGCTGACCTACCAATATCTGCGTCTGGTGCACCCAGAACTCAAAGGTGAGGATAAGCTAAGCGATTTAACCTCTTTAAATACGGAGGATAGCTTTGTCAAACATTATAAAAGACGTCAGCCGAGTGGATTTGTAAAGGAAAGAGCATATTTGATTAAGATGGACAAGCTGACCCCAGGTGAGCTGGGGGTTATGCATGGCTTGATTAGTATTCCGGAATTAAAAGCAGTTACGAAACGCTATGGAGCATCTGTCAATGAATATCTGGTTGCGCTTTTTGCCTGGAGTACCTACGTACAGTGTATGAATAAGATGCCATCTAAAAAACCAATCCGCATTGCTGTTCCGGTAAATTTGCGACCATATTTTGTTTCAAACACTACAAGAAATTTTTTTGTCATGGTCTCTGCAGAATTTCATCCCAATAAGGAAGCATATACTTTTGAAGAGGTGCTTAGAATCATACAGGAGAGTCTGTGTAAGCAGATTCAGAAAGACCATTTAGAAGATTTGTTTTCATACAGTGTGTCAAATCAGAAAAACAGGCTGCTTCGTATGGTGCCGTTGCCAATAAAAAATTTAGTGATGCGATATGTCTATAATCAGTCAGCATTGGCAAATACCACTACCATTACCAATGTAGGGATTGTACAGCTTGAGCCAGCCTATGAGCCATATGTGAAAATGTTTCGTTCCTTCATCCCTATGTCCAAGGGGCAGAATATAAAAGGAACCATCAATTCCTACAAGGATACATTGGTCTTTACATTCACATCTGTCTTTGCAGACACATCAATTCAGCGCGAATTTTTCCGCAAAATTGCAGAGGACGGTGTAACTGTCCAAATTGAAACAAATGGAGTGTATTATGAGTAAATGCAAAATGTGTAAGGTGGATATTTTGGATAAAACAGATACTTGTCCTCTTTGCCAGCACGTATTAGAGCAGGATGGACAGGAAAGGAGAAGCTTATATCCAAACGCTCGTATAGTATCTAGAAAATACCGCGTATTGGAAAATGTGTTTTTGTTTGTATCCATTGTGGTCTGGTGCATCTTGTTTGTGATTGACTATACCACAGATCCGAACTTTTTATGGAGTTTTACCGTGGGACTGGCGATTATATATGCGAACATTATGCTTAGACTTACGATATTAGGTAAGCAGACCTATATGACAAAAATTTTTTGGTCTATTCTAATTGGACTCGTATGTCTGATTGAGGCCGATTGGCTGACCGGATATCATGGATGGGGCTTGAACTTTGCATTCCCGACAGCAGTTGCATTATGGGATGTTGCCATTTTGATTTTAATGCTATTTATCAATAGAAGAAACTGGCAGAGTTATATTATGGACCAGCTGACAGCACTCGTGTTGTGCGCTATTATGATGTTTTTGATTTGGATTGATGTTATTACATTCCCATATTATGCCATTGGAGTACAAATGCTGACCCTGTTCTTATTTCTTGGAACGGTCATTATAGGTGATAGAAAAGCAAGAACAGAGTTAAAACGTAGATTTCATATTTAGATGTTGACTTTCATTGTAAATATAGAAATAGAAAGAGGGATATATATGAAAATGCTTAAAACATTAGTTGGACATGTAAAAGAGTATACGAAGCCTTCTATCATTACTCCGATTCTGATGCTGGGAGAAGTGTTGATGGAAACCATCATTCCACTTCTTATGGCATCTATCGTAAACGAGGGTATTAATAAGGGTGACAGTAATCATATTTTTGTAACGGGTGTCATCATGGTTGTAATGGCACTCTGTTCACTTGGTTTTGGTGTAGGTGGAGCAAAATTTGGCTCCATGGCAGCTATGGGATTTGGTAAAAACCTAAGAAAGGCTATGTTTGAAAACATCCAGACGTTTTCCTTTGCAAACATTGACAAATTCAGTACATCCAGCTTAATCACACGTATTACGACGGATGTAAGTAATATTCAGATGTCTTATCAGATGCTGCTTCGTATTTGTATGCGCGCACCAGCAAGCTTGATTTGTGCTATGATTATGAGTTTTTTGATTAGTCCACAGCTTGCAACGATTTATTTAGTAGCAGTAATTTTACTAGGAGCTTCTTTAATTTTCATTGCGACGAAGGCAATGAAGCATTTTCAGGCGTCCTTTGAAAAATACGATAAATTAAATGAAAGTGTGCAGGAAAACGTATCAGCTATCCGTGTAGTAAAGGCATTCGTACGTGGAGAACATGAAAAGGAGCGTTTCCGTAAAGCTGCACAGAATATTTATGATACCTTTATAAGAGCAGAAAATATTATTATCTGGAACAATCCATTGATGCAATTTACAGTATATTCTTGCATACTATTAATCAGTTGGTTCGGTGCACAATTTATCGTAGCCGGGAACTTAGAAACGGGTGACTTAATGGCACTTCTTACATACTGTATGAACATCCTCATGAATCTCATGATGCTGTCTATGATCTTTGTTATGTCATCTATGAGTGTGGCAAGTGGAAAACGTATTTGTGAAGTGCTAGAGGAAAAAGCCACTATTACAAATCCGGAAAATCCAATCTATGAAGTAACTGATGGCAGCATTCATTTCGAAAATGTTAGCTTCCGATATTCTAAGAGCTCAGAAGCTCCAGTTTTGGATAACATTAATTTAGAAATTAAATGTGGTGAAACAATCGGTATCATCGGTGGAACAGGTAGTTCAAAATCAACCTTTGTAAACATGATCAGCCGTCTCTATGATGTAGATGAAGGTGCTGTTTATGTAGGCGGAAAAAATGTAAAAGAATATGATTTGGAAACCCTTCGTAACGAGGTGTCTGTAGTATTACAGCAGAATGTATTGTTCTCCGGTTCCATTTTAGATAATCTTCGTTGGGGTGATGCAAATGCCACAGAAGAAGAGTGTATAGAGGCTTGTAAAATGGCTTGTGCAGATGATTTCATCCAGAGCTTTCCGGATAAATACAACACCCATATTGAACAGGGTGGTAGCAACGTATCTGGTGGACAGAAGCAGCGACTATGTATTGCAAGAGCACTTCTCAAGAAGCCTAAGGTATTGATTTTGGATGATAGCACCAGTGCAGTTGATACAGCGACGGATGCAAAAATCCGCGCAACATTTAAAACAGCCATTCCGGGTACGACAAAGATTATTATTTCACAGCGCATTTCATCCCTCCAGGATGCAGACCGCATTATCGTATTAGATGATGGACGTGTAGATGCCTTCGGCACGCATGAAGAGCTATTAGAAAACAACACCATTTATGCAGATATTTATGATGCACAGACCAATGGTGGTGGTGATTTCGACGAAGGAGGTGACAGCTAATGGCAGGACCAGTACCACGTAGACCAAGAGGACCAGTACCAAAGATTAGTAATCCGGGGAAAATATTATCCCGTTTAATGAAGTTTATTTTTTCCCGTTACGCAATACATTACGTTGTCGTGCTCATCTGCATATTCCTTTCCGTATTCTGCAGTGTACAAGGAACCTTATTTATGCAGACTCTAATTGATGATTATATTGCACGTATGATTGGTGTGGCAAATCCAGATTATGGACCGCTACTTGGTGCAATGACACGTGTGGCAATATTCTATTGTTTGGGTATTGTGGCAGCATATGTTCAGCAGAAAGTTTTGATATATGTATCACAAGGATGTATTCGTGATATGCGTAATGAATTGTTTACCCATATGCAGGATTTACCAATCCGTTATTTTGATACACATGCTCATGGTGATATCATGTCGGTGTATACCAACGATATTGATACCCTGCGTCAGATGATAAGCCAGAGTATGCCGCACATGGTTAATGCTGTAATTACTGTTGTCACGGTTTTTATCAATATGTGCATTTTGAGTGTGCCACTTACAATTTTATCTATATTGGTAGTGGTTGCTACAATTATGGTATCCAAAAATTTTGCAGGATTTTCCAGCCGTTACTTTCTGGCACAGCAGAAGGATTTGGGTAAACTCAATGGTTTTGTGGAAGAAATGCTTTCCGGACAAAAAGTTGTCAAAGTATTTACTCATGAAAATGAAAATACGGAAGAGTTTAACAAGCTCAACGAACAGCTTTTTGATAGTGCCAACAATGCCAACTTCTATGCAAACTGTATGGGCCCTGTAAATAACAATATTGGCAACATCGGCTATGTGCTTTGTGCCATGATTGGTGGCATTTTAGCGCTTGTAGGATTTGGAGAATTTACCCTTGGTAAGTTGGCAAGCTTTTTGACCTTCAATAAAAGCTTTAACCAGCCAATCAACCAGATTACACAACAGATGAACAGTATCATTATGGCATTGGCTGGATGTGAACGAATCTTTGCGTTATTAGATGAAAATCCAGAGACAGATGAAGGATATGTAACCTTAGTAAATGTGAAGGAAGAAAATGGAGAATTGGTAGAAACAGGAGAGCATACGGAGCAGTGGGCGTGGAAGAAGCCTGAGCAAGATGGCACGACCTGCCTTGTACCATTACTTGGAGATGTCACCTTTGATGATGTTGATTTTGGCTATGTACCAGAGAAGATCGTTCTTCACAATGTAAAAATGTTCGCAACGCCGGGGCAGAAGATTGCCTTTGTAGGCTCTACCGGTGCAGGTAAAACAACGATTACCAACCTGATTAATCGATTTTATGACATTCAAGATGGTAAAATCCGATATGACGGTATTAATATTAATAAGATTAAAAAAGCAGATTTACGTCACTCATTGGGCATGGTATTGCAGGATACACATTTATTTACAGCAACCGTTCGTGAAAATATTCGTTATGGTAAATTAGAGGCTACAGATGAAGAAGTAGTTGCAGCAGCAAAACTTGCCAATGCAGATACCTTTATCCGTCAGTTTCCAGATGGCTATGATACCATCCTTACAGGAGACGGCGCAAATTTAAGCCAGGGTCAGAGACAACTACTTGCCATTGCCAGAGCGGCTATCGCAGATCCACCAGTACTTATACTTGATGAGGCTACAAGTTCTATCGATACTCGTACCGAACGTATAGTGCAGGATGGCATGGATAAGTTGATGCATGGTCGTACCACTTTTGTCATTGCTCATAGACTTTCTACGATTAGAAACAGTGATTGTATTATGGTACTTGAGCAAGGTCGAATCATTGAAAGAGGTAGCCATGAAGAACTTCTTGAAAAGAAGGGCAAGTATTATCAGTTGTATACAGGCCTAACCGCCAATGCCTAATTAAAATTACACAAATTTTTCTAGTAAATTTATAGATATTGACGAAGCAACGCCGAAAACCTTATGTTTTCGGCGTTTTTTGATGCTTTCATGTACTAAAGCAAACCACAAAGTGTTGTTTTGAATCATTGACAAAACCACTATATATGGTATAATGAGTAAAGTTATTATATTATGCGGGATTGTGCATCATATAATCAAATAACAGAATCTATGTATACGATAGACTATAGCAATAAATAAGGTATTTTAGAAGATGAGGAGGAGAGAACAAATGAAAATTATCAAAAGAAGTGGTAGTGAAGTGGTATTTGATATAGAAAAAATCGTAGCAGCTATTATCAAAGCCAACGAATCTGTGTTAGATTATGAAAAATTATCTGACAAAACAATTGAAGAAATTGCTAGAAACGTAGAAAATGCCTGCGAAAACATGAAACGCTCACCTAGTGTAGAAGAAATCCAGGATATGGTAGAAAACCAGCTGATGAATCACCGTGCCTTTAACGTAGCACGTAACTATATTACCTATCGTTATAAAAGAGCACTTGTTCGTAAATCAAACTCTACAGACGAACAGATTTTGAGTCTGCTTGAGTGTAACAACGAAGAGGTAAAACAGGAGAATTCGAACAAAAATCCTACGGTGAACAGTGTTCAACGTGACTATATGGCTGGCGAAGTAAGCAAGGATATTACCAAACGTTTTTTACTACCAGAGGATATTGTAGAAGCACATGAAAAAGGTCTTATCCATTTCCATGATGCGGACTACTTTGCACAGCATATGCATAACTGTTGTTTAGTAAACCTAGAAGATATGCTTCAGAATGGCACCGTTATCAGCGAAACCATGATTGATACTCCAAAGAGCTTTTCAACTGCTTGTAACGTAGCTACACAGGCTATCGCGCAGATTGCGAGCACACAGTATGGTGGACAGAGTATTTCTCTTACACAGCTGGCTCCATTCGTACAGGTAAGTCGTGAAAAATTCCGTCAGAAGGTTCGTGAAGAATTTACTTCTATTGGAATTGACTATACAGATGAAATGGTAAACAAAGTAGCAGAGCTTCGTGTAAAAGAAGAAATCAATCGTGGTGTCCAGATGATTCAGTATCAGGTTATCACTCTTATGACAACCAATGGACAGGCTCCTTTCATTACGGTATTTATGTACTTGAACGAAGCAAAAGATGAACAGACCAAGGCTGACCTTGCTGCAATTATTGAGGAAATGCTTCACCAGAGAATTCAGGGTGTGAAAAATGAAAAGGGTGTTTACATTACACCTGCATTCCCTAAGCTTATCTATGTATTGGAAGAAGACAATATTACAGAAGGCTCTAAATATTGGGAGCTTACAAAACTTGCAGCAAAATGTACTGCAAAACGTATGGTTCCAGATTACATTTCAGAAAAGAAAATGTTAGAGCTTAAGGTAGATAAAAATGGAGAAGGTCACTGCTACACATGTATGGGATGTAGAAGCTTCTTAACGCCATACGTTGATCCAGAAACAAACCAGCCAAAATATTATGGTCGTTTCAATCAAGGTGTAGTAACACTAAACCTTGTAGACGTAGCTTGTTCATCAGAAGGTGACGAACAGAAATTCTGGGAGATTCTGGATGAAAGGCTTGAGCTTTGCTATCGTGCTCTTATTTGCAGACACAAACGTCTTCTTGGTACACCATCCGACGTAGCACCAATCCTATGGCAAAATGGTGCATTAGCACGTTTGGAAAAAGGTGAAAAATTAGATAAATTATTATTTGGTGGATATTCAACGATTTCATTAGGTTATGCAGGACTTTGCGAATGTGTTCGCTACATGAAAGGAGTATCCCATACAGAACCAAAGGTAGGTACTCCATTTGCGCTTGAAGTTATGAGAAAACTGAATGCTGCATGCAAACAGTGGAAAGCAGAAAACAACATGGACTTTAGTTTGTACGGAACGCCACTTGAATCTACTACCTATAAATTTGCAAAATGCTTACAGAAACGTTTCGGTGTTATCGAAGGTGTTACAGACCGTAACTACATTACAAACAGTTATCATGTTCATGTAACAGAAGAAATGAACGCATTTGACAAGCTTAAATTTGAAGCACAGTTCCAGGAATTATCACCAGGTGGAGCTATCAGCTATGTAGAAGTGCCAAACATGCAGAACAATATTGAAGCTGTACTTTCTGTAATGCAGTACATCTACGACAATATCATGTATGCAGAACTTAACACCAAGAGTGATTACTGCCAAAAATGTGGCTATGACGGAGAAATTCAGATTGTAAACGAAGATGGTTCAGGAAAACTTGTTTGGGAATGTCCAAATTGTGGAAATCGCGATCAGGATCAGATGAGTGTGGCTCGTCGTACTTGTGGATATATTGGTACCCAATTTTGGAACCAGGGTAGAACTCAAGAAATTAAAGAAAGAGTACTTCATTTGTAATTTGATTTTCTAAATAATACAAGACGGGCTATGTTATATATTAGCTTCACACACGACTTTCGCTTGATAGCGGACTCGTTGCGTTACTAAATTCGCGACGACTAACATCGCCGCTCATTAAGTAACGACGGCCGCTAACAGTGTTCATCTAATATATAATATAGCCCGTCTCTTACTTTATGAAAATAATTACAGATGATGCGCTTTGTATATTGGATATAGAGTTCTATCGGTAAAATTGGAAGAAAATAAAGAAGGAAAAAAATATGAATTATGCAGGTATAAAATATACAGATATCGCAAATGGATTAGGTTGCCGCACAGTACTCTTTGTATCGGGTTGTAGGAATCACTGCAAGGACTGCTTCCAGCCGCATACTTGGGATTTTAACTATGGTGAAGAGTTTGATGAGAAAGTCCAGCAGGAGATTCTGGATTCTCTGAAGCCAGACTATGTGCAAGGACTTACACTACTTGGTGGAGAACCATTTGAGCCAGAAAATCAAGCGGAGCTAGTAAAGTTCGTGCGAAAAGTAAAAGAGAAGTATCCTAACAAGGATATTTGGGCATTTACAGGTTATATTTATGATGTTGATTTGGTAGAAGGTGGAAGAAAATACTGTGAAGCTACCGATGAACTGTTGTCTATGATTGATGTGTTGGTGGATGGGCCATTTATTGCAGAGCAAAAGGACCTTACACTCAAGTTTCGCGGAAGCAGTAACCAGAGAGTAATGGATATGAAGGAAACATTGAAGAATGGTAAAATCGTATTATTTATGGATTAGGAAAATATATGGGGTTAAATAACAAAAAGATGGTGGGCAAAATGCTCACCATCTTTTCTTAACCAAAGGAGTACATAAATGAAAAGTTTATTTGTCTAATAAGTCAGTATAGAAGTTTGTATAATCTGTTCTTTCTTCCTTCATATAATCAATTGCAGAAGATGGGTGTTGATTGAGTCTTCCTGTCAAAAGATATGGAATATCATATCCCCATATGAGTCCATCCTGTTTTATCGGAATCATGTATTCTTCGATAAATTTCAAAATAGGAAAGATATTGTACTTTGGATTTTTTAAGAAACTAATCAAAAGTTCCATTGCACAGTTTCCGGCACCACGTCCGATAGACATCATTGTCGCATCCAGAAGACTCACACCACGTGCAGTTGCTTCGATGGTGTTTGCGAAGGCAAGCTGCTGATTATTGTGCGCGTGCATACCAACGTATTTTCCGTTCTTTTCTGCAATCTCCATATATTTATCCGCAATTTCACGAATCTGTTCTGGGTAGAGAGAACCATAGCTGTCTACAATGTAAATACCATCTGCACTGCTTGCAGCTACCATTTCCAGAGCCTGTTCCAAATCGGATTCTTTGGTATTGGAAATAGCCATGATATTGCAAACTACTTCATAACCTTTTGCTTTTACATCTTCAATCATGTCGATTGCAGCAGGCATCTGGTGTACATAAGTAGCCACACGAATCATGTCAATTACACTTTCTGATTTTGGAAGGATATCTTTTTTATAATCACAGCGTCCTACATCAGCCATTACAGCAATTTTCATGTCAGAATTGTTGTCTCCCACGATAGCACGGATATCAGCTTCGTCACAAAATTTCCATTTGCCAAATTTATTTACATCAAACAATTCCTTGGAAGCTTTATAACCGAATTCCATATAGTCAACGCCAGCCTTTACGTTTGCACGATAAAGCGCGCTTACAAATTCATCTGTAAATGCAAAATTGTTAACAAGACCACCATCGCGAAGGGTGGCATCTAATACGCGGATGTCTGCACGGGCAGTCATCAAATTTCCTCTTTGGGCCATAATTTCGTTACCTCACTTTCGTGCTTTAAAGCGTGTAAGTAGATAATACCATAATATATCAAAAATGCAAGTAAAAACTTTACTTTTTTTCTTGGGACATCTATAATAAAGTCAGCATAAGCGAAAGCAGTTCCGAAAGGAGCTGCATTTTTACGAAAAATCAAAGGAGTTATAACATGATTAATTTGATAAATGGAATTGATTTTTCTATTGTAGCATTTATCGGTATTTTGTTTGCGTTTACACTTACTTGTGCAGCAATCGCAAAATTAAACCAGTATCTTCCTAGAGATATGGGGCGTGCATTTGCTCATGACGGGAAGCTATCTGCAGGTAAGCCTAGAGGAGCAGGAATTATTTTTGTACTTACTTTTGCAATTTCTGCATTGTTATTTGCTCAAATGAATGTGGAAATAGCGATTTACCTCATCCTGATTATTGTGGAAATGTTGACAGGCTATTTTGATGATGCGGCAGAAAAGCCTTGGGGTGAATACTTAAAAGGATTTTTGGATTTGGCAGTGGCTATAGTAGTTGCTATTGTGTATCTGCACTATAACACCAGCGATATTGTGATTGCAATGCTAGGAATTACCATTACCATTCCGCCAATAGTATTTGCGATCCTTACCGTTATTCTGGTATGGGCATCCATTAATGTCACCAATTGTACCGATGGTGTGGATGGATTATCTGGTACACTTGCGATTATCAGCATGATATCCTTCTTTGTATTGAATACAATGCTTGGTGTAGAGGATAATTTCAATTTCCTGATTTTGTTATTTGCAGTCTCTCTGTTGGGCTACCTTTGGTACAATGCAACACCTAGTAAGCTTCTTATGGGTGATGCCGGTTCTCGTGCAATGGGAATCTTTCTTGCAATCGTTGCATTGAAATCAAGAAGTCCACTGATGTTTTTATTGTTTGCTATTGTAATTATTCTAGATGGTGGATTAGGGCTGCTTAAAGTGGCGTTGCTTCGTTTTTTAAAGATACATATCTTAAAGAACACAACGACACCACTTCATGACCATGTTAGAAAGAAAAAGGACTGGTCAAATGCACAGGTTGTATTCCGTTTTGCAATCATCCAGATTATTGTATCTATGGCTGCCATATATGCGATAGGTATATAACGATTTAGCTCACAATTAGGTTTTGTTAAATTATACGAAAAGAGCCAGTTGATATATGTTGACTTTGCACGCGCTTTCGCTTATAAGCGTTTCGTAGCGGTACTAAGCTCGCGACGATGACAATCGTCGCTCCCTAA
>JAZULP010000037.1:0-42639 GCA_045603165.1 Agathobacter sp. | reverse complement strand
TTTGAAAGAGTTACTTTCTTTTCAGCTTCAACATCATCATCTTCACGACCTGGTGTCTTGAGGTCAAGTTTAAGAATAAGAGCCTTAAATACGAAGTAGTAAATAACTGCTACTACAACACCGATTACGATGATCATCCATGTATTTAATGCTGCTGGAAGTTTTGCACAAAGTACCCAGTCAATGAAACCGCCTGAGAATGTGAAACCAGCTCTAACAGGAAGAAGTGCACAAACAGCACAAACGATACCTGTGATTAAAGCATGAACTACGTAAAGAACTGGTGATAAGAACATGAATGCGAATTCGAAAGGTTCTGTAACACCTGTAAGGAATGAACAAAGAGCTGCTGCGCCTAAAAGACCGGCTGCAACTTTCTTCTTATTGTCTTTTGCTGTGTGGTACATAGCAAGAGCTGCACCAGGGATACCGAACATCATTACTGGGAAGAAACCAGTCATATACTGTCCAACTTCACCTGCTGTTGTAGCAGCTTCATATCCACCCATACCCCAGAACTTGTAGAGGTCAGCAATGCCGATAGCATCAAACCAGAATACAGAGTTTAATGCATGGTGTAATCCAAATGGGATTAACAATCTGTTGAAGAAGCCGTAAACACCTACGCCAAGAGCACCTGTGCTAGATACAGCTGTACCAAATGCTACTAATCCGCCGTAAAGCAATGGCCATACGAAGAAAAGGATTACGCTTACTAAAATAGTAATACCAGCAGTAACAATAGCTACACAACGTTTTCCACTAAAGAAGGATAACGCATCTGGTAATTTGGTTGATTTGAACTTGTTGTAGCATGCAGAACCAATTAAACCAGCAAGAATACCGATAAACTGGTTACCAGCAATTTTACTGAATGCTACATCAACTGCATCTGCTTCTACGCCTGTAAACATTGCGATAGAACCTGGTGCTAATAATGTGGTAATCATTAAGTATGATACCATAGCTGCAAGACCGGATGTTCCGTCGTTGTCATCTGACATACCAACACCAACACCGAGTACGAACAGGATCGCCATGTTGTCGATTAGGGCAGAGCCTGCTTTACAAAGAAACGCCGCAAGAACGTTTCCACTTCCCCAGCCAGCTGGATCAATCCAGTAGCCAAGACCTAACATGATACCAGCAACTGGAAGAGCTGCTACAGGTAACATTAAGGATTTCCCCAATTTTTGTAAATATTTCATCATATCTACATCTCTCCTTTTTAATATAAATTTTTATAATAATTCGTGCCCCTACACGAATCACTATCATTAGATAAGTGCATTCTATAAATTGTTTTCAAAGAATGCTTTCATAGCTGCGATAGCTACTTCTTCGTCTTCGCCTTCCGCTGTTACTGTTACTTCATGACCTTGTTTTACTGCCATTCCCATAACACCCATAAGGCCTTTGGCTGCTGCCTTCTTTTCGCCACATTCCAAAGTAATCACACTGGCAAACTGTTTGGCTTCTTTTACAAGAAGTCCAGCTGGACGCGCGTGAATACCTAATTCATCTTTGATTACATAAGTAAACTTCTGCATTGGTATCTCCCCCTCTTTTTTAAATTTATTTCACTAGCTCCATAATGGTATCGCCAGGCTCTACCAGATTGCCTGTTTTGCGTACTATGTCCTGATAATCATCTGAATTACAGATAACTATTGGAGTAATTGTGTCATAGCCTGCTGCTGCGATTGCTTCCATATCAAACTCCATAAGCAAATCGCCTTTTTTGATAGCTGCTCCATCTTCTACATGTACAGTATAGTGTTCACCCTTTAACATAACCGTATCAAGGCCAACGTGAATTAATACCTCTGCGCCCTTATCTGAAATTAAACTTATTGCATGCTTGGTTTCAAATACCATCGCAACTGTCCCGTCAAATGGTGCAAAGACCTTGCCCTCTGCAGGCTTGATTGCCATCCCTTTCCCAAGCATTTCCTCTCCAAAGGTCGGATCATTTATCTCAGAGCTTGGCACTGCCTCTCCTTTGATTGGTGCAGCGACAATTTGTGCATTATCCGTGTCTTTTTTCTTGAAAAAATCAAACATTTTACTCTTGCTCCTTTTCTATATCTGGTTGAATTTTTCGTATATGAATAGTCATATTGACCATTTCTCCTATCTGCATTTTATAGTTGTACTTTTCCTGCATAAATGCCTGCACCCGTTCTGCAACAGCAAATGCTTTTGGATAAAGACGAATCACCATAGTATTATATTCTTCATCCTGTTCAATAATTTGTCTGTCATTACACACACGATATGCCAAAAACTTTAAATGACCAATAAATCTAGCCCAGTTTATATCTTCATCATCTACTTTCATGTGTATATTCTTTTCTATGACCTCTACCATCTCATGTATTATGGTTGTAATGTGCATAGTATCACTCATTGCCGTATTGTATTCTGCATTTACGAAGTGCATGGCTATGGATGCTACTTCATCTATAGGCAACTGGACTTTTAATTTCTTTTGAATTAAGGCAACCGCATATTCACCTACTAAATATTCGCCTCTATAAAAATTCTTTACATCCTGAGCTAAAGGATTATCAAAGGCCAGCCCGGATTTATGACGTTCCAGCGCAAAATTAATATGATCTGTTAAGGAAATATAAATACTACTGCTCAAACGCTTGCTGAGCACCTCTGTCGCATATGTAATAATCTCGATACATACATCGAGATGCTCCATCGGAATGGAACCTACAACCTCCTCAAATTTTCCGATTTCGTCTTTGTTGGATAACACAAATTTCTTTTCTATCCATTCTTTTTGAATTGGTTGCCCTGTTTTCGCCTGAAATCCGATTCCTTTTCCCATTAAAACCACTTCTTGATTGATATCATCAATAGCAGTCACAACATTGTTATTAATCACCTTTTCAATAACCATAACTTATACCTTTATTCACCTTTTTGAGGAAATAAAAAAAGCCAAACTTCAACTGGATGCTAATCTTTTGAAGTCTGGTTTTGCCTACTCTTACGTAGTAACAATCCGTTACGTATTTTATTCACTTAAACACATTTTAACTATTTCTTTATACAATGTCAATAAAACTTTTTCATATATGATATGTTTTTTCATAAATTTACACAATTTACCTTCTGTTGTATTTTATGGATGCCAAGTGCTATAATAAAAACACTATATTCTATTTCATAAAAGGAGTTCTTATGAATAAAACCGTTCTGATTACAGGAGCCTCTAGAGGTATTGGACACGCTATTGCGCATCGTTTTGCCAAAGCCGGCTATTCCCTTATTATAAATTGTAGCAAATCTACGGACGCACTAATGACCTTAAAACAAGAATTGGAGCAACGCTATTCCATTCGCGTGCTCGCTTCTGTTGGAAATATTGGTGACTACAGCTATGTCTGTCAGTTGTTCGAAAATATTAAGAGTCAATTTTCTGGTGTAGATGTGCTTATCAACAACGCAGGCATTGCACATATTGGGCTACTTTCAGATATGTCTCTAGAACAATGGCACACCCTACTGGATGTCAACCTTTCCTCTGCTTTTTATACCAGTAAACAGGCGATTCCATATATGGTTTCCCAAAAGGCTGGAAAAATCATCAACATATCTTCTGTATGGGGCAATGTGGGGGCCTCCTGTGAAGTAGCATATTCCGCAACAAAGGGTGGTTTAAATGCTTTCACGAAGGCTCTGGCAAAGGAGCTGGCACCTAGCAACATTCAGGTAAATGCCATTGCCTGTGGCTGTATTGATACTGCTATGAATCAGGGCTTTTCACAGGAAGAGCGAGAGGATTTGGAAAAGGAAATCCCCGCAGGACGATTTGGAACACCAGAGGAAGTAGGGGAACTTACCTATACTCTGGCAACAGATTACAACTATTTAACCGGTCAAATTATTACATTAGATGGTGGATGGAGTTGAATTTCTTATAATCTAAGAAAAAGGTCACATTTCGTGACCTTTTATTGTTTTTTGTACTTTTTCGTTTACAATGTGCTCATGAAAGCACAAGCGAAGAAACGTTATCCTTTTAAACTACCTACAAAAGAATATCCAGACTTCCCAGAACGCCTTCGGTATATGATGACGCTACGGAATTGCACAGTTGCAGATCTGGCAAAATATGTTTATGTTTCCAAAACAACCATCTGCAATTACCGTTCGGGTGCCCGATGTCCTGATATACCTACCTTGCGCCGCTTATGTCGTACGCTCAATGTGAGCGCTGATTTCCTCATCGGTTTGCGAGAGGATACTTATTTATAAAACTTGTGCTAAAAAAGTTTGCTTGCGAACCCTTTGCGCGCCCGCGGTGTTGCCAAGCTACTCACCAACAAAAATCAAAGTGGTTCTAGCTGGTATGCGAATAGTGTTTGGTCCAATTTTTTCTGTCATATAATCAAAGTCTGCATCATCTACATATTCGCAGTTTGTGTTTACTTTTACCCTCCACTGCATGCCGTTCGTAAGTGCTGGAAGCTGCAAGGTAAGTGGCTCCCAGTAGGAATTCATACAATAAAATATGAGATCATCTTCTGTATCTGTTGCATTTCTTCCTGCATACATAATGCCTATCATATGTGTGTGATATTCGGTAGCTCTGTTGAATGGATATTCATTATGCACGCTAATTGCAGGCAGTCCACAGACTGCTGGTTTGGTATTTTTTCTCAAAACTGGATGGGCTTTTCGAAATGCAATCATATATCTTACAAAATCATGCACCTCTTGAAATTCTTCCAAACGACTCCAATCCAGCCATGAAACGATATTGTCCTGACAGTAGGCATTGTTGTTGCCATACTGTGTGTTGCAGAACTCATCTCCTGCCAGAAACATGGCTGCACCACGACTGCAAAGCAATGATGCAAATGCATTTTTCACTAAGCGGCGTCGCAGATTATTTACCACAGCATCGCTGGTCTCACCTTCCACGCCACAGTTCCAGCTATGTCCATTGTTGTCTCCATCTGTATTATTCCAACCATTCCTCTCATTATGCTTTTCATTGTAGGAATATAAATCATACATCGTAAAGCCATCATGACAAGTGATAAAGTTTATAGACGCAGAAGATCCGCGTCCTTCTGGGCTATACAGGTCTGTAGAACCTGTGATACGCAAAATGGCAGCCTCCGCCAATCCATTATCTCCTTTTAAGAAGCCACGCATATCATCGCGGTATTTACCATTCCATTCTGCCCAACGATTCCATGAAGGAAAGCTTCCTACCTGATAAAGACCTCCTGCATCCCATGCCTCTGCAATCAGCTTTGTTTTACTCAATACAGAGTCAAAGGCCAGCGTTTCCAAAATTGGTGGATTTTCCATTGGTGTACCATTCTGGTCTCGCCCAAGGATGGATGCCAAATCAAAGCGAAAACCATCTACACGGTATTCTGTAACCCAATGTCTCAGACAATCCAGAATAAAGTTTCTTACAATTGGATGGTTACAGTTCATTACGTTACCGCAACCACTAAAATTGTAGTATTTTCCATCTGGAGTCAGCATGTAATAAATATTGTTATCAATACCTTTAAAGGAGAAGCATGGCCCATTCTCATTACCCTCTGCAGTATGGTTAAATACAACATCCAGAATAACTTCTATCCCATTCTTCTTCAAATCATATATCAGGCGTTTTAATTCTTTCCCTTCGCAATTATGCTCCTCCTGAGAAGCATAGCCTGTATTTGGCGCAAAAAAGGACACTGTATTATAGCCCCAATAGTTGTAAAGCTGTACACCATCCACCACTCTGGCGCTTTCCATCTCATCAAATTCAAATATCGGCATTAGCTCAACTGCATTGATTCCTAGGTCCTTCAAATATGGAATTTTTTCACGAAGTCCTTCAAAGGTCCCTTTTGCTGTAACCTCTGAAGAAGAATCCTTGGTATAGCCTCTAACATGGGTTTCGTAAATTACCAAATCTTCAATAGGAGTATTCAGCTGACCGATCGCACCCCAATCAAATTCATTCTTTACAACACGGGCTCTATATTCATACTCCTTACCACCCTCTGGTTTCTCACCCCAATGACGCTGCCCAGTAACCGCCTTGGCATATGGATCAAGAAGTATCTTTTCTTTATTAAAAGCAATCCCTTTTTCAGGGTTGTTCGGTCCATCGAAACGATACGCATATTCAAAATCCTGTATCTTGATATCGAAAACCAAAATAGAGTAGGTATCTCCAATACGGTATTCTTCTGGAATAGGAATAATTGCCTTCGGCTCTATTCCATGCGGCTCGTACAACAATAATTCTGCACTGGTAGCACCATGTGAGCTTATCGTAAAGCTAACACCATTCTTTGTTTCAAAAGCCCCTCTCATACGATAAAAGCCCGGTCTTACCATGTATCCATTAATTTCCTGTAATGGACAAAGAATTGCTCCTTGCAAATCGTCCGACTCCGCAAAGGCTGTTTTTTCTGTTGTAGTTAATACTGCTTTTTCTGTTCTATTTGCACTACGCCATTTCATAATTTTGATTCCTTCAAGTCATTTATTCTTCCGCTAGTAAAAGTATTCCCACTTCATCAAAGCTTACACCGCTATATGGAGCAGAATATCTATTCATTTTCTCAATAATAGAGAGTGCCTGTTCTCCTTGGGCTATCACCGGCTGATAATTGTTGTAATCCTGATGTCCACTAAGCCTGCTTGGTATCAGTCTTGCATTAATATCTGCCTGCAACATTCCATCTATAAAGGTGAAGGTCTGCTGATACGCAATCGTATTCTTATCGCTGGGATTTCTATTTGCTCCAAAGCTAAAATTACCAAGACTATAGCAAATGATTTTTCCTTTGTATTCTTCTATCCCTTGCAAAACATGAGGATGATGACCTATCACTATATCTGCTCCTGCATCAATCAGCTTGTGTCCTAGGTCCTGTTGAAAATCTGTTGGATAATAATCTCTTTCAATTCCCCAGTGACAGCTTGCAACTATCAAGTCTGCCCCCTGTGCCTTCGCCTCTGCTACACCATTTAATAGATATGCATCATTCCCAGTTGTACTAGAGGTGACTCTTGAAGAAATTATCGCAACCACCAGACCCTCATCTGTTGTGTAATAAGCAATTTTGTCATTGTAGGCGTAGGAAATGCCCGCAGTATCTAAAGCTATCTGCGTATCTGTCAGGCTCTCTGGTCCATAATCACTGGTATGGTTATTTCCCAAGGATACCGCTTCAATAGAGCTGGATGTCATAATACCAGTATATTCTGGTTTGCCTTTTATGTTGAATGTCTTCTCAACACGATTATTGGAATGGGTAAGTACACACTCCAAATTCACCAGCGTTAAATCATCATTTTCGAAAACCTCTCGAAAGTTTTCAAAGAAATAGCTTTCCCCATATCGATCATAATATTGATGAAAAGAGCCTTCATAGCCATGTGTTGCCAGTGCTCCCAATGCGCAGTCTCCGGTTGCCGTTATGGTGACCGTTTGAACCATTGGCTCTGGTTCTGACTCTATCATTTCTGTTGCCTGCTGCGTGCTCTCTTCTACAATGGTCTCTGTTGCCACAGCATCTCCTATGAGCTGTTGTGTATCTTTTCCAACAGTAGCTTGTCCACAGCCTGTACATACGACCGCTAGTAATAGTAATGCTAGCACACTATATGCTTTTGCCCTCATAAGCAAGTCCTCTTTCGTCTTTTTGTAAAATATCTACCAGGTGACCGCTTGCTCCAAGCAAATCTGCCCGTTCGCAGGTCGCCAAATGGTAGTCTATGAAATATTTAAATTCTGTTTCATCTAAGGCATTCAAATATGGACGTATATAATTTGATGCACCATCTGCAGCGATAATCTGCAGACGTCTCAGCCCTATTTCCTGATTGAAATCCTCAATATCCTCGGTTCGCACGAAGCTGTATAATTCATTCGCACTCTTCGTGCAATGAAACGTTTCATCCAGCATGCCCTGTTCCACACCCTCTTTGATGTGCTTTTCCTTAATCGCATAAGTAATGACACTATATTCGTTCATAATGTAGGCTACAAAAATCATACCACCTGGTCTGGTTACCCTCTTCGCCTCTGATAAGGCTTGGCATTTTTCTTCCTTTTCATGGAGATGATACATTGGCCCAAACACTAGTACCACATCAAAGCTATTGTCTTCAAATCGTTTTAGTTTCATGGCATTGCCTTGATAAGCCTTTACCGCACTCCCTTTTGCCTTGAGACGTGCGAGATTGTGCTTCACAAGCTCTACTGCCGTTACATCATAGCCTTCCTCTGCCAGCGGAACACTATAGCGACCTGTCGCTGCTCCCACATCCAAAATTCGGATTTCTGCCTTTGGTTTTTCCTGTTCCAGTTGCTTCAGATATTTGTGTATATATTTCATGGAAGTGATGAATTCTACTTGTCCATGGCGAGAATCCAGACGTTTTTCTTCATTAAATTTATTATAATATAATTCTAGTTCTGTCACGTTATCCTCTTTTTTCCTTTTTTCACATACTTGAAACCGAGTATATTATATTATAAAATTCGACATATTGGAACGATAAGTTTTGATTTGGTTGGTTTTCTTGCAAAAAAGGGGCTACGCAATTCCGTAACATGTACGATAATTGCGTAGCCCCGAGGATTATGGGAATTCTCTTTATACTTTTTCGAAACGATTCACTTCACTCTGCAATTCTGTAGAAATGTTTTGTGAATTGTCTGTTTCTTCTTGAATTTGCACCATAGCATCTACTAAAGTCGCTGCATCTTCTGCAACACTTGAGATTGCCTTTGCACTTTCTCCTACAGTCGTAGATACATCTACAATACCTGTATTCATATCCTGCATAGTCTGATTAATTGTTGAAACCTGTTCTACAAATTCACCAAGTATTCTACTCATCAAATTAGCGTCTTCTTCATACTGATTTACAATTTCTACAAATGAATCGTAGTCCTTCATGATATCTTTTCCAACATAATCCAGCATCTTCTGTGAATTGTCTGCAAGTTTCATAACTGCACTTGTAACAAGATTACTGATATTCTGGATATCATTTGCTGTCTGACTACTGCTTTCGGCTAACGAACGAATCTCATCTGCCACTACCGCAAAGCCTCTTCCTGCATCACCAGCTCTGGCTGCTTCAATGGAAGCATTCAGTGCTAGAAGATTGGTCTGGCTAGCAATATCAAGAATGTTGCCTGTAAGCTCATTAATTTTATCCACACTCTTACTTTCTGCAACCGCATTCTGCAATTGAGTACCAATCTCATGAAGTATCTCTTCTGCATTTTGCTTGCTTTCCATTGTTTCGCTCTGCATCGTAATTGCGCGCGATTTGATGGTATCCACTGTCTCATTACCACTATCCGCACTTTCATTCATACTCTGCACTCTTTCCAGAATATCATAGCTTCCATTTGCAATCTGATCCATGGTAGCATTTATTTCTTCCATGCTTGCCGCAAGCTCCTCCATTGCTGAAGATACGTTAAGTGCACTCTTATTCGAATCACTTACCTGCTCAGATACAGAAAGCGCCGAATCCTGCATCTTCTCAGACTCCTCCTGTATTTTACGCATAAGCTGCTGTAGGCTTTCTATAAAACCGTTGATACCGGTAACAAGTTGTCCGATTTCATCCTTGGTCTTTACCTCAATACGCTCAGTTAAATCGCCTTGATGATTGTCAATCTTCTCTACAATTTCTGATAATTGTATACTCGCCCGTTTTGCAGGTCTAGACAAAACTCTGTTTGTTATCAACCCCACAATAGCAATAAACACTACGCCTACACCCAACAAAAGATAGTCAAACAAAACCGTTCCACTAATCCTGGTTACATTCTTACCAATTGCGTATTCAATAGTTTCTTCAATTTCAGCATTTGTCGCTTCATCATTCGTGAGTGCGGTCTCTTTATACTCCATAAAATGCTCAGAAATAGTATCATTGAATTCTTGGATAGCTTGAAGTGCCGCTATGTTTGAATAAATTGCCAATAACAGAACTACCCCCATAACACCAACCATTAAAATTACCTTTTTTCCAATACTTTTATTCATATTGATTCCTCCTTAGTAATATGGGTAGTTATACATCTACCTGTTTATGGTTTTCATTGCACTATGCTGTTTCCATAATAATACCAAATAGGGTATGTTTCGTCAATTCTTTTATCTATAAAATAACCTCATGCTTCATATTTCGTTTTCTAATAGCTCTTTTGCCGCCTCATACTCTTTGTTTTGCAAAAGAGCTTCTATGCGTGTTGTCAGCGCCTTCTTCCTTTGTTCCACTTCTAGATAGTCTTTATTGAAATGATTGTCATATATCATCTTACGGAAGGAACGGATACGCATCTTGCGGATAGATTTGTCCTCTACAAAGAGGATATAGTCTACGCAGTTCGCAATGGTATAAAAATCATGGGATACCATAAGCACGGTTCCTTTGTAGTCCGAAATGGCTTTTTCAAGTGCTATCTGGGAATAAGTATCCAAATGGCTCGTTGGTTCATCCAATAGCAATAGGTTGGCATCACTTGTAGAGATTTTTGCTAGCTGCAGCAGATTCTGCTCTCCACCAGAGAGCTGTGCAATTCTGCTCTGTAACATATCCACTTCAAAGTAATAGTCTTTCAAATACTCAGCTATCTGTGCATGGGTTTCAAATCCAAGTGCTTCGAATTCTTCATAGATGGTATTATTTTCATTTAACATTTCTCCATGAATTTGTGAAAGGAATCCGATTCGTGTACCTTCCGCGATAGAGATAACTGGACTATTATTTTTGTATATATCCCGAAGAAGTGTCGTCTTTCCACTTCCATTTGGTCCTACGATAGCCACTTTGTCACCTTCCTTTAACTCGAAGTTTACATTCTCTAAAAGAAGTTCGTCATAAGCTACCGTGTATTCCGATACTTGAAGTATAGTTTTCTTTTCTTGCAAAAGTACATCTTCAATTATCGGTAGCACAATGTTAGGCTGGCGAAGCTCTACAAATGGCGCCTTTATGCGACGTGCTTCTAAGCGTTCCAGATAAGATACTCTCGCATGCAACGCCTTTCCTCTTGATGCACTGGTAACTCGTGTTGCATTGGCTCGAAGCTTGTCTACAATTTTCTGGTTGCGTTCAATCTCTTCCTGTTCCATTGCTGCCTGTTCCTGCATTTCAACCTTCTTTGCCAGAAGTGTAAAATTATATTCCTGAAAGCTTCCATCAAATTCTTGAATATCTGCGTTTTCTAAGTGTAGAATTTTATTAAAGCAGTGATTTAATAAATAACGATTGTGGGTAATCGCAATCATTGTTCCCTTATAAGAATTTATTAAATCTCGCAAGCCCTTTAAATTCTCAAAGTCCAGAAATACATCTGGCTCGTCCATTACCAAAAGCGCTGGCATACGTAACAGCTGCTTGATTACCTGAAGTAGCTTATATTCTCCGCCACTAATAGCTGAAAGCTTCAATTCCTCTAAATTCTGTAAACCAGCTATTTTCATCTGTTTTCGAATATTACTTTCGTAATTATCTGCATCCATGGACATAGATTCGTCCAAAATCTGCTGATAGCGTTCCATAAGTGCATCAAAATCCTCTGCACCTTCCATTTCCTTGCAAACCTCTTCCATATCCTCTTGTAGCTTTACAAAGTCCTCTGCAAGGAACTCAAATGTCGTGATATCGCGTTCCTTTTCCGCTTTTTCAAACTGACTCACATAGCCCATTCTTCCATTAAACTCTCTTCGTATTTTTCCATCATAGAGGAAATCATCTGGGCGCATAAGAAGCTGTACTAGCGTCGTTTTTCCTGTACCATTGCTGCCGATGAGCACACAGTGCTGTCCATCCTCTATGCTGAAAGAAACCTCATTATACAAATCTTTTTCTGGAAATGAATAGGATAATTTTTCTACTTTAATCATGTGTTTTTCTCCGTAATTAGACTATCTCTTTTTTGCATATTTTGTGAAACCCAAGTCTTTTTTCTCCATCCTCTAGGTAAATCGTTCCACAATGGATAAAGCCGCATTTTTTCAGCATATTCTGCATGACATAATTGTCTTTGTGTGTATCAATTCTCAGATTATCGCATTGCTTGCTTGCCCAATTCATACAAAAAGAACCTGCACCTTTTATAATGCCAGCAGAAGCAATTCGATGCACTACTGCGTAACCCTCCGCATTCAGCCACTGCCCCTCATATATCTTTGTATAGGTTGGATCTGTCTCATGGGCAAAATAAAATACGGCTATGATTTTACCATCCTCCAGACACACATAATGTTTTCCCGCTAAAATATCAGCTTCAATCTGTTCTCTGGATGGCTTATTATTATTCCACTGATTTGGATTATCATGCTCTGCCATAAATTTTCTCGCATGCGCATAAATTTCCATTACCTTATCTAATTCTTCTATTCGTGTCTCCCTAATATTCATCTTACAATCCTTTTCACATGAAAATACTTTTTCTCGTTATTAGTCTAACACAATTGGTATTATTTCACCACAAGCGATTTTTGCACCTGCATTTCCGGAAGGCTGTGAACTAAAATCATCGATGTTCTGATGTACAATTACTGCCTTGCATTGCTCTGTTGTGTTTGGCAGCTCTCTCATTTCCACTACCATAAGCACGCCGTGAGGTAGCTGATAGAATTGTGCTACTCCTTTTGTCTCTGGGTAGTTTTCGCTTCCTCGAATATATGCTGTAGCATTGGGATGCTTGGAAAAAATCGTCCACAGCATATCCAGCTGACTAAAGTACATATTGTTCATATTCATACGCATAAAATCCATCCTATTTTTTTATGATATTATTTTATGAAAAATAGAGCAAAATAGTGAAAGATGCATATATTTATAACAAATATATTTTTTTAAGGAGTAGCATTATGAATAATCGCACTCGTATCCTCCTACGATACCTCTTTGTTGTACTTTTAGGAGTATTTTTACACTTCGCTTATGAATTGTCTGGAGAAAATCCAATCGTAGGCTTATTTGCACTAGTCAGCGAATCAATTTGGGAACATTTGAAGCTTATCTTTTTCCCAATGCTGGTACTTACAATCTGGGACCTATTTACCAATTGCAGAAACAATCTGAATTTCCTTCCTGCCAGAACCATCGGTATTCTATCAGGAATGGCATTTGTTGTGGTTGTTTTCTATACCATCACCGGTGTAATAGGCACAGTTATTGCATGGGTTAATATACTCATTTTCCTCCTAGCTGTTGCCTTTGCCTTCTGGGTAGAGCGCAAACTCTGCGGAAAATGCGTAAATCTAAGCGTTAGGTTGGCTATCATTGTTTTGGTTACTTTCATTATCCTTTTCATAATCTTTACGATTGCACCGCCAGCTCTTGGAATCTTTATTCCAATAGTTTAGGAATACAAAAAATGCTCCTGGAGAATAAATCCTCCGGAGCATTTTTGAATTCTGCCATCGCAGATATAACTAACGTTTGCTGAACTGTGGTGCTCTTCTTGCTGCTTTGAGACCGTATTTCTTACGTTCTTTCATACGTGGGTCACGTGTTAAGAATCCAGCTGCTTTTAATACTGGACGATATTCTGCATCTACCTGAAGTAATGCACGAGCGATACCATGTCTGATAGCGCCTGCCTGTCCTGTATATCCGCCACCTTTAACGTTTACTAATACATCAAATTTGTCAACTGTTTCAGTTGCAACTAATGGCTGACGAACAACTACTTTTAATGTTTCTAATCCTAAATATTCATCGATATCTCTTTTATTGATTGTAACCTTACCTGTTCCTGGTACTAAGTATACTCTAGCAACAGATGATTTTCTTCTTCCAGTTCCGTAATACTTTGTAGTAGCCACTGTAATTTACCTCCTAATTAAAATGTTAATTCTTCTGGTTTCTGAGCTGCATGTTTGTGTTCAGGTCCAGCGTATACGAATAATTTTTTGTACATTTCACGTCCTAAAGGTCCTTTTGGAAGCATACCTTTTACAGCGAACTCAACAACTCTTTCAGGATGTTTTGCTAACATTTCTTTTAATTTAGTTTCTTTCATTCCACCTACATAGTCAGAGTGACGATAGTAGATTTTCTGTTCTAACTTTTTACCAGTTACTTTGACTTTTTCAGCGTTAACTACGATTACATAGTCACCTGTATCAATGTGTGGTGTAAAGATAGCTTTATTTTTTCCTCTTAATACCTTAGCAATTTCTGATGCTAAACGTCCTAATGTCTTACCTTCAGCGTCTACTACATACCATTTTCTTTCGATTGTAGCAGGACTAGCCATAAATGTCTTCATTTGGTTTTCCTCCTAAGATAATTTAACAATAAATAATGTTGGCAATTTGGAATCTCGTATGTCCGGACGCTATTCCGCTTCACCTGATTATTCTCTATAGTTAAAATGCTTGCCGGGGCTTTGGCGCACATTTTCATACTATCACAGACTAAAATATTATATTACACGAAACCGCGTGTGTCAAATACTATTTATTGATTTTTTGACTAAATCTTGTCTATATATTGTCTTCGTATATGCATTGCCTAGCTACACGTCTCATAGGTTATGCCTATCATGGTCAGGCCATGCGCTGGAGCAGTCGGTCCTGCAGAACACCTGTCCGTCGCTTCTAGCATTGTGCAAATCTCTTCTGGTTTTCTTTTCCCTGCACCTACTTCCATCAAGGTACCTGCAATAATTCGGACCATATTATATAAAAATCCGTTTCCTGTTATACGGATACGGATGATATCTTCTTCTTTTTCAACTATGCATTCATAAATTGTACGCACTGTACTTTCTACCTGTGCATGCACAGAGCAAAAGCTTTTGAAATCATGCTCTCCTGTTAAATAGCTTGCTGCCTTCTGCATTGCCACCACATCTAAATCATGATGATAGAAGTATGTGTTTAGACGTCTAGTCGGATCGCGAAAGTTACTATTGAAAATACGGTATTCATACGTCTTACGACTCTTCCCTGCTCGTGGATGAAAATCCGCTGAAACCTCACAAGAATTCTGCACTACAATATCCTCTGGAAGGCGTGTATTCAATGCATAGCATATTTTTTCCGCTGGAATTCGCGTGGCGGTGTCAAAAATACACACATTCCCAAGGGAATGTACCCCTGCATCTGTGCGGCTTGCACCGATGACCTGAATTTCTTCTCCGAGCAAATCGTATAGTGCTTCATTTAATTTTTGTTCAATAGTGACGGCATTTTTTTGAAGCTGCCAACCACTATAATTGGTGCCATCATATGCAACTACCAATTTCACACGCATAATCATATACCTCCGTATGAGTTTCACGGAACGCCTTTTCACTAATGTGTGAACCATTCCATTTTACTGTGGAAATGGAATCAAGTTTGCTACCACAATTACGATTACCAAAAATACAAGGACGATGGCATATGCCTTATAATCGTTTGCCTCATATCTCAATGGTTTCATTTTTGTACGACCTTCGCCACCATTGTAGCACCGAGCTTCCATAGCCATTGCCAAATCTTCGGCTCTACGGAATGCCGATACAAAAAGGGGCACCAAAAGTGGAACCATATTTTTTGCCTTTTCTATTAAATTCCCTTTTTCAAAATCTGCACCACGTGCTTGCTGCGCTTTCATGATTTTATTCGTTTCTTCAATGAGAATCGGTATAAAACGAAGGGCAATTGACATCATCATGGCAATAGAATGTACTGGAATATTTATCTTGTTCAATGGCTTTAATGCTGTTTCCAAGCCATCCGTCAACTGGTTTGGCGTAGTGGTAAGTGTCATAAGGGAGGTTCCCAAAATCAAATACACCAAACGAATAGTCATAAGTACGGAATTAATAATACCCACATTGGTAATCTGGAGACTTCCCCATTTCCAGAATACGATATCTCCTGGTGTCGCAAATAGGTTAAACATCGATGTGATAATCAATAACACAACGATTGCCTTCAAGCCCTTTACCATAAATTTGAACGGAACCTTTGACATTTTAATTGTGGCGTATAAAAAACCAGTAATCAGTGCCAAGCCCAGAATTCCTTTGAAACAGAAAAGGGCAATCACATATATAACTGTTGCAAATAATTTTACACGTGGGTCCAGTTTGTGCAGAATCGAATCTGCTGGATAATACTGACCAATTGTAATATCTCGAATCATCTTTAACCTCTATTTCAAATCCAATTCGTCTCTTAGGTCTTTATCTGCGAAGAGCTGAAAGGATACTATTTTTCGCTTCTTCTACGGTGGTTGCATCGATGTCCACTGGCAGCCCCTTTGCTTTTAGCTCATGCATCAGGTATGTCACCTGAGGAGCCGCAAGGCCTACCTGTTCCAAGGTTTCATACTGACGGAACACGGCCTTTGGGGTTCCATCATACATAACAGAACCCTGATTCATAACAATAATTCTGTCTACATATTTTGCAACATCCTCCATGCTATGCGAAACTAAAATAATCGTAATTCCTAGTTCTTTATGCATGTTAGAAATCAATTCTAAAATTTCATCTCGACCTGCTGGATCTAACCCTGCTGTTGGCTCGTCCAAAATAAGAACCTCCGGTTTCATCGCAAGTACGCCGGCAATCGCTACGCGGCGCTTCTGTCCGCCAGATAAATCAAATGGAGGCTGATAAAATAGTTCATTTGGAAAGCCCACACTCTTTAAGGCTTCATATGCTCGAAGCTCTACGGTCTTTCTGTCCAGCCCCAAATTTTTCGGTCCAAAGCACACATCTGCAAAAATCGTTGTTTCAAAAAGCTGATGCTCTGGATACTGGAACACAAGTCCTACCTTGCTACGAAGTTCCTTCATATTGAAATCTTCGTCATAAATATCTTGTCCATTAAAATAAATCCCGCCAGAAGTAGCCTTTTCCAGACCATTCATATGCTGAATCAAAGTAGATTTTCCAGAACCGGTATGACCGATGATTCCGATAAATTCACCATCTTCAATTTTTAAATTGATATCTCGTAGCGCCTGCACCTCATATGCAGTTTCTTTGCTATAGATATGATTTACTTTATCTAAAATTATTGACATATTTTTTCACCATGTATCTATTACGTACATTCACACCTAATTCGTATTCAAAATTGCATCTACCAGCTCTTCCCTTGTAAGAATTCCCTTTGGAATAGCAAGACCTGATTTTCTTAGTTCATGTGCCAAAAGCGTCATTTGCGGAACATCCAAACGATGTGCCTTTAATTCTTCCACTCTGGAGAAAATCTGACGTGGAGTTCCATCCATAACAATCTTTCCTTTTTCCATTACATACACATAGTCTGCATCTACTACTTCTTCCATGTAATGAGTAATCAGAAGAACGGTTACACCTTTTTTTCTGTTCAGCTCGTGGGCTGCTTTCAATACCTCTTTTCGTCCATTTGGATCCAGCATTGCGGTTGGCTCATCAAACACGATACACTTTGGCTCCATCGCCATAACACCTGCAATGGCTACACGCTGCTTCTGTCCGCCCGACAACTTGTTTGGAGAATGTGTACGGTATCTTGTCATACCTACCGCCTTTAAACTTTTTTCTACTCTCTCCCAAATTTCATCAGTCGGAATACCTACATTTTCTGGTCCAAATGCCACGTCTTCTTCTACTACATTTGCAATAATCTGGTTGTCTGGATTCTGAAAAACCATACCGGCCGCCCTACGCACCGGAATGACATTTTCGTCTTCTGATACATCCATGCCATCTACCCAGATGGTGCCTTCTGTTGCGGCTAAAAGTGCATTGATGTGTTTTGCCAATGTGGATTTCCCAGAACCGTTATGTCCTAGGATAGCAATGAACTGTCCTGCTTCTACATTCAAATCTACGTGATCAAGCGCCGTAGTAATAGACTCTACATTGTCATCTTCATCACGACGAATAAAATCATGGACGAGGCCTCTTGTTTTAATAATACCCATTTTAGTCCTCCCAATGTAATCTATGAAGCTCCCCTTCCAGCTTCATGTTGGAAAAATCATTCTGTCGCAAGGCTTCATATAAAACGATAGCTACAGAATTCGATAAGTTAAGGGAACGGGTTTCTCCGACCATAGGAATACGCACACAGGTGTCAGGATTGTCTTTTAGAATTTCCTCAGGAATACCCGCACTTTCTTTCCCAAACATAATATAGCAGTCAGGCTCGTAATGGACTTCAGAATATACAAGACGCGCCTTGGTTGTAGCATAGTAGATTTTTGCATCTGGATTTTTCTGGCGAAAATCCTCCCAGTTTACATAGGTCGTTACGTCCAAATCTTTCCAGTAATCCATACCCGCTCTTTTCAACTGCTTTTCTTCTAAAGAAAAACCGAGCGGTTCAATTAAATGGAGACGCGTGTTGGTAGCTACACAGGTACGTCCGATATTCCCTGTATTCGCCGGAATCTCCGGTTCGTATAATACAATATTTAATGCCATAATTACTCTTTCTCTTTAAGCTCTTTTACAAATTCTTCAAATCTATCCATAGCTATTTTTAAGTTTTCCATGGAATACGCATAAGAAATACGGAGGAAGCCTTCACCACAATCTCCAAATGCTGTTCCTGGAACTACACAGACCTTTTTGCTCTTTAACATGGTGGTAGCAAACTCATCCGATGTCATACCAAACTGCTTGATACATGGGAATACATAAAATGCACCAAGTGCCTCAAAACACTCTACGCCCATTTCACGGAAGCGAGTCAGTAAATACTTACGACGAACATCGTATTCTGCCTTCATCAAAGCTACGTCTTCATCACCATTTCGCATTGCTTCTACAGCAGCATACTGGCTAGTAGTAGGCGCACACATAATAGCAAACTGATGAATCTTCAACATCTGTTTGATAATGATTTCTGGCCCACATGCATAACCAAGTCTCCAACCTGTCATGGAATGTGATTTGGAAAAACCATTGATTAAAATGGTACGTTCTCTCATTTCTGGGATATTACAAATAGAGACATGGTTCTCTGTATAGGTAAGCTCCGAATAGATTTCGTCACTTAAAACATAAAGATCATACTTTTTAATGACCTCTGCTATAGCTTCAAGGTCTTTTCTTTCCATGATTGCCCCTGTAGGATTATTCGGAAAAGGAAGCACCAGGAGCTTTGTCTTTGGTGTAATCGCTGCTTCTAATTCCTCTGCTGTAAGACGGAATTCATTTTCTGCCTTCAATTCAATAATCACTGGTGTACCATTAGCTAAAACACAGCATGGTTCATAGGACACATAGCTTGGTTGTGGTATCAGAACTTCATCACCTGGGTCTAGCATGGCACGCATAGCGATATCAATCGCCTCACTACCACCTACGGTTATAATAATTTCTTTGATTGGGTCGTATGTAAGGTCATAGCGACGATTCAAAAACTTGGCAACTTCTTCTTTCAACTCTTTTAATCCTGCATTGGAGGTATATGAGGTTCTTCCTTTTTCCAAAGAGTAAATACCCTCATCACGAATATGCCATGGTGTATCAAAGTCCGGTTCTCCAACACCGAGCGAGATTACATTGTCCATCTCACTTGCAATATCAAAGTATTTACGAATACCCGATGGCTTAATATTTACAATTGTACTTGATAATGGATTTCTCATTAATTCATCAACTCCCTTTCGTCTTGTGCAGGTTTTGCCATGATAGTACCATGGTCTTTGTATTTCTTTAAAATGAAGTTGGTCTTTGTGCTGAGTACAGTATCCATTGGTGCTAACTTCTCAGATACAAACTGTGCTACTTCGCGAAGGGTTTTTCCTTCGATAATTACCATGAAATCAAAACCACCTGAAATCAAATAAATAGAATTTACCTCTGGATAGTTATAGATACGTTCTGCTACTTTATCAAAACCCATGCCTCTTTGTGGAGTTACGCGTACTTCAATCAGCGCAGTTGCTTTTTCTACACCTACTTTATCCCAGTCAATTAAAGTATGATAGCCACAGATGACTCTTTCATGCTCCATCGCTTCTAATTCATTTAGTACTGCCTGTTCATCTGCACCTACGCGAATAGCAAGCTCCTTGATATCTACTCTAGAATTCTTTTCGATATAATTTAAAATTTTTTCTCTCATTTTCTACATTCCTTTCACACTATATACTCCACAAGGGCGTAATCTTTCACTAAGCTCGGTTCACCTCGCTAAGTATTCGCACCAACTCATCGGTTTGAGTGGTTTCCAAATATCGTCTTTCCTCATCATTGATTAAGACTCTGTCATTGCTGTCAGTAGCTTTGCCAATCACGACCGCAGGAATTCCCGCTTTCTCCAGCTCTAAAACGATTGCATTCCCATTTACAGCAGCTATCAACAGACTTCCACCCGATACAATTTTATAAGGGTTTATGTCAAAAAATTCGCAGATTTCTATAGTTTCCTGACGAATTGGAATTTTCTTCAAGTCAATCTCCAGTCCAACGCCGGCACTCTGGGCAAGCTCCCATAAAGCACCAAATATACCGCCCTCTGACACATCGTGCATAGCACCAGCGCCAGACTTTGTGGCGACCTCGGCCTCCGGAAGAATGGACATCATCTGCCCAAGTTCCTTGGCTTTATCAATAAAAGGCTGTGCATATCTTTCTCGAAGTGCCTCTTCTTTTTCCGTTGCTAAAATAGCGGTTCCTTCCAGTCCCACCCATTTCGTGGCGATAATATCCATTCCCGGACAAACCTTAGAGCTATGTAACAAGCTTTTATTTTCCACCACTCCTACTGCGGTAGCTACAATCAAGGGTTCCTTTACTGCTCTACTTACCTCTGTATGCCCACTGATAATATCTACGCCACAGGCTTCACACACACTGTCCATATCCTTCATCAAATCACGAAGCTCTTCTTCGTTGGCTGAGGTAGGAAGTAGTATTGTAACCGACACTCCCATTGGTAAGGCACCAGAGCAGGCAACATCGTTGCAGACAGCCATAACAGCAGTACTACCAATGGCATCCCTCGTGAGTGTGATTGGGTCAGAGGATACCACAACAGCCAAATCTTTAGAAATACTCATCGCGCCAAAATCTCCGCCTATCGATGGCTTTACTAGTGTATCACTTCTATGTGTATGCAGTTGTTTCAAAACGGAGCGTTTAAAAATGGACTCCTTTAATTTACCTGCCTTCATTTCGACCTCATATATAGTGCTTAAGGCTGTGGCAAAATTAGCCACAGCCTGTTTATCAACTATTCATTGTTTCCAGTTCCCACTTGTGAACCTGTGTCTTCTCCAGCATTATTGCCTTCACTTGTCCCTGTATCTCCATTGCCTGTATCGGAACCTTCACCCGTTCCTGCATCCCCACCTGTGCTGCCACCATTGCCTGTATTACCGGCTTCTGGAACTGGTGCTGGAGCTGCCTGCGCTGCTACAGAAAGTCCCTTTACCACGGCTTTGATATGGTCATCATTCTTCGTAGCCAAAGCCTCCTTGATTGCAGCAAGCTGTGCTTCTGTGGCACCAGCAGTCCCGATGGTAACCTTTTTGCAGGATGCCTGATAGGTGCTTTTGTTCATTTGTTTCTTTTCCTGTTCCACACCATCAATGGTTACTATCTTCCAATATTTTGCTACATAACCTACATGTTTGCTTCTCGTCTGAATATAGCTTCCTACTGGATGTGAAGAAGAAAGTGTATATTCTGTCTCCGGATCATTTGTAGAAATGATTTCACTTACATACGTTACCTTACGATTTTCTGGTCTTGTTTCCACACCATAAATATTGAAGGTGATATTTCTATTTTTGCAAACTCCTTCAATATAAATTGGAAAATCATAACTATTCTTAAAACGAAGGTCCTTATAGGTGCCTGCAATAGCTGCGTCTGCCGCAGGATCTACATAAGTAACAACCATCGAATGATTGTATCTTTTTGTAATTTCTAGTTCTGCATTTAAGGCTGCATTATAAAGTGTTGTAGACACCTGACAGATGCCACCGCCAAAGGATTCGATTGTTTCACCATTGGAATACGCACCAGCCAATTCATATCCATTTTCTTTCGTAAATGGATTTACAATTGCATAAACAGATAACTCATCACCCGGATATAACACTGTTCCATTGATTTTGGATGCACCCGTCTCTACGTTTTTCGCACGTCCGCTGCTGGAGGTTTTATAATTGGTTGTAAAGCTTCCCATTAAGTCCTTTACAACTGACAACTCCTCCTGCGTACCACGAGGGCTAGATACAACGCTTGTCAATGTGAATTCTGTATTGTCGCTTGCTTCTAGCTCCCACTGAGAACCGATAAGTTCCTCTAATGCGTTTACGGAGGCTACGATATCTACTTCGTTTCCTTCCTGTCCCGGAACATATACGAAGCTGTCGTTTTCTCTTTTTAATCCATTATCGATGGCTTTGATATTGGTTCTCTCAGATTTGTTATAAAGTGTCTGCGCCACAATCTGCTTGTCAATTGTTAGTCCCATATCGATAACCAAATCTGTACCTTTCAAATCCTGCAATGCTTGAAAGCGTTTGATTAAATTCCCAGAATGGCCTACGGCTACAGCCTCCTGAACTGCTACATCAGTGTTTGCAGAAATCCCCATATCCTCTAAGGTAAGCTTGACATTTCCTTTTGGCCCTACCAAAGTAATGAGAGTTGGTTTTAACGTATCTACATATTTATTTACTGCATCCGTGGCTTCTTGTGCATTCATACCGCTGACATCAATACCACCGATAAATACACCGTCCTCGATGACTGTCTCTTGCGAAATATCCGCTTTAAACACCTTTTCATTTGTAAACAAAAATGTTCCTGCTAAAGCTACTAGCACTGCAATCGCTAAAATTTTAATTTTTTTCATATTTAATCCTCTAATAATATAACAAATAAAGTATATGTAAAGACTAACTACTTATTTTATCACAATTCTACACTTTTTCAAGCCCTTCACCGTTTATCCTAATAAACGAAAAAGGCGGATACAAATGTGGTAACTAGCATAGCTGCCACCAGCACCAATCCGATAATTGCATATAGCTGTCTTTTTTTATTTCTTTTGTTTAAATTACTCATATTCTTCACCTCTTCGATAAAATCTGGTATACTCTACTTGTATAACACAAGAAAGGAGTTTCTTATGGTTCCATTTTTTACTATATTTCTTATATTTTGTATCGTACTTACTTATTATATCAAAAAAAATGACCGCGCACAGCAAAAAGTTCAAGATGATTTCTGGGAAAAAGAGCTTCGGTCCAATGCTGTCCGCAAAAAAGATATCAGCAAGCTGGATTATATTACCATACCTTTGGGAAAAATACCAGAAAGGCTTTACACCTCCACCGAAGAAAAGCTGTTTTCCTTGGCAGATAAGCAAATGTTAAATTTGACTGGCATCAGCAATACGGATTTGAAGCTAACCTATGGAGCCGCTAATCTGGAATTCCTCTCAGAATACGATACCAATTTTACAGATTTGGTTGCCCTTTTACCTATCTATGCAGAAGAATTGCAGGAAGCGGGATATACGCAGACCGCTCGCGATTTACTGGAATTTGCCATCGAATGCAATGCCGATTCCCGCAAAATCTATCAGCAGCTTGCTGCAATGTATAATCATAAC
This sequence comes from Agathobacter sp., assembly GCA_045603165.1. Classification (GTDB taxonomy): domain Bacteria; phylum Bacillota; class Clostridia; order Lachnospirales; family Lachnospiraceae; genus Roseburia. The sequence goes on along the minus strand of JAZULP010000037.1, from coordinate 19,032 downwards.
AACGAGCCTGAAAAGATTGTCTGGCTTCGAAAGCAGGCTGAAGGGCTCCCTACCCTTACCAAACAGATAGTGTTAAAGGATTTGAATGCCTATATGCAATCCTAGTATCTATCTACCATGTATTAGAATATATTTATCCATAATGCGGGAGGCTTCACTTTTGGTGAGGTTCTCCCAATTTATTTCATCACCTATTTGATGTTTCTGACGATATTCTTGTAATCTTTGTATCTGCCTTGCTGTAGCAGGTGACTGTTTTTTCGCTTTATAGGTCAACATCCTTGGTTCAAGATATGTGTCATAATTGTCGCGTTTGACAGCCAAAACCTTTAGTTTTTCAAAAATCTGCCAGGTTTCTATGGCGTCGTCCATTGCTCTATGCTCCCGATTCCTTTCAATTCCAAAGTATGAACACAATGCCCCGAGCTTTTTAGACTGCTCTGCAGGTAGCAGCATTCTGGCAAGCTTTAATGTGTCACAAGCCTTTAGTTCCAACGGACGTTTGTGATTGACCGCCCACTGCTTTAAAAAGCTATAATCAAAACCTATATTCTGTCCCACGAGAATATGCTCTCCAATAAACTCCAGCAGCTTGGCAATTGCTTCATCTTTGTCCATCCCATGCATCACCATTTCATCGGTGATGCCGGTCAGCTCCGATACTCTGGTCGGAATCCTACACTTAGGATTAACCAATGCTTCAAATTTATCCACAATTTGGTTGTTTTTTATTTTAATTGCTCCGATTTCTATGATTTGGTCAGTTTTTGCCGATAAGCCTGTCATTTCCAAATCAATTACTACATACTCATTTATCATTTACTTGCTTATCCTTCGCTTTACACAAATCATATAAAAAGCATTCTCCGCATTTCGGGCTTCTGGCAAAACATATATTTCTCCCGAAGGATATAATCTGAATGTTATATAAAATCCAATGATCCTTTGGTAGCTTACGCATCAGCTCAAATTCAATTTTTTCCGGGTCCTGCTCCTTGGTAAAGCCCAATCGATTGGAAATTCTCTTTACATGGGTATCCACTACGATACTTGGTTCATTATAAATGTTTCCGCGAATTACGTTTGCCGTTTTTCTCCCTACTCCAGGTAGTGTCAACAGTTCCTCAAGCTGATCAGGCACTTCTCCTCTGTAAACCTCAACCAGACGCTGCGCACATCCAATGATATTTTTCGCCTTGTTATGATAAAAGCCCGTAGAATGAATATCCTGCTCCAATTCTTTCAAATCTGCATTTGCAAACTTTTCGAGACTATCATATTTGACAAACAGATCCTTGGTGACAATATTCACTCTAGCATCGGTACACTGTGCACTTAAAATAACTGCTATTAAAAGCTGCCATGGATTCTCATGATTAAGGTAGCAGATATATTCTGTGCCGTATACTTCATCTAAACGTCTTAAAATTTCTTCCGTCCTTTTTGCTGCCATAATTTTCCTTTCTAACTATAGTAACTTGGTATCCTTCTCTCTATCTTAATCCTAATTGATATGCGCCGATACATATTCCACATGAGCCTGATGGCTTAAGATATCTCTTTTATCGTAAGAAAACAACACCCACAAGGGCTCCTTCCTGTAGGCATAATCTCCATTCAGGAAATCAAAATGGAATGGCTCCACATGAGACAATTTTCCATTTCTGCAATAAAAATGCGTAACTGCCTTAAAAGCACCTGTATCCTGTGCCCAGCTCGGACGACTTTTGCAGTTTTCTCTATAGTATAAATCAAAAACTAGTGCTTCTTTTATACAGTCATATATGGAGTCTTTGTTTTCCAAATCTTTCCACTCCTGGTCTACAAAATCGAGCAGAATTTCGCATCGCTTAATTCTAGAATGGCTCATCCCAAAAAGTCCGCGGCTTTCATAAAAATCTCCCAGCTTTTGAAACATATCAAACGCACTGTCAAACTGCTGTTTTAGCACTCTCATGGCAATCTCAAACTGCCCACTATTGTAGTAGACCTCTAGCATTTCCTCAATGCGTTTCATTTTCAAAATATCCTCATAGCTTAACCATTTTGTAGACAATACCTCGTAAGGCGGATTGTCATGGTACAGGATGCCGTATTCCTTCGCGTGTTTGTACATATACGAACCCTTGAGCACCTTTAAAAACCCCATCTGTAACTGATTCGGCTGTAGTTCATAAATTTCATTAAAGGATTTACGAAAAGTATCGTAATCCTCATATGGAAGCCCTGCAATCAAATCCAAATGCTGATGGATATTGCCAAAGCCTTTTATCTTTTTTACAATTTCCTTCAAACGCTCCAGCTTCATGGTTCGTTTGATTTCTTTTATCGTTACTTCATTGGTGGACTGCACGCCAATTTCTAGCTGAATCAGTCCTGGACGCATCTGAGACATAAGGTTTAATTCTTCCTCATTTAATAAATCCGCAGATATCTCGAAATGAAAATTGGTAAAACCATTATCATGCTCCATAATATACTGCCAGATTGCCATTGCATGCGCGTGCTGACAGTTAAAGGTTCTATCTACAAATTTAATCTGGGGAACCTTTTGGTCTATGAAAAACTGTAGCTCCTCTTTTACCATCTTCAAATCGCGAAACCGCAGCTTCTTATCTATCGAAGACAGGCAGTAGCTACAGGAAAAAGGACACCCTCGGCTACTCTCATAATATATAATACGATTAGAAAAATCCTCTAATTTATCATAGCAGAATGGAATATCACTCATATTCATAATGGCACGCCATGGGTTGACATAAAGCATCTCCCCCTCAGAAGTTTGTTTGCGATAAGCAATTCCCAGAATATCTTCCAAGCCAACACCTGCTTCAATGTAATGCTGACACAGCTGTTGAAAGGTAACTTCTCCTTCTCCCATCATCAGCCCCGTCACCTCTTTATGCTTTTGCAGAAAGTCTTCCACTTCAAAGGATACCTCCGGACCACCTACCCAGATGGGAATGGCTGGACAGAGCTTGTGGAATTCCCTCATGACATTTTCTATCATTGAAAGATTCCAGATATAACAGGAAAACATCAATACATCAGGCTTTCTTTTATAAACCTCTTCTAAAATATAATCCACCGAATTGTTGATGGTAAACTCTGCAATTTCTACCATATCTTCATATCCCTTTGCGGCTGCTTTTAGCGAATATACTGCCAAATTGGAATGTATATATTTTGCATTGATTGCGGTCAATAAAATCTTCATTATTCTTCAAACTCCATAATGACAAAGAAACCCTTGTCGGTTTCAATAATATCTACTACCACTCCCTCTGTGGCTTTTAATCGTTCACTTACCGTATAATTCCCAGACATGGCAATTGCATGTTCAATTGTATAATAATAGGATGCTGGCAGCCTACCCTCTGTAACAGAAAGGCGGTCTCCTACCTTTGTAAGGCCTGGGCGCTCCATTTTAAATTCCATCCGTCTCATATGAACCTCCAAATTCTAAAGTAACGAACAAAGAGTTCGCTAGCGAACCAACAAAAAAGTCAGGCTATAAAAACCTGACTTTAATTTATCATGAATTCTGTTTTGTGTAAACCAATGGAAAGTTTTACTCTTTTCCACTCCAACAATAGGTACAAAGCTTACATGGTGAAATTCCAATCGCATCTATGATGTCATCCAATCTGGCATACTGTAAAGAAGTAAAGCCTAATTTCTGGCGAATTGCCTCTACCATTTCTTTGTATTTCTCGCTGTCTGGATTGGTATATTCCGCCAATAATTCGTCCGTAATTTCACCTTCTCTTTCCATAATGACCCTACGGGTAATCAAATCCATTTCCGATGTAGAGCGGGAAAAATTCAAGTATTTACAGCTATACATAATTGGAGGGCAGGCAGGACGTACATGTACCTCCTTGGCACCGCTTTCGTATAAAAACTCTGAAGTTTCACCCAACTGGGTTCCACGAACAATCGAGTCATCTACTAATAATAGTTTTTTGTCCTTAATCAATGGCTGCACCGGAATCAGTTTCATACGCGCAATCATGTTTCTCTGTGCCTGACTAGTTGGCATGAAGGAACGTGGCCATGTAGGTGTATATTTGATAAATGGACGGGTAAATGATACGCGTGCCTCATTGGAGTAGCCAATCGCTGCCGGAACACCTGAATCTGGAACACCTGCTGCATAATCTGCATGTACATTATCACGCCTAGCCATACGACGTCCCGTTTCATAACGCATTTCTTCTACATTTACTCCCTCGTATGTAGAGGTTGGATAACCATAATACACCCAGAGGAAGGAACACATTTTCATCTCTTTCCCCGGTTCACTCAAAGTTTCTACACCATCAGGTGTCATGAATGTAATTTCTGCTGGTCCTAATTCTTTATAATCAGTATACCCCAGATTTAAGTAAGCAAAGCTTTCAAATGAATAACAGTATGCATTCTCTTTTTGACCGACAATAATAGGTGTACGACCCAGACGATCTCTGGATGCATAAATACCATCCTTCGTCAAAATCAAAACGCTGAGAGAACCAATTACTTTTTCCTGCAAAAATTTTAAACCATCCAAGATGGTGTCCTTCTGATTAATAATAGCAGCTGCAACCTCTGTTGGATTGATACTACCACCGCTCATTTCAAGGAAATGGGTTTTACCGGATTCATAGCATTCATTTACCAGTTCTTTGGCATTTGCGATTTTACCAACAGTAGTAATGGCAAAGCTACCTAAATGAGAATGTACCAACAAGGGCTGTGGCTCAAAATCGGAAATACATCCAATACCCATGTTTCCTTGTAATTCTTCTACATCCTTCTCAAATTTCGTACGGAACGGTGAATTCTGGATATTGTGAATAGCACGGTCAAATCCGCTTTCACCATACACTGCCATACCTGCTCTTCTGGTTCCTAAATGCGAATGATAATCTGTTCCATAAAACAAATCTAACACACATGATTCTTTTGCTGCTACTGCGAAAAATCCGCCCATGAATAAGCCTCCTGCTTCTATCACTTATCTATGTCAATGGAATGCTTCCACTGACCTATGATAATACGCAAATATTTATTCGTCAATCTTTTTTCCAAAAATCTACAGGCTCATAGTCCTGTAGTTTGGCAAGAAAACCTTTGGCCTGTAGCTCCGCCTGAATCATATCAAGTGTTTCTTCATTATCTGCCAAAATCGTGTGATAATGGTACCCTGAGGTCACGTTCATGAGCAGGGTAGATTTTCCAGATGCCAGTTCCCCAAGATATTTACGGACATCTGCTCTGGATTTTAAATTCATATCCGCCTGAATAATATTGTATACCTTATGATATACAAAAACATCCTTGACGTAACCTCCGAAATCCACAAAGAGATTTAACTCTGTTTCTACATCCTCTGGCTCATGGTGAATCTTAAAGACACGACTTACCTTTCCATGGTCCCCAATTAAATATCCTCGGTTGGTAGAGATGACATCTACTCCATTTGCACGCAATAATGCAATATCCTGAACGATAACCTGTCGGCTGACATTTACCTGCTTGGCTAATTCGCTTCCAGATACTGGTGTTTTACTTTGCCTTATTATTTTTATAAGCTGTTCTCGTCTCTGTTCGCCACTCATAGTTCCCCCATAATCCCTTCAGCACATTTTTCGTAACATTCTTTCATCACATTCTTAATCGCATGTCTCTAACCATTGTTAAATCGCGTGGAGATTTTTTAAGGAAACATCCATAATCGGTGCGGAATGCGTCAATGCTCCACTGGAAATGCAGTCTATACCTAAATCAATGTACTTTGCAATGTTATCCTTGGTTACGTTACCAGATACTTCTACCTCTGCTCTGCCATCAATGATTTCGATTGCTTTTTCCATCTGCTCATGTGTCATGTTGTCCAGCATAATAATATCAGCACCTGAATCCGCTGCTTCCTTTACCATTTCTAAAGTTTCTACTTCCACTTCAATTTTACGGACAAATGGAGCATATTCCTTTGCCATCTGAATAGCCTTAGCAACACTTCCCGCTGCCCCGATGTGGTTATCCTTTAACAACACTCCATCTGATAAATTATATCTATGGTTATTTCCTCCGCCAATTCTTACCGCATATTTTTCGAAAATACGATTGTTTGGGGAGGTCTTTCTGGTATCTAATAATCTAATTTTTGTTCCTTCTAGCAAATCAGCTACGGAGCGGGTATAGGTAGCAATACCACTCATTCTCTGTAGATAATTTAGGGCAGTTCTTTCTCCACCTAACAATACACGAATATCACCTTTAATTTTTGCCATCAACTGACCCTTGGTTACTGCATCTCCATCTTTTACATAAAATTCAACTTCTGTTGTTTCATCCATAAGTTTAAACACACGCTCAAAAATAGGGAGTCCGCAAATAATACCATCCTGTTTACAAATCAGGTCTACGATACCCAATTTCGACTCTGGCATTACGCTGTTTGCAGATACATCCTCACTCGTAATATCCTCGCGGATAGCTGATTTAATAAGTGGGTCTACATTTAATTTTAAAGTTGTCTGATCAAATAACATGGTTCTACCTCTTTTCTTTGAATTCCTAGCTATATCTTTTGCCGCTCGCTTTGCAAATACTAAAGTTTCTAATAACGAATTACTTGCTAACCTGTTTCTTCCATGCACCCCGTTACAAGCAGTTTCTCCAACTGCATACAATGCGTCCATGGAGGTTTTGCTAACATCATTTACCTTGATGCCTCCCATGAAATAGTGCTGGGCTGGCACAATCGGAATACATTCCTTTCGCACATCATAACCATGATCGAAACAGTATTTTATAATATTGGGGAAATGACTGATTAACTCCTCCTCTGGAATATCCCGAAAGTCCTCCCATACATAATCTGTTTCATCCTTTTCCATTTGCTCATAAATGGCCTTGGTAAGCAAATCTCTTGGTAACAACTCATCTACAAAACGATTGCCATTCTTATCTCGAAGCTTTGCGCCTTCACCTCGGACGGATTCCGAAATTAAAAAGCTGCGCTCTGTTTTATCTGTTGTATAAAAGGTGGTTGGATGTATCTGAACATAATTCATATCTTTCAGTTCTACACCATATTTTTTCGCCACAGTTATCCCATCGCCTGTCAGATGCCGAAAATTAGTCGAATGAGGATATAAACCACCGATTCCACCCGTTGCCAGTATGGTGGCATCCGCTTTAATGCTATCTGTCTCTCCATCCGCAGTTTCTATCACTATACCCTCACAACAATTACCATCCACCATCAAATCTGTCATAGTGGTATATTCGTAAATCGTAATATTCTCTCTCTTTCTTGCTACCGCCAGCAATTTTCCGGTAATCTCTTTCCCGGTAATATCTGCATGGAAAAGAATTCTCTTACTAGAATGCGCCCCTTCTCTTGTATAAAGAAGCTCTCCATCTTCATCCCTTTGAAAATCCACTCCATAGGAAAGTAAATCTGCAAGCACATCCTGAGAAGAACGTATCATGACATCCACCGCATGCCTATCATTTTCATAGTGACCAGCCTTTAAGGTGTCCTCCATAAAACTGTCATAATCAGACATGTCTTTTAGCATACAGATTCCACCCTGTGCCAGATAGGAATCACTACTTTCTACATCTTCCTTTGTAATAATTATAATCTGTTTTTCCTGTGGCAAATGAAGTGCACAATACAAGCCTGCGCATCCACTACCCACAATTACTATATCCGTTTTCATATTCTGTTCCTATTTCGCCAACTCCAACATTCTGTTTAATGGCTTCAGTGCTGTTTTGCGAAGCTGTTCCGTTACCACAACCTGATTGCTCTCGTTTTTCAACACATCATAAACCTTTTCCAATGTAATTAATTTCATATCAGGACAAATCTGATGATTCGTTAAGGTATAGAATTTCTTTTCCGGATTGCGTTTCCTTAATTCATAAAAAACTCCAATCTCTGTACCAATAATAAATTCCTGACAATCACTTTTATTTACATAATTTATAATACCAGAGGTACTTCCTATGTAATTCGCCTCATCCAGCAAGGCCTTCACGCATTCCGGATGCACCAGAAATTCTGCCTCGGGATGCAGCTGCTTCGCGTTCTTTACTGACTCTAGAGTCAGTACATGGTGCACTGGACAATATCCTTTATTTAAAATCACATTTTTCTCTGGCACCTGCTCCGCTACATATTGCCCCAGATTTCCGTCTGGTATAAAAAATATGTTTTGGTTTGGAAGATTTTTTACAATTTTAACTGCATTGGATGATGTAACACATACATCGGCATGAGATTTAATTTCCGCGGTTGAATTGATATAACACACCACTGCCAAATCCTCATATTTCTCTCGTATACTTTTAATATTGTTTAAATCCACCATATGTGCCATGGCACAATCTGCATCCTTGTCTGGTAATAGCACTCGCTTGTCCGGATTTAATATCTTGGCACTTTCTCCCATAAAGGACACACCGCATAGTACAATAATGTCCTCTTCTAATTCCTTCGCTTTTTTACTTAAATAAAAAGAATCACCTACATAATCCGCAATTTCTTGTATTTCATCCAATACATAGTAATGCGCAAGGATGACTGCATTCTTTTCTTTTTTCAGCTGCTTTATTTTGTCTTTTATTGATAATGACATGATACCCTCCTGTCATATGTTTCACAGTTTTCTTATGAGTATACCAAATGTCTTTACATCTGACAAGACAGTAAATACAGTTCCGATTTTAGCAAAATTTATTATTGCCTTTTTTTACCTTTCATGTCATAATGATTATACTTAAAAAATACCATTATTAGGGAGGGAATTTTATGGAGATTGGAGCCGTATCATCTGCATTAAGTGCAGTGAGTTCTTATGGAACAGCTTCCATTGGAAGTGTTGCACAAGCTGTTAGTGTTGAAATGCTGGATCAGGCTATGGATATGAGTGAAGCCATGAATTCTCAGCTTATTAGTCTCATGGAACAATCCGTGACACCCCATCTGGGAGGAAGCATAGATTTTCGATTATAATCATTGATAAGAATTTTCCATTAAATAAAAAAGATGCCGTTTGGCATCTTTTTTGTATTTATTCTTGAAGCCCCTCATCACTAGGTGCTTCCGGATTCTCGGCGTGTTCTGTCGTCTCCGTGTTTTCTGTATCAATTGGCTCTACATAAACCCACTCATTCGAACTTCTGAAAATGGTATTCTTAGAACCATTTTGATTCACCACAAGAGTGGCACCGTCTTGAATTCTCGCTGTGTTAATCATAAGTTCGTTTCCGGATACATATTCGGTACCGACCTTTTCACCATTTACATATACCTTACTCCACCGTGTGAATCCAGCTCCCTTTAAAACTAAGCGATTTTCAATCGCAGGAGAGATGTAAACCTCTGTAATAATTACATCATCAATACCCATTACAATATCCGTAGCAGGGTATTTATCGATTACTCCATCATAGCAGTAACGCTCCCCATAAAGGATGTCATACTGCAATTGTTCAATACCATCTATATATGCCTGAAAATCAGGATTATCAGACTGCGTCTGGTGATAAGCTAATAATGTGCCTTCGTGGATACCCACCTGATTATAGATATCTGCCATCAACTGGTATGCGTACAAATCCTTGTCATTTTTTTCCAGACCAAAGTTGTTCCATGTGACATATTTGGTTTTGTAAATGTCACCGGAAACCATTTCACTATCCTCTAAGCCCATAGTCGGAAGGTGGTCCCCCCAAAATACAACAATGGTATCTTCGCCTAGTGCTTCTAGTGCAGTCACCAATTCCTGCATGAACTGATCTGTTTTATTCGCCTGATGCATATAATAGGTCCACGCATTTGTTTCTTCTTGTGTCTCAAGTCCATATACTTCACAATATGGATTTTCAATTACCTTTTCCTCCGGATAAACACCATGCTGACCAACCGTAATAACATATGTTAAGTCAGGACCTTCTGTAGATGTAAGAGTTTTCATAGTTTCCTCTGCGAGGATAGAATCCTCTGCCCAGCCCTGGTTAGGCGTAAATTCTGTAATATCCATCAATTCTTTGCTTGTAAAGGAATCAAATCCCATCATGGAAAATGCATGTACACGGCTATAGAAGTTGCCACCATTATTGTGAACTGCATGTGTGCCATATCCCAATGGTTTCAAAACTGATGCAATACTTTCACAGTTTGGAACCTCTTTCAAAACGGTTTTGCATGGGTATTCACCCGTACCGAAGTACTGGAGCTTCATACCTGTTAATATCTCAAATTCTGCATTCGCAGTACCAGCACCAACAACAGGCATTTCCAAATAACCAGATGTATAATTCTGTTCCAGATGATGGAAGAAAGGGGTTGGGTCCTGACTATAGGTCATAAAATTGTACTCATACGGATCTACAAAGGATTCCAAAAGTACAGTGATAATATTTGGTCCATTCTCTCCAGTAACCGTAGTTACGGCCTTTTCGCTTTCTACGGCTGCCATAAGTGCATCTATGACTTCTTCATCATAATTTTTAGGCTCGTCCATCCCCCAGTTTACTATACCGGAAGAAAAGGAATACACAAAGCCATAATCTTTGTAACCCTGAGCAATATTGGTAAAATAACTTGCTACAACATTTCTTTCCTGTGCCATAGTAGTGGTAGCAGGAATCGCAATGAAAACAATTGCCAAAATGGAAACAAGTGCTACAAGACGACGCTGCCGTCCCTGATAAATAGGTCCGTGCACATAAAGTAAAGTACATGCCAAAAGGAAAACAATCAAAGCAATTATAATTATTAGCATCACACCCGGTGAAATGTAGGTGTTTAACATTGTCATAAAGTCAGATACGACCGTTAAATCTGCAAAACCAAATGGTGTTACACGATTAGAAAGTACAATACCATTGATAATCCCTAAAATTATCCAAAAAGAACTCATGATTACACGGACAAAAGCTCGTCTTCTAAATAAATACACCAATGTTAGTGATGCAAATACAATAAATGAATTATAAAAGAATACAAGCGGAGTTTTTATAATAAATTCAAAGGATGACACAATGCTCCATCGTGAAGCCAATTCCACTAGGAATACCACGAACATCGCAAGCAAAGCATCAAATATGAATGAATATTTATTTAAAAAGCTAATGATTTGTAAATATTTTTCGGAATGTTCAATCTGTCGTTTTGTGAACAGTTTCTCTTTCAAAAAACAAAGTGCCTTTTTCATGAAAACCTCCAACTAGATTCTTTCTAAAATCTCTTTTGCCACTTCTAAATAAGGATTGTCAATATCGTAGAACTCGCCTTTATCTGCAGCCTCTGCATATACAGGGTTTAATGGAAGCTTACCTAGAAGATTGACCCCAAGCATATTCGATACTTCCTCAATTTTGCTCTCACCAAAGATGTTAATCTGCTTTCCACAATCTGGGCATTTTAAGAAACTAAAGTTTTCTACTACTCCGAGTACCGGAATATTCATCATGTTTGCCATATTGTAGGCCTTTTTCACAATCATCTGTACCAGCTCCTGTGGAGAAGTTACGATAACGATTCCATTTACAGGAAGTGACTGGAATACAGTAAGTGGAACATCACCTGTTCCTGGAGGCATATCTACAAATAAATAGTCAATTTCTCCCCAATAGGTTTCACTCCAGAACTGCTTTACAGCACCCGCAATAACAGGACCTCTCCATACAACAGGAGCTTCTTCATCATCCATCATTAAGTTGATAGAAATGATTTTGATACCGTCTTTGGACTCCATTGGAACGATACCACGTTCTTCCCCATAAACTTGTCCTTTTACTCCAAACATTTTTGGAATCGATGGACCTGTAATATCAGCATCGAGAATACCTACTTTATATCCGGCCTTTGCCATCATAGAAGCAAGAGAAGAGGTCACAAAAGATTTACCTACGCCACCTTTTCCACTTACAACACCGATTACGTGCTTTATATTGGAATAGGCATTCATCTCCTCTAACATACTAGTTTTTTCTTTACTTGGACAACCTTCACAGCTACTTCTACCACAAGTAGATGCACTGCTGCAACTTGTATTTTCTGGCATTTTGTATTCCTCCTTTATGCATATTAGTCAATATGCTGTGTTTTCATTTATGCTGGGACATTGTTCCACCTTCTATCGCTTTACACGCGAACAGAAGGTTTATCAACATTAATTACGGCAAAATAATTCTCACCAATTTTCTCTCTAATACGACTCTGAATGAGCTTTACCGTTTCTCCATCGGATAAAGCAAATTCAAAAGGGATTACCACATCAAAGATTAAATTAGTATGGGTCTCCCCGAATACCACACGAAAATCATGAAGCGATAGCTTATCTCCAATGTCTTTTACTATGGTTTTGGTCTTTATCTTTAATTCAGTGACACGTTCATCTGTGGTAACAACTGGGTCCATATGAATGGTTGTAAGACACCCCAATTCCATACAAAGCTTCATCTCCAGATTATCAATTACATCATGAAGCTGTAGCATATCACCTTCCGCGGGCACCTCTGCATGAAGAGAAATAATTCTGCGCCCCGGACCATAATCATGCACAATCATATCATGAATACCGATAATCGCTTCTTTGTCAAATTCCAATACCATATTTTCAATCTGCTCTACAAATTCTGGCTCTGGTGCCTGTCCCAAAAGTGGATTCAGCGTTTCTCTGGCCGCATTGATACCTGCTACAAAAATCAGAATACCTACTGCAATTCCGCAGAATCCGTCTATCTGCACATCTGTAAAATAGCCAATTAAAGTAGCTACAAGCACTACCCCTGTAGAAATACAGTCGCTTAAGCTATCCGTAGCAGTAGCCTTCAACGTAGCAGATTCAAAGCGTTTGCCATATTTGAAATTGTAAAGTGCCATATAGCATTTTAACACGATAGACGCAATCAAAATTACCATTACAGCAAGAGAAAATGTTATCTCTGTTGGATGAATAATTTTATCAATGGAATCCTTTACGAGCTCGAATCCCATCATGAGAATAACCGCAGATACGATAAGCCCTGCCAAATATTCCATACGCCCATGTCCAAATGGATGCTCAGAATCTGGTTTTTGTTCTGCCAGCTTAAAGCCAAACAGTGTAACTACCGAGGAACCTGCATCAGACAGGTTATTAAATGCATCGGCCGTAATCGCAATAGAATTGCTCATTACTCCAGCCAAAAACTTACCTGCAAATAGTAGCACATTCAATGCGATGCCTACGATACCGCAGAGCTGACCGTAAGCGCTTCTCCTCTTGTCTGCTGGATATTCCTCCAGCTTCAATGCTTTTGCCAATATTGTAACCATATCAAAACCCCTTTATTACAAGGCTACTCTATTCCACCCCATCTATCAAATGGGAAATATACCCACAATGCCTTGCCTATAATTTTCTCTTTTGCAACGTACGGATTGAACCAAACACGGGCATCCGCAGAATTATTACGATTGTCACCCAAGACGAAATAGCAGCCATCTGGTACATGAAATACGTATGGACCCGTTTTTACCGTCCACTCTTCCTTCAGATATGGCTCATCTAGTGGAACATCTGAATTATCTATGTAAATCTTACCGTTCAAAATGCTGACCGTTTCTCCCGGTAAACCAATGATTCTCTTTACATATTTCTGGCTTTCATCATCAGGGAAATAGAAAAAGATGATGTCCCCACGCTCTGGTTCACTCATCAAATATGCCAGACGATTGCCAAAAAGATTATCGCCAGGCATAATGGTATTTTCCATAGAACCCGTAGGTACATTCGCATTGATAATGACATAATTTTTCAAAACAAACATAGCTAATACTGTAATACCTATGGTAAGTACCCAGCTAAGGATTTCCTTCTTCCAATCGATTTCTTCCTGTTCTTCCCTCGATTTATGATGTGGTCCCCTATCAAATACATGAACTATAACATCCTCAGAATTTTCATCCTCGTATTCATTTAAGTCTAAAATCTCTAAATCATCAAATCTCATAAGTTTCCTTTATCTTAAAAATGACTGTTGTAAAACACTATTTGATTATTATAACTCTTTTTGACTATGGAAACAAGAAAAAAAGCCTTATAACACAAAAGTGATATGTCCGATACCTACTTGATAGGGGACATATCACTCCGTTGCAAGACTTTTCGCCTAGAATTTAAATTTATGTATCTCATCATCTAAGGAACTTGAAGTAAGTACATTTTCATTTGCTTTTTCCATAATATTCTCGGTAGAAGCAGTAAGTGTCACCATATTTTCTGCAGTCGTACTTACACCTTTTGCAGACTCTTCTACAGCAATATTTGTAGTGTTAATTGATTCCTTAATACCATTCATGATGTTTTTGAGGCTCTCACACGAATTTGTAAAATCCTCCATAAGGCCACCAATCTCATTTACATCATTCTTATAGCTTTGACTTGCATCCTTTAAGCTCTCACAGCTATTAGATATCTCAGTTCTTGAGAATTCAAGCATTTTCTCCGACTCTTCTGCCAGCTCATTCACTGCTTTTATTACATAAGAGCTGACTTCACTAATTCGAGACGCGGAATCCTTACAATCATTAGCAAGATTCCCGATTTCCTCTGCTACGACCGCAAATCCTCTACCTGTTTCCCCAGCTCTGGCTGCTTCAATACTTGCATTTAGAGATAGAAGATTCGTTTGATTTGAGATTTGAAGAATGCTGGCTACCAATTCATTGATTTCTTCTACTCGTTTTGAATTTGCTATTTTTTCTGAAATGGTTATCGCAATTTCCTGCACTTTCTGATGTGCTACTTGTTGCGTAATAGAACAAGCTTCGTTAATCTCATTTGCCTTATTCATAACTTCCGCGCAATAATTTGCACTATCGCTAGCCCGATTGCTGATGATCTCAACCTCATCATAAACCGCCAAAACATTTTGCGTGATCTCGATAAGACTGGCACTTGTTTCCTCCATGCCGGCACTCATCTCTTCCATTGTTGCAGAAACATCTGTAATTGCTCCTTGTGCCTTATCCAAATCAGCTGCCATCAAATTAGATGCGTTATTGACCTGCTTGGAACCATTAGAGATGTTGACAACAACCTCTCGTATATAGTTCATAAGAGAATTGATGGAATTCGCTAAATTTTCTAACTCATCCCCTGATTTTACATCGATTTGCTTTGTCAAATCACCATTACTATATACCAGCTCATCTATTTTATCATTTAATTTTGTAATATTTTTTACTGTTCCGCTTACAATTAGGTACAGACTAAGCGACGCAAGAAGCGTTCCGCATGTCGCATATATAAAAAGCCATCTCCAAGCCTTTAATACCTTTGCATATACCCCATTAGCATTAAAGTCACATGCCAAAATGGAAGTTACATCACCAGCCTCATCTATTAAAGGAACATATGCCGTAATATAATGATTTCCAGCTCCATCTGGCACCAGCTCCGTGTCAACTACATATCCCCCCTGAAACGCAGGCGCTAAATAATCATACGGTTCTTCAAATGTTTCACCATATACTTCACTATCCTCACTGCCATCTACACCATAATAAACTGTAGTCCCATCTGTCCACAGCGTATATACATACTCCATATTTGCATCTTTCATGGCTTGATTTAATTGTTTCTTCAAATCCATATAAATCTCATCATCTGTACCCGCCATTTCAACATCAGATGCATCTATGTAAGAGCTCAGTAATGAAGAAACTGCTACACATTCTGCACCAGCCATCTCTACCATATCCTCTCTACGAGAAATCGTAACAATTGTAACAACAATTGCGATTGCAACCCAAACCACAAAACCGATTGACATTAATTGTTTCATAATGATGCTTAATTTTCTTGTCTTTCGTTTATCTTTTGTTCTCATGAATACTCCTTTCATTTCAGTATATAATTAAATATTATAATTCCTCTTTTATGGACTCTTTATTTTTAAATTATAACCCATCAGGTTCTCCTTTACAACACCATTTGCTTTGTTTTAGGAATAATTTGGTAATAGTAAACTAAACCTATATAGGGACTTGGAAGGTATAAAACATGAACGACTACAAATTACAAATGGGGATTCGAATGAAAACAAAAAGGAAAAGTATGCATTTTACCCAAGAACAAATGGCAGAAAAGCTGAATATTTCTGTTAAACATTATGGGGGTGTTGAACGCGGTGTTGCAGGGCTTTCCTTAGAAAATCTTATTGAGGTAAGTGAGATTCTTGGGATGGATCTTGATTACTTAATAAAGGGAAAACAAAAAAATCATGATGTATTACCCAGCAGAATACGAGAAATCTATTTAGATTGTCCACAAAATAAACGACAATATATTATTGAAGTATTGGAAGCTAGCGAGAAGCTATGGATAAAAGAATAAAAGGTTGCCCGATGGGCAACCTTTCTTTTTGTGTATCTTATTATCAATGCTAGAACACGCCCTGTGCCAGCATAGCTTCTGCAACCTTCTTAAAGCCTGCGATATTTGCACCTGCAACAAGGTTGTAGCCTAAGCCGTATTCTTCAGCAGCAGCTGCTGAAGAATCATGGATACCAATCATAATTCTATGTAATTTTTCGTCTACTTCTTCTGCTGTCCAGCTGTAACGTTCTGAGTTCTGGCTCATTTCAAGACCGGATACTAGCACACCACCAGCATTAACAGCTTTTGAAGGTGCTACGATTGTATCTGTTTCGTCCATTAAATATTTTAATGCATCGTTTGTAGTTGGCATGTTTGCAACTTCAATGTAGTATTTAACGCCATTTGCAACGATTCTCTTTGCCTGTTCCATGTTCACGTCGTTCTGTGTAGCACATGGCATAGCGATGTCAACCTTCTGTCCCCATGGTTTTTCGCCTGGGAAGAACTGGCAGCCAAATTTATCCGCGTAATCCTGCACTTTGTCACGTCCTGAAGAACGCATTTCAAGTAAGTAGTTAATTTTTTCTTCTGTTACGATTCCATCTGGATCATAGATGTATCCGTCTGGGCCGGAAAGTGTAACTGCTTTTCCCCCTAATTCAGCGATTTTCTTAGCAGCACCCCATGCTACGTTACCGAAACCTGAAAGGGCAACTGTTTTACCTTCGATGGTTTCGCCTTCGTGTTTTAATACTTCACATGTATAGTAAACTGCGCCATAGCCTGTAGCTTCTGGACGAATTAAAGAACCACCAAATGAAAGTCCTTTACCTGTTAATGTACCATTTTCGAAAGCTCCTCTGATGCGACGATACTGTCCGTACATATAACCTACTTCTTTTGCACCTACACCGATATCTCCAGCTGGAACGTCAACGTCTGGCCCAATATGACGATAAAGCTCTGTCATAAATGCCTGACAGAATCTCATGATCTCTCCATCACTCTTTCCTCGTGGGTCAAAGTCAGAACCACCCTTCGCACCACCCATTGGAAGTGTAGTCAAGCTGTTCTTGAACGTCTGTTCAAATCCTAAGAATTTCATGATGGATAAGTTTACGGATGGATGGAAACGGAGACCTCCTTTGTAAGGTCCAATAGCACCATTGAACTGTACACGGTATCCCCTGTTTACCTGTGTCTGACCATTGTCATCTACCCACGCAACACGGAATTCAATCACTCTTTCTGGTTCACACATTCTTTCAAGAAGTGCAGCCTTTCTATATACTTCTTCGTTTTTGTCTACAACTGGCTTTAAAGATGATAATACTTCTTCTACAGTCTGTAAGAACTCAGGCTCTTGTGCATTTTTCTCTGAAACTTTTTTGATTACTTCTTCTACGTATGACATATCATAGTCCTCCTTTGATATAATAGTAGTCATCTATCTTATGTATATGACTTCTTTTTTGTGATTATTTTAATCCTATGTGAATCATATTACAAGAAAAAGTTATTTCCCAGACAATTCCAATTTATTATAAATAATATAATCCCAAATTATAGCAAACGGATATTATTATAACATATTGTCTATTTACTGCGCGCAAAAATATCTGTATTTTTCAAAGTTTAAAATTCATTTCAACAAATAGACTTGACGAATCATACAAGATACTGTATTTTACTTTTTGTAAATAAAATATTTTTTGCTAGGGGTGCCTTTGGCTGAGATTATCGAAAGATATGACCCTCACTACTTGATCCGGTTAGTACCGGCGTAAGGAAGCGAATTGTAAGTTTAAAGACTTCTCCCTGGCAGCAGACAAGGAGGAGATTTTTTATGTCTATTTTTGCAATCCCTGTAACTGATAAGTATGGTGTTACTTATCAACTTACAACTGTTGGTTACACAGCTCTTGTAATCGCAATGATTGCTGCTCTACTCATTGGATGCGCCTTATTCGGTAGCAAAAAGAAATTCAGTGCACAGCAGCTCACATTCTCTGCTATGGCAATCGCACTTGCCATGGTAACGTCTATGCTAAAGCTTTGGGACATGCCTATGGGTGGTTCTGTCACATTGTTTAGCATGCTCTTTATTGCCTTAATTGGCAACTGGTATGGTCTTGGTATAGGGCTTACCACGGGTCTTGCCTATGGTATCCTACAGCTTGTTATTGACCCATATATCATTAGCTTCCCCCAGATGCTTCTGGACTACATCTTTGCATTTGGAGCACTAGGCCTATCTGGTCTTTTCTCGAAATCAAAACATAGTCTCATTAAGGGGTATATCGCGGCTGTCCTCGGAAGATTTGTATTTGTCACACTTTCTGGATACATCTTCTTTCCAACCTTCATGCCAGAATTTTTAGACAGCGCCCTTGTGTACTCTATCTGTTACAATGGCGCATACATCGGTGCAGAAGCTCTGCTCACACTCGTGCTTATCTGCCTACCCCCAGTGAGCAAGGCCTTAAGCCATGTGAAATCCATCGCGAATAAGTAACGATTTAGCTTACAATTACGTTTTGTTAAATTATACGAAAAGAGTCCCTATCTATGAAATTGCGCACGCTCTCGCTCTTCATCAGGCGTCGCGTTACTAAGTTCATGACGACTACATCGCCATTCACTAAGTAACGAC